>JBAVEY010000187.1:0-3661 GCA_049587975.1 Actinomycetota bacterium | reverse complement strand
GCACCAGCGATCAGCAGGTCAGATGCAGGATCGCGTTCGTGCCCTTGGGCTCCTCCTGGAGGCCCGGATGGCCTCTCGGGTCGGGACGGTCACCAACGCCACCTCGCGACGAGCGGCCTCAGCCTTGACCTCGTCCATCACGGGTAGGGCGCCGTCCGCCCCGGTGCCCACCACCAGCTGCCGGCAGTCCCAGGGGATGTCCTCTTTGACGGAAAGCGGCGTGTGGCCGAAGGCATCGCGGAAGGGCCTCGAGGCCTTCTTCTTCCGCTTGCGGACCTCCCCATGAGAGATCACGACGTCGTGCTCGTACATAACCCCGTCGATGCGGATCGAGCCGAAGGCGAAATGATCGATACGCATGTCCTCGTCAATCAGAGCGTACATCGCTGACCGAAGCATCCGAGCCGAGGCTCCCACCGCGAAGAGAGGCGGGCCCTTCCCGTCGGCGTCGGCGGTTCGCCCCAGATTGCGGATGGATGTGTTCCGGCGGGCTTGCGAGCCTGACCTCTTCTTCGTTGCCGGGTGAGCTAAGTGTGCTGCCATCGCTGATGGACCGCCGAGTTCGATGCTCTCTTGCAAGCGGCCCGTGTGTTGAGTGGGTGAGGTCTCTGTCTCTTGAGATGCGGGCAGATAGGCTCTGCCGCGATTGCAACCTGAAGAAGGGCGCCAGCCTCGTCGACGGGTGCCACGATCAGAAGAGGCGATGGGAGGTACGGAATGGATGAGGTAGTCGCGGAACGACCGCACAAGAGCATCAAGTTCACCGTCAACCTGTGGACGAACGACCTCGCGAGCGACCCGACCAAGGTCCGTCGCGGCCATGCCTGGTACGCGGGGGTGATTCACGTCCAAGCCAATCCGGCCCACGGGATCCACTCTCGGGGCGACCCCATCCCGTTCAATTCGCCGGCAGGTTTCCAGGAGGCGTTCGAGCGGGCGGTCGACAAGGTTGGAGTCGTCCTGCACGAGCCCGGGACAGGTCAGATCCTCGTGGGCGGCGCGGAGGAATCCGGATGAACGGCAATCAGCAATCCGAGGCTCGTCAGCTCCCCGCGACGGAGAGAGACGTCAGCCTCCTGAAGGAACGCCAGGGCGACCGAGTCCGAGTAGGTAATGCCAGGCCTGATCGTGGACGCCCGGTCAACTGAATCGAGGGTCACGCAATCCCCATGTTCCACGTAACGACGCGCATTTGACAGATTCTGCGGCATTCACCACACGACGTCGAGCCGCGTAGCCACGCTGACGGGACGCTGGCATGTCGACCAAGACGGCAGAGTGAACCATTGGGCACGCGGTCCGGTCGGCTGAACAGCCGAAGGGTCCTCTCCCAAAGCCAGGATCTTAGGTGTCTGCGGGTGACAGGTGCTCGTGGACCGCGAGCCAACGCCCGCGGGTCCGGGCGAAGATGAGGCTCTCCCGCTCAAGATCAACCGTGGCTTTCCCTCCAGCGCTGATGGTCGTCGCGATGCGATGAGTGACCACGGCGGTGTCACCGAAGAGGCGCACACGGACGTCATCGGTGACAACGTTGGTGAACCGGATGCCCTCACGTTGCCAACGCGACCACGCTGAGCGGTAAGCGGATAGCGGCTCTAGCTGCGGCTCGCTCGGGAAGAGGAACGATGCGTCCTCATGGAAGCATGCGAAGTACGCGTCGGGATCGCCACTCGCGAACGCGCTCATCAGCTGTTCGTACGCCTCCCGTACCTCGCCGATGGACACCGACTTGGCCCCTTCGTCGTTCATCCCGCCGCTCCTCTCCGAAGCAAAGTGGCATGTCCCTGCGTGACCTCTAGTCGCCCGCCTTCCGCAGTCGAGCCAAGGCGGGCACGCGTTCGTGCGTGAGCGGCATTCCGGCCTCGGACACCACGTTCGTTCACCACCCTCGCCACCAACCGCCGCTCACGTTCAGGACGGCCCCCGTGATCCAATCGCCGCCCGAGGACGCGAGGTAGAGGCAGGCTCGGGCGACCGGTTCGGGTCCCACGATCCCCAGCGGGTGCGCGGCGTCGTAGGCGGAGCGCTCCTCCGTCGTCATGGGTTCACCGGTGCCCGTGTAGCCGGGAGCGATCGCATTTACGAGGATGCCGAAGGGCTCGAGGTGGACGGAGAGCCCGATCGTGAGACCGATCAGACCCGCCTTGCTGGCGTTGTAGGCGACGGAGATGCCGGGATCCCCGATCCGAGCGCTCCCCGAGCTGATGAACACGATCCGGCCGGATCGCTGCCTCTTCATCGGACCGAGGACGGCGGTCGTGCACCACCAGGCGCCCGTGAGGTTGGTATCGATCAGGCGGTGCCAGTGCTCCTCGTCGATCTCCCACGCGGCGCCGGGCGGCGCGTCGATGCCCGCGTTGTTGATGAGGACGTCGACCGTGCCGAACTCTTCCAGGCACGAGGCGACCATCGCTGACGCGGAGCGAGAGTCGCGGACGTCGACGCAGTACGAGACCGCGCGGTGCCCGTCCGCGCGCAGCCGGCGGGCCACGTCACCCACCCTGTCTTCCTGGATGTCTGCGAGGAGGACAGCTGCGCCGGCCTTCGCGAGGAACGCGGCGATCGATTCGCCGATGCCCTGCGCGGCGCCGGTCACGATCGCGACGCGTCCGTCGAGGTCTGTCTGGAGCTCGCCCGGACTCATCGTCGGGCCTCGGCGTCATGGACGAGGTGCCCGTCGAGGAAGGTCTTCCACGCCGCGAGCGACCCAAGGTCCTCGGGCGGCGTCGTCTGGACGTCGCCGTCGATGACGGCGACGTCTGCGAGCTTCCCCGGCTCCAGCGAGCCGATCCGATCCTCGAGCCTGAGGGCGAAGGCGGCATCGATCGTGTAGGCGAGCATGGCCTCCTCCAGCGAGAGGCGCTGGTCTGGACCGATCGGGGCGCCGCCCCGGGTGCGGCGTTCGATCGCCGACCCGATCTGCTCGAGCGGGCGGTACGAGGCGACATCCGAGTCGCTGCTGAGCACCACCTTGACCCCCGCCATGAGCTCATCCCTTAGCGGCTGCAGGCCGTGCGCGCGAGGCCCGAGCCGGGTGAGGAATTCATCACCGCTGTCGTGGAGGTAGCGCGGCTGGTTCACCGTGATCACCCCGAGCCTTGCGATCCGCTCGATCTGCGGACCCGTCGGGTATCCGGCATGCTCGAGCCGGTGCCGGTGCTCTCGCGGCTCCACGGAGACTGCGGCCTCGATCGCATCCAGGGCGTTCCCGATCGCGCGGTCCCCTTGTGCGTGGATGCCGACCTGCCAGCCGCCGTGGTGAGCGCGGCCGACGAGCTCGCGAAGCTCCTCGGGCTGCCAGTAGAGGGAGCCATGGAGCTCCCCGCGCTCACCGTACGGCGCCTCGAAGGCGGCGGTTCCTCCGATCAGCGAGCCGTCGGCGTAGAACTTCATCGCGCCGAGGCGCAGTCGATCATCGCCAAAGGGGCCGGTGAGCCCGATCGAGAGGTACTCGTCGAGCTGATGCGAGAGTGGCATGCACACGGTTCGCACCGGGAGCCGCCCGGCAGCGAGGGCCGCCCGGTAGGCGCTCAGCTCCCGTCGGCTGACCTGTGCGTCGCAGACGGTGGTCAGGCCCACAGCGAGGAACGCCGCGCCCGCACGGGCCACCGCGTCGACGAGTTCGGCGAGCGGCGCCTCCGTGTGGAAGTTCGGGCCGTGG
>JBAVEY010000186.1:0-10711 GCA_049587975.1 Actinomycetota bacterium | reverse complement strand
TCCCGGAACGGATCGAAGCGCATGACCACTGGGTCGTCACCCCCCTGGGGCGCGAAGGTCGCTCTCGTATTATCCGCAGGCGGACTGCCTCTTTTCAACTCGCGTGCGGCCAGCTGACTGCGGGAGCCTTCGTTGGGCACGCTCGGCCGCTCGATCTTCGCCCAGCCAGAGCGTGGCTTGCTCGAGATTGCCGCCTTGCGTCCCACTACGTCGCAGTCCCGCCCGCTTGCTTCGCCTTGTTGGTCTGGAAGGCGTCCGGCGACCCGAAGCGGAGAACGATCAGATCCGGTCGCTCCTCGCGCTCGAAATGGGGTCGGCGCTACTCCCTATGGCTGCTGAACTTCGGTTTGGGCCGTCGGGCCCGCTTCGGGCAGGACCCATGACGTGACGGAAAGAGGCGGCCGCCGAGGCGCGCGCACTCCATATCCCGCACAGATTCCGCATGACATCCAGAAGCGACGGGTGGGGACCACGGCTGACGGGTAAACGAAGCAGCAGGTCAAACACAGTGTCCCGGCGTTGCCACAGGTGAGCGAATCTCGCCGGACCACGCTCTCAAGGTGGAGACACGGGTTCGAACCCCGTTGGGACTACGCAGGTCAGAGGCCATATCCTCGGGTTGTGAGGGCGAGTGGCCCTGCATTGGCCCCGCGGCGTACATCCGGTCGTCAAGGGGCGGGGTGTGTTCGCTGGTCGACCGCTGATCGAGCCGCTAAGTCGCGTCCGCTGCTGCACCTGCTGCCGTCTGGCAGTGTCCCGTCCACGCAAGATGGCGACTCATCCACCTGAAGGCCCATCGGGGCGACGATCGCTCATTCGCGGGGAGGACGGGTTTGGCTATGGCGAGTTCAGAAGTCGCCTTCGTTTCCCATCGTGCCTGTCTTGACGGGCAATTGGCGGCCTTCCGTTTGCCGTGAGATCAGATAGAGCGCCGCCCACAGGGTGCCTTCATCGACGGCCGTCAACTCGACGTCGCGTCGGCGTTTCCCGGACGCGACGTCCCGAGCGGCGCCCTCGCATGCGGCGGGCGAAGGGCAGCGCGCTCGACGAACGAGCTCCCCTTCGGCCCCGCTCGCACCGCCTGGTGCAACGCGTTCCCGTCGAGAAGCTCGGACCAGCGGAGAAACCAGACGGTCCAACCGTCGCCCCACGTGCCAGCCCGCGGGCTCGCGGTGATCGTCATCGGATCTCCCAGTACGGCGAGCTTGTAATAGGTCATGGCGTTCTCGGGGGACAGGTTCACGCACCCGTGGCTCACGTTGGCGAACCCCTGGTCCCCCACCGACCAATAGGCATCGTGCAGGAAGTTCCCGGACGCGGTGAACCGAACCGACCAGGGAACCTCGATGTCGTAGCCGGGTCCGACCATCTCCTCGGGATTGGCCTTCGCCATCGTGAGGTACGTGCCGTTCGGCGTGTCGTCGCCCGGCCGTCCGGCGCTCATCGGCCAGGTCGCAAACAGATGCTTGTCCCGGTAGATCTTCACGTGGTGCGCCTGCGTGTTCGCCACGGCGATGAGCGATCGGCCGATCACGAAACTCTGGGTGAGGGTGTGCACGCCATACACGTGTGGGGAGCCCTCGACGCCGTCGAGGTGGCCGACGAACCGCACCCTGGTGTGAGGCCGCCAGTACGTTCTCGGCCGGAAGTAGAGCGTCTGATCGCCGTCCCAGTACCAGGCGCCCACCACGTGCCTGGAGGTCTGGATCTCGAGCGAACGCTCCACCGCCCGCTCGTTGCTGATCGGGGAGCTGAACGTGAGGATGATCGGCATCCCGACGCCGTACGTCTTCCGGTACCCCTCGAAGATCCTGGTTGAGAACGTCCGCGAGGGTGCCAGCGTCCGGAACGTGCTGCGCTCGGTGACCGTTCGCCCGTTGTCGTCGGCCGCCGTCGCTCGAACCGTGTAGCGGGTGTTGGTCTCGAGTGCCCACAGGCTGTGCCACGCGTTACCGCCGGCCCTCAATCGGCCCTCGACCCGATCACCCGAGGCCATCGCGGTCACGCTGGTGATAGTGCCGCCCGAAACGGTCACGGAGATCCCGGCCCCCGGCTCCGCCCTCTTCCTGCCTTCCCTCGGCGTGATGGACAGCAGTGCGTCGCTGGTTCTGCTTCCGGTCGACCCTGGTGCCGATGTGACGGATGAGGGTTGCTCGGCAGTCGGGGCGGGCTCACAGGCGCCCGCCGTCAGAGCCAGGACCGCCACGACGGCCGCGACGGCGGCGCGAGCCGGCCGCTTCCTCATCACTCGTTCATACCGCACCCGCGCAGAAACGTCGCCGCGCGGCTCCTGGCACAGAGGGGACGCGTGGATCGCCTCGAGTCCAGATCCAGTGCGATCGGTGCTCAGGCGATAGCCCGGAACGGCTCTGATCGGGCGCATGTTCCCGTCCTGAGCGACCGGCAAACGCCCGGCATCAACCTGTTCAGGACGCGATAAGTTATGTTTGACGTGTTTCTCCATCCCCTGGCCTGGCAACGGTTTGGCAACACACCTGGCCGCAAGTCGTGAACCAAACAGGACATGGTAGGACCCAACTCGCCCCCCAAGCAGGCACGACAACACAACCCCGGGATGAGACCGTTCGTCGTGGGATGCGGGAAACACCCCTCTCAAGGTGGAGACACGAGTTCGAACCCCGTTGGGATACAAGCGTGGAGTCCCAGGTCAGGCCCAGTCGTGAAGCAACCGGCTCGTTGAACGAGAACTCAAACGGCAAGTATCCCGAGACAGATCGTGCGTAGCGGGTCCTGGCAGTTCCACAAGGTGGCTCGGACGGCAGGTTCGCCATGCGACGCCGGATCGCGGCGCGCCCAGACAGCTAGTATCCGCTCTGTGAGCGAGACGAACGTCCTCGCGTCCCCCGCTGATCTCGGCATCGTCGAACGATTGCGCGCCGGCGACGAGCGGGCGTTCATGATGCTCGTCGAGCAGCATCAAGCAGCCATGTTTCGCATCGCCCGGATGTATGTCTCGTCGCGCGCCGTCGCTGAAGAGGTGGTTCAGGACGCGTGGCTCGGGATCATCAAAGGGCTCGAAGGCTTCGAGGGCCGCTCTTCGCTCCGCACCTGGATGTATCGGATCGTCGCGAACATCGCGAAGACCCGCGCGCAGCGCGAAGGTCGAAGCGTCCCCTTCTCGTCACTCGCGGGCGATGACGCCGAGTCCGCGATCGATCCAGAGTGGTTCCAAGGCACGGCAGATCGTTTCCCCGGTGGCTGGCGTACGTTCCCCGACGACTGGCGCGGCATCCCCGAGGGTCGGCTCGTCGCCAACGATACGCTCCAGCACATCGGCCGGGCGATCGATGCGCTCCCCCCGATGCAGGCGGAGGTCATCCGGTTGCGAGACGTCTTGGGCTGGACGTCGGAAGAGGTCCGCAGCGCCCTCGACCTCTCCGAGACGAATCAGCGGGTCCTCCTGCATCGCGCCCGCAGCCGCGTGCGCCGAGAGGTGGACGCCTATCTGTCGGAGGGGCGAGGCGACGGATGACCGAGCGTGGGCTGACCTGTCACGAAGTCATCGAGATCATCACCGACTACCTCGAGGACGCACTCGGTCCCGACGCTCGTCGACGCGTCGAGCAGCACCTGGCGATCTGCGAGGGGTGCACCAACTACCTGAGGCAGATCCGGGAGACGATCCGGCTCACCGGCATGCTGACCGAGGAGCAGATCCCCGATCAGCAGAAGCAGCGGCTCATCGCTGCCTTCCGGACCTGGCCCCGCTGATCCGGGCAAATAGTCGTCTAGGAAAGTGGGACCCCTCGGCGAGTGCGGCGTGCCCCCGGTGCCGGACGTGCTTCCTTCATCACTCTTCGCACGACTCCAGGACTTGAGAGATCGCGGCGCCGCGGTCGCGACCTCTCTTCTGCCCTCGTTAGTTCTCTTGGACTCGCCCGCTGCCCCATGCGCTCGTGACCACGATGGGTTTGGGTTCGACACAATGGACGGACGGGGCGATCAGCGGGCCGAGCGATCGAACCGATGATAGGTGCAGCTGCCGAGCTCAATCGAAGCGAGGGTGACCCAGCCAAACGGTCGGGGTAGATCGATTGCAGCGGGGGGACGGGCCCTCTGCCCGCACCCCCCTCTCCCATCGGGTTCAGCTCGCCACGATGGCGATACCGAAGGGCGTGGCGCCGCTCGGAAGCGTCGTCGGAGACGACGCGAGCTCCGTCAGGGAGCCGCCGCTCACGGCGAAGCTGCTGACCGACGCGATCGCTGCGTCCACCACGTACAGGTAGTTGCCCGCGACGTCGAGCCTGGCGTCGAACGCCCCGATCCCGGTGCCGCTGCTGAATGGCGTGCTCGCCAGGTACGACAAGGAGCCATTGGGCAAGATCTTGAAGCTCGAGATCGTCGAGCTGCCGGTGTTCACCGCGAAGAGGTAGCGCCCATCGTGCGAGATCTCCACCCAGCACGGCGCCGTCTGACCGTTCGCGAACGGCGAGCCGTTGATCGACTTGACCTTCGCGTTCGGGTTCACTGAGAACGCCGAGACCGAACCGTTGTTCGCCCCGCCGTGCGCATTCGACACGTACAAGTGGTGCGGGTCGGTGGGTGAGAACTCGCTGCCGAACGGCCCTGCCGCTTCGGCTGGGAAGGGCGAGTCCGCGGCCGGCGTCAGTCTTCCATCGAAGCCCACAAGGAAGCTGTCGATCAGGAAGGTGCTCGGATCGGTCGTCCCGACCTCGATCCCGATCAGATTCTTGCCCGTCCCGTTGAACAGGATGTCGCCGGGCGAGGCGGTCGGGGGAAGTGAGACGGTCGAGTCCGACAGAGGCGTCAGTCGGCCGTCGCCGGCCAAGGTGAACCCCGTGTAGTTGCTGCCGGAGGTGCCGTTACCCTCGTTGGCCACGTACACCAGGCCGTCGTGGACGGCGATGCTGACGGGCTCGATCCCGCCGGACGAGACCGGGCTGCCGGGTGCGGCGCTCAGCGAGCCGTCGCTCGCGACGGCCAGCACCGAGATCTGGTTGCTGCCGGCGTCGGCCGCCAGAACGAACTTCCCGTCGCTCGTGGCCTGCAGCGACCCCTGCGAGCCGACGATTGTGCCGGTTCCGGCGCCGCCTGCTGAGAACGGTGAGCCGGGCAACGGCGTGAGGGTGCCGTCGGCGTGCTGGTTGAAGCCGCCGATCGTGTTCGTTCCAGCAGTGTTGTCGTTGACGTACACGTGGCCCACGACGGGACTGGCGGCAGACGCCACCGTCGGTGTGACCACGAGACCGGCCGCGAGAAGCGTGACCAGGCCGATCCCTCCTATCACTCGTGCGAGCTTACGCATCACAGACTCCCTCCCGTTCGAGTGATCCGAGTTCCATGGACCGAGCTCGATGTCGCCGTACATCGCGATGGGGCTCTGTCCTCGCTCGTGGCCCAGCGTTACACAGACTCCGAGGTCGCATGGATGTTGGTCGCGGCGAACAGGTCGTTCGGCGGACCTGCCTCCGAGTAGCCGGCATCGGTCGATCCGAGCCGACCGCGTCGAGCATGAGCCGCCGAAGATCGCACGCGTGTCTCGATCCCGTGTGATTGGGCCTGCAGGAGCTCGCTCCACGAGAGACCGGTCCGGCGGCGAGCCGGGCAGAGGCCTTCTCGGCGCAGGACCCTCCGGATCAACGTGGCGGAGAGCCCGCGCATGAGCCACGAATACCCTGTTCCGGCGTGAGTTTGCCTACCCGATGCCTGGGTGCCCCGGACCGACCGACTCACTCGCCCCCCGTGTTCCCAGAACGGAGGCCACCGCTCGGATTGGCCTCGGCAAGGGGGTCGCCGCTACTCGAAGCGCATCGTCTTCACGATACGCTCGATCTGCTTGACGTTCGTCGCGGCGCAGGAAACTGAGTCGCCTAGACTGGTGGCGATGTCCACCAGCCCACTCGACGCGATTGGGCGCTGGCCCGAGCACCTTGCGGCTGGGGCGGTGCGTGTCGGCCGAGCGAGCGCGCACTACGAGCTGACAGTCCAGTTCTACCGCGACCTTGTCGGGCTGCCGGTGCTGGAGAGCTTTGAAGGAAGCTACGGGGAGGACGGCACGATCTTCGGCCTCCCCGATACCTCCTTGCACCTAGAGATCGTCCGATCGACTGAGCCGGCTATCCCGGTCGATCGCATGGACATGCTGGTGTTCTACTTGCCCGACTCGGCGGCCCAGGAGCATCTTGTCGCCAGGATGGCAGCCGCCGGGATGGAGCCTGCTTCGCAGCACCCCTACTGGCAGGCGAATGGGGGCGTGACCTACCGAGATCCGGATGGACGGGAGGTCGTGTTCGTGTCGTGGATCTATGGGGCGGACCGGACCTGACGGCCCTCTGCGTGTCAGGCGGGGCCCCGATCTCGGGGTGGGCGATGTCGGGATGTTCCGCAGGGCGGCCCGACCGGCACCAAGGTGTCGGAAATGCCTGAGGAGTAGGAAGCACCCCGCCCCTGGCGATCCGCTGCGAGGCGGGGTATCTCCAGTCGTCCCATTTCGAGCCGACCCGCCGGGCGGCGGTCGCCCGATCCCGCAAATATCCCGCACGACGACGAAGTACGATGGGTAGCGACCGAAGGCAGCCCTGAACCGAATAGCAAGTCAGCGCCCGTCTTCGGATTCCCGCAGGTCGCAGGAACGCCCGGGTCTCCCTCTCAAGGTAGAGACAAGGGTTCGAAGCCGTTAGGACTACGAGCCTGACCTGGGAAGGAAGCGGCACGAGCCTGAGCTCGCAGAGGAACGACCACACTTTGGCAACGGAGTCCTCCCGTCCGTGAGTAGTTCACCCGTCCAAGCCGTCTGGGAGTTCTTCCGTTTGGGGAGTTCGCCTCTCCAAACCGTCTCCGGGTTCGGGACACGATTATCGCTTTCGTGCTTCGAACAGCTCCATCGGACGCGGTATCCCGCCGAGCTCGACCGTTCCGATCGAGTCGAATCGAACGTCCGGGATCGAGGCCGCCTCTACGACCGCCTGGTTCACGAGGACCTGCCCAGCCGCCGCCCGATCCGAGATCCGCGAGGCGAGATTCACCGTTCGTCCGTAGTAGTCGCCGCCCTGGCGGATCACAGGTCCGGCGGCCACACCGATGTGCGCGGGTGGCAGGCCCGCCGCCGGCACCTCGCGCACGATCTCGATCGCCGACATCACGGCACCCGGCGGGTCCCGGAACCGGAACATCGCGCCGTCGCCGACCCACTTCACGACCTCACCCCGGTACCGTCGGGAGCTGTCCTGCACGATGTCCGAGAGCTGGGATGCCATCGCGGCCGCCTCCTGGTCGCCCCGCTCTTCCGTCAGACGCGTGTATCCCGCGAGATCGACAAAGCTCATCGCGGGGAGCGGGCCCGGCGGCAGCGATATGCCGGCCGATTCCACGGCCTGCTCGATGTGCTCGATCTGGTGCTCCGTCCACACGAGCTCCTGCTGTCGGCGGTACGCGGCGAAGACCGCCTGGTCAAGGAGCGGGACGAGGTCCACCCCCATCTTCGACGCCATCTCCATGCTCCTGCGCTCCCCCACGCCCGCGCGAAGGAGGGGCATCTCGAAGCCGGCGTGGTAAACCTCGTTCTCGGCGGCGGCGGCCCTGCGGAAGATCTCGGCGTAGACGGAGCCCAGGCGGACCGCGGCGGGTTCGTCGATGACGCCGAGGTCGATCGCCTTCGCCATCAACAAAGCGATCGGACGCTCCGCGTCGACCGTCACGTCGTTCGGCTGCGGCGGGGAGAACCCGAACGCCGTGACGATCGTGCGCAGCGTCTCGAAGGGCAGACCGACCTCCGCCGCCAGCTCGGCGTGCGTCTGCGCGCCTCGGGGCGTCGCGGCTTCGAACGGCCAGGTCTCGAGATACGCAAAGGACAACCGGCCACCCTTGATGGCTGCGGCCATCGCCTGCATCGGCAGGCCGCCCTGCTCGCACGCGCTCGCGACGCGGATCCTGAAGAGGTCGACGCCCCGGAACGGGCCCTCCGGCGTCGCTCGCTGGACCAGGACGCCGGCCTCGACGAGCCGGTCGATCTCGTCTTCCCCGACGCCTGCGGTGGCCGCGAGCTCGGCTCGCGACAACGGCGTGCCACCCGAAACTTCCACCCTCACGACGGCATCGTAGACCGGGCGACGTTCAGGCTTCCGTTGTTCGTGCCCTCACGCCGTCGGGTGAAGGTGCGCGACATGACTCGAGATGGCCAACCGCCGAGGTGTTCCTTCATCTTGCGATCGCGAGCTCCATTCCGCGACCCGGCGGCGTGACCGGGACCACGAGCATCTCCACGGGCGTCACCTCACCGACGTATCGGCTGCGGCTGGCGACCGTGGGGTTGATGCTCCGGGAGCTCGTGGTTGGCCGCCAAAGAGATCCAGCTGATCGCAACGAGAGGCAAATCCGCAAGTCGATATCCATTTCGCGGGATCGGCAGGCGGCGAAACCGGCCCAGAGAACCCTCTCAAAGTGGAGGCACGGGTTCGAACCCCGTTGGGACTACTTGGATCAAGCGATGACTGGGATCTCGTCCGACCGGTCAGGCTTCCTCGACGTCGTGCGGATCTTCGTGATCGGTGGCGCCGGGCAGCTCGTTCCTGATCGTCAGCGCTGCCTCTTCGGGTGAGGCGAACGCGTCCTCCTCGAGGGAATCGTCCGAGGCCAGCTGGCCCTCGGCGTCCGGGATGCCGTCGCCCTCGAGACCCACCGCCGCGTCCGTGGCCGGTCTGGCCGGGCGCTCCTGGGCGAGCTCGTCGTCGATGCTCTCGCCGGCGAGCGCCTCCTCCTCCGTCGTTCCCCGGCGGTCGGCCCCGAACGGGCGATCGGCCCCCATGATCTCCGCCTCGAGGGCTTCGTCGCCGTCCTCGTCCCAGGGATCTTCCTTCTCCACGGCCGCCTCCTGCGTTCGTCGACGATCGTTCCTACGACAACTCTCTCATCAGCCGAACGTGAAGGCGAACGCCTCCGCCCCCCGATCGACGAACTCGATCTCGAACGTGCGGTCGGCGACCGGCCCCTGCTGTCGGACGAGCTGGTACATCCGCTGCTCATCCAGCGGCCCGGCCCCCTCCGCGTCCGCGTCGCTGCCGAACGCGGCTCGCGGCGGCTCCCCGTCGATCGAGACCCGGAACGCGACCGGTTCGCCGGCCTCCTTAGGCCCCATCACGAGGTTGACGTCCCGCGCGTGGAACCGGATCGAGATGCGGCCGTTCGGTGCGCTCGAGAACACGCTCTCGGCCTCGGCCGTCCAGGCGCCCGTCAGGGCCCAGTCGTTGACCCGAAGGCGGTCGGGGGCGGCGTAGGTGTAAGCCTGTCCGGGCGACAGCCCGTCTCGCGACACGAAGTTCCGCGTCCGCTCGGTCCCGAGGTACGTCTCGGGCGATCCGAGGTTGTCCCAGTCGGCCTCGACCTCCGGCCTGACCGGGTCTCGGCTCGATTCATGAGAGGCATACACACGCGTCATCCTGGCTGCGCGTGGAAGTTGAGTGCGCGCGCGAGTTCGAAGCAACATCTGCGAGCCTTCTAGGTCACCCCCTCCTGTTCCCCCCGTCCCCCGTCTCAGGGGGTCTCAGAGAGCTTTTCGGATCTCATGACGTGAGACGAACGCGCAGGTCAGAGATCTACGGTAACGCGTGAGACAGCCTGCCTCACCTTCTCAAGGTGGAGACACGGGTTCACCCCGTTGGGACTACTTCACCCTCCGGTGCGCGAACCAGCGCCGGGATCTTGTAGGTCGGGGGATCTCCTTACGGATCATCACGCGGAGCTCCTGCACCAAGAGCCGCATTGAGCGCCCTTTTCTGCTGCGGCGTGGCGCTCCCGATGAGCACCCGGAGGTCTCGGGCACACTCGGCCACTTCGTTGGCCGTTGGAGCCGTTGAGAGCCCATCAGGACCTGCTTCGCCGATCGGTTCCGAGGAACCGATCCGGCTCCGGTCGCCCTCCGATCGAGTGCCGGCGAACAAGCGCGACATAGTGGCCCGGCACCTCAGTGAGTACACGCTCGCCTGGGGCGCGTGGCGGCGCGGAGAACTGTCGCCACCGGACTACCTCGAAGCCCAACACTCCCTTCTTCGACAAGACTCCTCGTCACATGGCACTCGACGACTCAGAGAGCGCCGGCCTGATGCCTCAGACGGTGCGGGGTCGCCATGGCTCGTGCTCGTGCGCGAGCCAGACCAGCTCGGGGTCGAGCGCACGCACCCGCAGCTGGCCTTCGGTGTGCGGCTCGTCGAGCTCGCCGAACCAAACCGCCACGTCGCCGCCGACGACGACCGGACGTCCGCCAGTCTCGACGACGACCACCTGCGTGCCGCGTGTGTGGCCCGGCGCCGGGACGAGTCGGAGCCCGGGAAGCAGCTCGAGCTCGCCGTCGACCGGCACGTAGCGCACGCCAGGGGCCTCGACCCACTCGCGAATGGTGTAGTCGTCCTCGCTGCGCGCGTCGTCGAGCTCCCCACGCTGGACGTAGATCGGCCTGCCGGCGAAGAGGTGGTTGCCGCCGCAGTGGTCGAAGTGCAGGTGTGTGTTGACGACGATGTCGATGCCGGCGAGGTCGAAGTCCTGCTTGCTCAGTGGACGGAGGCGGGGATCGAGGTCGGCCACCGCCGGGTGCAGCTCCGTCATGCCGGTGTCGACCAGCACGCGCGCATCGGGATGGTCGATGACGTGCACGTAGACCGGCATCCGCTCGCCCTCGGCGAGCAGGTCGGCAACGCGGACTGGCGTGATGGTGATTGAGGCGGGGGCGTTCATTGTG
>JBAVEY010000185.1:0-4805 GCA_049587975.1 Actinomycetota bacterium | reverse complement strand
GCTTGGTGGAGTTCCACCGACGCGGCTCGGGGGGGCCGTGGAACCCACTTGTCCAGGCCAAGCGGGAGGTCGCCCCGGTACCAGCGGCGGAGAGCATGACTATGGCCTCGACGCTCCTTCTCGTGGTGGCCTTGCTGACCCTGGTCGCAGGGGCCGTCCTCACCCGTCGTCGGATGGTGGCACGGTCGCGACCTTGAGGGTGCACCGGAAGCGGAAAGAACGGACGACCAGCCGCCGACATCGCGCCATCAAGGGATGTCGGTTCCGTCACGAACCGACATCCTTCGCTCCAAGCAGTCTCCGGGCCAGTCCCATCTCGCTTCACTCCTTGTAGGCGCCGGTCAGCGGCACGGTCCCTTCGAGACTTGGCCTCTTGGCGTCCACCAGCGCGTGGATGCGTCGCCTCTCGACAGGAGCAATCGACTCGAGAACGCCGCCATGTTCATCCTCATCGAAGAGCCGCTGATCGAACATGACGAGCTCGCCTCGGCCCCATAACAAGTCGTGCTTGAAGTTGACCTCGCGCTCGTCGCCCGTTCCGGGTAGCTCGGACAGCGTCACGTCGATCGTCCCAGTGAGCAGCCCCGCGAACCGTCGGATGACGAGGACCTCTGCGTCTTCGTCCTTCAGAACGTCCTGCAACGATCGACGTGCCCCGGCGATGGTTAGTGGGGTCGAGCCGTCGAGGTCGAGGATGTGGGTCGAGTGGATGTCGCCGATGTGGACAACAGCACGATCGAGTAGAGCGTCGAGTTCGAACAGTGTGAAGTGGTCGCCCGGCTTCGCTCGTTCGATGTGGCGGACGTACTCCTCAGGGGACGTGAAGGCGACGGTACTGCGGCTCATGCCACCGAAGTAGTAGTACTGCCACCCGAATACGACGGCGCTTGGTTGCCGGAATGCGCCCCGCACGGCCGCGAGATTCCCGTCGGACAACAGGTTCAGCGTCGGCCGTTGGACCCAGTTCGAGCGATCCTCAGCACTTGTCGGCACGGCTCGATTCTGCCACCAACGATGTCGCTTCCGGCGGGAAGCGACATCGGACAATCCGCCGGAATGGGCGACTTCCTAGGGCAGCTCAGACCAGAAGTCGAGATTGTGCTCGGCGGCGTAGTCGACGGACTTGATGCCGTCGGTTCCTGGCGCAAGGGACTGTACGTGCGGCACTGGCTGCGCGTGGTCGAAGGGAAGCCATGGTGGCAGCTCGGCGTCGTTGGGGTCGCCGCTGTGCGCGAAGTTCGCCCAGTACTGAATCATCTGATCGGAAAGGCGCCGCTGGTCGAGGGTACTGCTCGCTAGGAACTTCTGATCGGGGAACAGGGCGGGGACGTCCGCGGCGTGGAACGCGCCGGGCGGGAGTTCATCCGGGAACGGCAGGTACATCGGCGCGTGTCGGTCGGCGAACTCGTACGCATACGTCGGCACCCGGTCGGCGAGCAGCCGATGCTGCTCGTAGGTGGATCGCGCCCACATCCGGTCGGTGAGCACCGTCGCCCAAGCCAGGTTCGGTGACAGGTAGGCAGACAGCGGGTACTCGGCCTGGACCCGGCCCGCATCCTCCCCGAAGGCGTCGGCCAGCAGCGAGGGGTACTGCTCCGCAGTGACAGGTTGTCCCGCCAGGACGCGGAACAAGCCAACGAAGAGCCGATGCTCGTCGAGCGTGCCCCCGGAGACGACCGGCACTCGGTGGAAGTGGCCGTCCCGAAAGGCTTCGGCCGGGACCTCCGGCACCACAGGGTTGCCGATCCCGTACGGTTGAAACGGTGCCGCGAGAGGGAACAGGTCCTGCGGCGGCAGATCGCGAAGGCACGTCAGCGCCTCTGCTGGGGTTGCGCAGCCAAGCTGTGGTGCCACGGCCGCGCCGATCGCCTCCAGCTCCGACGATGCACGCCACCCGTACCAGGGAACCGCCGGCAGCCCTGGGAAGATGCCACCGGCTGGCAGGTCCATCAACGCGAAGCCGCTCTGGATGATCGCCCTGTGAAACAGGCCTGCCGAACCCGGGGCGACCAGGTGGGCGCTGGTGGACAATCCGCCGTAGGACTCGCCGAACACCGTCACGTTGCCGGGGTCACCACCGAACGCGGCCGCGTTGCGCGATACCCATCGGAGCGCCGCTTGCTGATCTTGCAGGCCGAAGGTGCCCGAACCTTCCAATCCGGGGTACCCGAAGGTTCCGAAGATCCCCAGCCGGTAGTTGATCGTCACCACCACGACATCCCCGATGGTGGCGAGCCTGCGGGCGTCGAAGATGCTGCCGGCCCCTATGGCGCCGTCACCATGGATCCAAACCATCACGGGTCTGAGCCGCTGCGGCCCCGCCGCCCGAGGGATGGTCACATTCAGGCACAGACAATCCTCCTCCAGGCTCGCGACGTCCGCGTAGGAGGACGGCTGCTGCGGGCACATGCTGCCCGGCTTGGTGGCATTCTTGGGATCCGTCCACGCTGGAACCGGCTGCGGAGACCGCCAACGCAGCTCGCCAGCCGTCGATGCGGCGTAGGGGACACCTTGAAACAGCCGGTATTCGTCGGTCACGGTGCCGCGCACCGGACCGGAATCGGTCTCCACGATGCCGGCATCAATCATGTCGCCACTCCCAAGCCCGGGTCGTACCCAATCCGTCGAATGGATACTTACCCATGATGTGTGTCGCTGTGGCGAGCAAAGGCAGTCCTTGCGGCAGCTTGACCGCGCGGGTCGTGCAGTCGCTTTCGCTCCGAAGCGATACTCGCGGGCTCTAGGTGTTCAGGCCAGCTCCCGACACGCGTCCCGAGCCTCCATCGGAGACCAGCAACGTGCACGGAACGGTGCTATCTGAAGAGCCTTCCAATCGCCCGCTCCGTCGCCCTCTCAGCCGACCGCCGCGCTATGCGCTTTCCCAACACGGCCCCTCTTTGGGTCAGCGGCTTCGGCAACGAGCCCGGCCACTGGGCGTACCGAGAGTCGGCGCCGCCGGCCTGCCTAGCTGTCGCTGAGAGTACGGCCCTGTTCAACCTGAGGCTGGTTTGGTGCCCAGAATGACCGCGTCGCTACCGCGAGATTCCGCCTGCAAAGCGGGTGAGGAAGTAGCCGGCTGCCACGAAGATCGCGCCGACGATCACGAGAAGGAAGCCTTTGATCTCGACCCCGACCTTGAGGTAGGCCTCCTCCGTCGTCGGAAACAGCGGGGCGATCCCGGCGAAGATGCCCAACACACCCATCAAGACGAAGAAGGCGGCGATCAGGACGACAACAACTGCGACAGCTTTCACATCTCACCTCCGATCGACCGGAAGCCACGCTGCGGCAAGGCCGCGGCTACGAAGGACAAGCGAGCGCCTCAATCAGCCCGTAGCAAACAAGCGGGCGATCACGCCAAACGTCAACACCACGGCGAGAACTCTGGCGGCCGCACGCCGACGCGGCTCGGCCCCGGCGGCGAGTGAGTCGCCGAGAGGGAGCAAGACAAGGGCCAGCGCCGCATAGACGAAATGAAGAGGCTCCCCTGGACGCTCTCCGCGAACGAGCATGGCGAGACCCGCGGCCGCCGTCATCCCAAGAATGATCGCCACGATCGTTGACAACGTCCCTGACACTCGGCCCGGGGGCCTTCGCGTGACCGCTCGCACCGCGGCCTCCACACCCGCTACGATCACGACGAGCACCGAGGCCGCGGCAAGTGTTACATGGACGTCGCGGGCAAACACTTGCTGGTCCCCCAGAGGGATTCGGGCTGTTATGGCGCGCCGTGCTCACCCCACCGGCGTGATCGCGTTCGTCAAAACGCCAGTGATCATGGTCACCCAGAAGATGCCCATGAGCAGGAACGCCCATCCCCGCTGGCGCAGGTCGAACGCCTCATCCCAGCTTGCGGGCTCGGCGTCGGACCGATCGACGAGCGGCACTGCGACAAGCGCGGCGGCCATGAGCACCATCCCCATGACAGTTCCCCAGATGTCCGGCTCCAAGTGGAACACGAGATTGACGAACCGGTTCATTCCGTGGGTCCAGCTGATCGGGAACGTCGGGACGATCCCTAGACCGCCGGGGCCGTGCTCGGATCCGTAGAAGGGCGAGGAACGAAGCAGCTGCGGCGCATCGCCTGGTGATCGATGGATGAAGATCGAGATCAGCGCGATCGCGCCAAGAATGACCGCGCTGTAAGCGAGCCACATCTTGACGTGCTCGGTGAACGGTCCGGTCCGACCGGTCGGCCGGTGCCAGAACGGCAGCGAGATCCGCTTGACCTTTACGAGGTAGTAGTGCATCCCGATCAAGGCGAACAGCACGATTGGCAAGATCGCGACGTGAAGGGCGTAGAACGGGATGAGGTGTCGGGTTGCGCTCGCCACGTTGAGCAGGTCGGGGTCCCGGGCATAGTGGAAGGCGTGCTGCAGCCCGGTGGCCTCGAAGAACTCCGCCACATGCCAGGGCACCGCGAACCCTCGCTCGTCCCAGTGCAACGTCTCTCCGGTCAGGCTGATCAGGAACACGGTGCCCGCCAGCCCGACGCCGATGAGCCACAGCCCAGTCTTGCCACGCCGGTATGCGCCGCTGATGAACACGCGGAGCATGTGAATCATCACCAGGGCGAAGATCAAGTAGCTGTTCCAGTAGTGGAAGTTCAGATCCCACGACCACCCGGTCTCCCGGAGCAGCTGGGAGGTGATCTGGTAGGCGCGGCCCGCATCGGGGATGTAACGGAGGGCCAGGATCATGCCGGTGATCACCTCGAGCACCAAGGCGATCGCCAGGACCCCCCCGAGGATGTACCAGATCGTGTTTTGCTCGACCGGGATCAGGTACTCGCTGATGATCCCTCG
>JBAVEY010000184.1:0-2164 GCA_049587975.1 Actinomycetota bacterium | reverse complement strand
CGCTTGGTGTATCTGTTTGGAGGTCCTGTGAAGCCGAGGTGTTCTGGCGTTCGCAGTTGCGTTCGTCTCGCCGTATCGGGCATCGCCACGGCGGGCGTCTTCGCCGGCGCTGGAGACGGCACGACCGAGGGGAACGAGCAGGATGCGGGCGTCCACGGCGGGCCGGTTGAGCGGTTCCACCAGGCCGGAACGTGCGATCTCACGACCGTCCCCTGCTCCCAGGCAACTGGACGCACGGTGACTACGTGAGCGAAGTCGCCGCGAACGGTGACTCTGCTCAGATTCGTGAGGCCGCCCACAGCGACTGCGGCAAGCCGATGGTTGCGGTAGGCCACGGCGGTGGACCGCCGGAACACGCGCTCGAGCACATGGCCGCGGGGCAGGCGCACGCCGGTGGCATGGCCGAAAACGAGGGTTCGAGCACGCTCGGCAGCTAGGCAGAGCAACTTCCGGCTGGGGGGGGTTCGTGCCGGGTCGACGGGCAGGCCGAAGCAGAACTGCCCGTTCTCGGTGCATTCGTCGGCGAGAAGGCCGCTGAGTGTCGCGACGGCCGCTCCACCACCGGCCAGCGTAAGGCTGAGGGCGGTTCTTCAGCGCTCCTGCGCCTACATCACCGCCAACCCTTCAACCCGACCTCCATCATCGCCAACCCGAAGAGGAACAAGGGAAGGCCGATGAACACAAGGAGGATGCTCAATATCACCATGAAGCCGGTCAACGCGATTCCGAAGCCGAGCCCCACGAAGATGACCCGCCCCAAGAGGTCTGGAATCTCCATTTCCGAACGAGGTTCCTGGCGGACCGCAGCGGGGTGCCTTTCATCGAGCACCAGGGCCGGGATCGGTCTCGTGATCACGCGTTCCTCGGTCTGCATATCCCCCTCCCCTCTCGGCGCCTTTCAAGCTGTTCTTCCATAGGGACCCCGGCCGACGAGCGAACTGGGCGGTGGACGCCCACTCCCGTCGTGGCGTCTGCATGAGGAGACGAGGCGGGGACCCCTCCTGTGACATGGCCGCGCCACCGAAGTCTGGCCATTGGGATAGCGGTCATCGTCGGCGGGTTCATCAAGCGCTAGGGACCCGCGCCGCACGGCGAGCCCTCGCTGTCCCGTCGCGTACTGCCTCCGTACTACCTCGCCTTCGTACCCATCGCGTCGTTACCGGCCGGATTGGGGAGAAGGGGTGACTCCATCGAACGGGGGTCGGTCAATCCGCTGATTCCGTTGGGAGACCAACCTCCATACGATCGTGGCCGGACCCCCCCTTCCCTTGTGAGTCGGGTCCGAGGGAGCCCCGCTGCGGCAGCTCGTTGCGGGGCTTCCCCAACCCCCCGTCCGCCCCGGCGGACTGGTCCCAGGCAGGTGGGTTACTCCCAAGGCGTTCTTTGGGAGGGGAGCAGCAACACGAAGCCCGACGCGCTATTCGCCATGATCGACCTAGAGACCACGGGCTTCTCGCCGTGGGTTGGGACCGAGTCATCGAGGTGCAGTCATCCAGGTGGCCGCAGACGGGTCTCGGGCCGACGAGTACGTGACCCTGGTCAATCGCAGCCCGATGTCGGAGACCGCTTACATCCATGGCGTCGCCCAGCAAGATGTAGACGGAGGTCCATGCTAGGCAACTTCTTGCGGCGGGTGCAGCGTTCCGAGGGTAGCTCGGCGTCTATATACCCTGAGGGAAGAACACGACATGATGCCCGTCGCCATGACCAACCGTGGCGACGCTGCCCGAAGCGACGGCGGCGCTGGACGGCAGCGACGAGATCCTCGGCATCCGAGGGTTCTCGGCCCCAGGGCGACCGGATCCTGTACGCGACATGGGACGGTGCCGGAGGCAATGCGGCCCTCTGGAGCATCGGCGTCGACGGCTCCGACGCCCGCCTTGTCGTCGCAAGGACGTGGGAGGGCGATTGGCTATCGATCAGCCAGACGCGCTGAGAGCTCGGACGATGGCTCCTGTATCTGCGCTGGTAGCTGGGTGTCGGAGGGGGGATCTGAACCCCCACGGCCCATAAGCCACTAGGCCCTCAACCGAGAACGGTACGTGGCGCCGCGTGTCGTCGGGTATCCCCCAGCGTCCTTCGGTGCCTAGATGCCGCCGACCTAGTGGGCCTCGTGGCACCGTGTGGAACCGACTTCACTACCGGACGGGGAAACGGTTGGGGA
>JBAVEY010000183.1:0-23085 GCA_049587975.1 Actinomycetota bacterium | reverse complement strand
CCCCACGATGTACCCGCGCTTCTCCGGCCGGCGCAACCTCGAGCTCCTAGGACGGATCTCGGGGATCGGTCGGAGACGGGTCGAGGCGGCGTTGGGGGAGGTCGGGCTCGCCGAGCGAGCCGACGACCAGGTCAAGACCTACTCGCTCGGGATGAAGCAGCGCCTGGGGATCGCCGGGGCGCTCCTCAAGGACCCGGAGGTCCTGATCCTCGACGAGCCGGCGAACGGGCTCGACCCCGCCGGGATCGTTGAGGTGCGCGAACTGATGCGACGCCTCGGGCGCCAGGGTCGGACGGTGTTCGTCTCGAGCCACATCCTGAGCGAGGTCCAGCAGACGGCCGACCGCGTCGCGATCTTGGCGAAGGGACGCTCGGTGGCGACGGGTCCGGTCGCCGACGTGCTCTCGGCCGGCCACGCCGCCGGCCTCATCGTGCGTCTCGACGAGGTCGCCGAGGGTCTGCGCATCCTCGGCGAGGCGGGGATCGAGGCTCGGATCGACGACGGCGTCATCAGGGTGGGTCTCCCGCCCGCCGAGGCGGCCCGCGTCACGCGGACGCTCGCCGACCGCGGGCTCTACCTCACGGAGCTCCGGGCCGACGAGGCCGACCTCGAGACCGTGTTCCTCCAGCTGACCGGCGGCGCCCCGACGGAGCAGGCGTGATGGGGAGGCTGCTCGCCTCGGAGTTCCGCCGGTTCCGATCCCGCCGCCTGGTCAAGGTGCTCACCGCCCTCGAGCTACTCGCGATCGTGGTCGCCGGCGTGATCATCTTCCTCACACAGCACTACCGGCTCGAGGGGCTCCCCGACGTCTTCATGGGCACCTCGCTCGTGCTGCTATCGGTCGGGTGGATGCTGGGCGCGTCCGCGATCGGCGCCGACTGGCACGCGGGCCACGTCACGACGATCCTCACCTGGGAGCCGAGACGCGGCCGCGTAATCGTCGCGAAGATCGTCGCGAGCCTCGCGAGCGTGTTCGTCCTGTCCCTGGCGATCCAGGCCGTCCTCGGGGTCGTCCTCGCCATCGACGCGGCCGCACGCGGGTCGACGGCCGGTGCCGACACGGCCTGGCTCGCGGAGTCGGCCGGCGTGGCACTGCGCGTCGCGGTGCTGTCGACGATCTTCGCCGGGTTCGGGTTCGGGCTCGCCTCCGCGGGTCGCAACACGGCCGTGGCGCTTGGGGTGGGGTTCGGGTACCTCGTGATCGTCGAGAACCTCGTCCGGGGTCTCCGACCGCAGTGGACGCCCTGGCTGCTCACCGACAACTCGGCGATGTTCATCATCGGCAGGCCTCTCGACTTCCCGTTGCTCGGGCGATCGACCGTCGGGGCGGGCCTGTACCTCGTGAGTGTCGGAGCCGTTCTCCTGCTCGCGGCCGCGGGTCTGTTCCGTTTCCGCGACGTGAACTAGCCGATCCCCTTGGGTCGCGACGGCGGATGAGGGTTTCGTATCGCGAGCGCCTCTGACTCGAGGGTGCGGCTTGCCCGGGGTGGACCGGACAACCTACGTTGGGGAGGCGAGAAGCCCTCATCGTCCGAGCAACACCGAGAGAGCCTTGTGCTCGAACGAGGGCGGCGCCGGAAGGGAGACGAGCGATGCTCACACGACGGGACTTCTTCAAGCTCACCGGCGCGACCACCATCGGGTGGTACGTGGCAACGCGGTTCGGATACGTGCAGCGGGCGATCGCGGAGATCCCGGGCGGGACGCTCGACCCGACGCTCATCCCGAAGTACCAGACCCCGCTGCTGATCCCCCCGGTGATGCCTCGCGCGGGCACGATCACGCTCCGGGGTGGAAAGCCCGCCGACTACTACGAAATCTCGATGAGGCAGATCACGGAGCAGATCTTGCCGGCCGGCCTGCCCGCCACGACCGTCTGGGGCTATGGCGCGGTGAAGGGGCAGGGGTAAGAACCCGCTGCTGCTCCACCACGCCCCCTCGCTCACGATCGAGGCGCAGTGGAAACGCCCGGTGCGCATCAAATGGATCAACGAGCTCGTGGACGCGAACGGCCACTACCTGCCGCACCTGCTTCCCGTGGACCAGACGTTGCACTGGGCGAACCCGCCCGGCGGTATCACGGGTCGGGACATGCGGCCCACCTTCGACGACACCCCAGGTCCGTACACGGGTCCCGTCCCGATCGTGACGCACGTCCATGGCGCCGTCGGGGTCGGCGACGAGAGCGACGGCTACGCGGAGGCGTGGTACCTGCCCAAGGCCAACGACATCCCCGGGGACTACGCGACGGAGGGTACCTGGTACGACTTCTTCAAGGGGAAGGCCGCGTCGAGCTACGGGGCGGCGTGGGGGGCCGGGTTCGCCACCTTCCAGTACCCGAACGCGAACCGTGCCTCGACGGTCTGGTACCACGACCACGCGCTCGGGATGACTCGGCTCAACGTCTACGCGGGGCCCGCCGGCTTTTACATCATCCGAGGCGGTCCCTCGGGCGACAAGGCCGTGCTCGACAGCCGCTCCGGCACCAGGGCCGTCCTCCCGGGGCCCGCCCCGAGGGAAGGTGACAAGTTCCCGCCGAACAAGACCTACCTCGAGATCCCGATCGCGATCCAGGACCGCGCGTTCAACACCGACGGGTCGCTCTTCTACCCGGACAGCCGCGAGTTCTTCGACGGAGCCACGGCGAACGATCCGGGCTTCATCCCCCATACCGACCTCTCGCCGATCTGGAACCCGGAGTTCTTCGGCAACACGATCATGGTCAACGGCACCACGTGGCCTTTCCTGAACGTCCAGCAGCGGCGCTACCGCTGCCGCTTCCTCAACGGCTGCCAGTCGCGCTTCCTGATCCTGGACTTCAACAAGATCCCTGGCGTGGAGGTCTGGCAGATCGGCAACGAGGGCGGCTTCCTCGCATCGCCCGTGAACCTGACCGCACACAACGACAACAGTCTGCTGATGGGTCTGGCCGAACGCGCCGACCTCATCGTGGACTTCACCAACGTGCCGCAGGGTCGGCACATCCTCGCCAACGTCGGCCCGGACGAGCCCTTCGGCGGCGGCGAGCCCCCGGACGATTTCGACCTCGCCGACCCGGACACCACCGGTCAGATCATCGAGTTCCGCGTCGCACCGGCCACCACCCCCGATCCCACCACACCGCCGCAGTTCCTGGTCCTGCCGCCCATCACCCCGCTCCCGGCGCCGACGACCACGCGTCGGCTGGCGCTCGCGGAGATGGCGTCCGAGTTCTGGGACGGACCGGCGGAAGCCATGCTGGGCACCGTCGATGTCGACGGCAACCCGGAACACAAGATGTGGGCAGATCCGGTGACCGAGAACCCGGAGGTGGGCGAGAGCGAGACCTGGGAGTTCTACAACTTCACCGCCGATGCCCATCCCATGCATGTCCACGAGATCGCTTTCGAGGTGGTCGACCGGCAGGCCCTCGTATCGAATGAAGAGGGCGAAACCGTTCCGCCCGCTCGACTCGTCGGCGATCCGCGACCACCGGAGACGTGGGAGTCCGGCTTCAAGGACACGCCCATCGCCTACCCGGGTGAGGTCACCCGACTCCGCGCGAAGTTCGACAACCCGGGCCAGTACGTCTGGCACTGCCACTCGTGGAGCACGAGGACAACGAGATGATGCGGCCGTACCGGATCGGACCGGTCCAGGACGGTCAGCCCACCTAGGACCACCTGACCACCTCAAGGCTGACGCGAGACCGAACCCTTGACCTCCGAACAGGTGTTCGGGTAGCCTACTCGTCCTCGCGCGGCCCCGCGGGAGGGCCGGTTGCTCGGCGAAGCGCTCCAGACCACGCTCGTGGACGCCGTTCCGCTGTCCGAGGTCGAATTCGTGGTCGTCGACCTCGAGACGACCGGCGGCTCTCCAACCGACTCGAGGATCACCGAGGTGGGGGCGGTGAAACTGCGTGGGGGCGAGCGAACCGGCGTGTTCGAGACCCTCGTGAACCCAGATGTGCCGATCCCACGGACGATCACCCACCTGACGGGCATCGACGACCTCGCGGTCGCCGGGGCCCCGCCGATCGAGTGGGTCCTCCCCTCGTTCGCCGAGTTCGCCCGCGGCTGCGTCTTCGTCGCGCACAACGCGCGCTTCGACTTCACGTTCCTGAACGTGGCCCTGGAGCGCCTCGACTACAACCCGCTGCCACCGCCACCCGTCTGCACCGCGCGGCTCGCGCGCAGGGTGGTCTGGCCCGACGTGCCGAACGTCCGGCTGCACACGCTCGCCCAGTACTTCCGAACGGCCGTGCGCCCGTCGCACCGGGCGCTGCCGGACGCGGAGGCGTGCGCGGAGGTGCTCCACGGGCTGCTCGAGCTCGCCGGGCGCCTGGGGATCGTCACCCTCGGCGACCTGCACGGCGCCGTCCGTGCCCGCGGCCGCCCGAACTTCGGGAAGATCCGGCTGGCCGACCGCCTCCCGAACGCGCCAGGCGTGTACCTGTTCCGGGGTCGCGATGGGCGCGTGCTGTACGTCGGCAAGTCCAAGGACCTGCGCACACGGGTGAAGAGCTACTTCTACGGCGACGGTCGCAAGAAGATCGAGGACCTGCTCGCCGAGACCGTCGCGGTCGAAGGGGTCGCGTGCGGGTCGGAGCTCGAATCCCTGGTCCTGGAGGCGCGGCTGATACGCGACCACGAACCGAAGTACAACCGTCGCGGCAAGACCTGGCGGCGCTACGCCTACCTGCGGATCGACGATACCGAGGCGTTCCCACGGGTGAAGGTCGTCCGTGACGCTCGCGGCGACGGCGCCTTCCTCGGCCCGTTCCCCTCGTCGCAGCTGGCGCGCTTGGCGAAGGAGGCGCTCGAGGACGTCTTCCCGATCCGCCGCTGCACCAAGGCGATGCGCGCGACCACGCGGTTCGCGCCGTGCGCCCTGGCCGAGATGCACCGATGCCTGGCTCCCTGCGACGGCCGCGTCGGCCCCGAGCGCTACGAGGAGCTCGTCCGCTCCCTGGTCTCCTCCCTCTCCACACCGGGCGGGCTCCTCGGAACGCTCGAGGCGCGCATGCGCGACCTCGCCGGGCAGGAACGCTTCGAGGAGGCCGCGCTCGCTCGGGACCGGGTCCGAGCGCTGGCCGAGGCGCTGGCACGTGCGCGGATCGACGGCTGGCTGCTCGGGACCGACGAGCTCGTGTTGCGCGACGGGGAGGGTCACCGGTTCCGCCTGCGACGGGGCGGCCTGATCCGGAGCGAGGACGACGGGCCGCTCGGCGCCCCCTGCCCGCGCGATCGCGCCGACGAGCTCTCGGCCCTGCGCGCGTGGGTCGTTCGCAACGACGTCCGCGTCGAAAGCACCGACGCGCCGTTCGCCGAACCCGTCGCGGGCGGCGTCGAGCTCCACCGGCTCCTCTCCACCCTCCGTGCCCGAGACCGCACGCGCGGCGCACGCTCGGACGACGGCTAGACTCTCCTGGATGGAGACCGCGGTCATCCTCGAGGGCGCGCGGACGCCGATCGGGCGGTTCCTCGGTTCGTTCGCCGAGCTGCCGACCGTGGACCTGGGAGTGCTCGCGACGACCGAAGCGATGCGCCGCTCGAACGTCCCCCCCGACCAGATCGAGCAGACGATCCTCGGCCATGCCCGCCAGGCGGGGAACGGCCCGAACACCGGGCGCCAGGTGAGCGTCCGGGCCGGCGTACCGGTCGAGGTCTCGGCCTACAACGTGAACATCGCGTGCGGCTCCGGGATGAAGGCGGTGCAGCTCGGGGCGCAGCAGATCGCGCTCGGCGAGTCCGAGGTCGTGCTGGCCGGCGGCATGGAGAACATGACCCGAGTCCCGTTCATCCTGGACCGGATGCGCACGGGCTACCGGATGGGCGACGCGCGCGTGTACGACGCGATGTACCGCGACGGCCTGCTCGACCCGCTCTGCGGCCTGATCATGGGCGAGACAGCGGAGAACCTCGTCGGCCGGTACGACATCTCGCGGGTCGAGCAGGACGAGTTCGCGCTCGACTCGCAGCGCAAGGCCGAGACCGGCACCGACGCCCGCGCCGCCGAGCTCTTCCCGGTCGAGGCGCCGGCCGGCAAGGGCACGGTCACCGTGACGCGGGACGAGCACCCGCGCCCCGAGACGACGATCGAGGCGCTCGCGAAGCTGAAGCCCGTGTTCCGTGAGGGCGGCAGCGTCACCGCGGGCAACTCGAGCGGCATCACCGACGGGGCGGCGGCGATGATCCTGATGTCGGAGTCGCGCGCGAGGGCGGAGGGGCGCGAGCCGCTCGCTCGCATCATCGGTATGTCATGGGCCGGCGTCCCGCCCGAGATCATGGGCATCGGCCCGGTGCCGGCGACCCAGAAGGTGCTCGAGAAGACCGGGCTGTCGCTCGCCGACGTCGACCTGATCGAGATCAACGAGGCCTTCGCGGCGCAGGTGATCGCATGCGAGCGCGAGCTGAAGTTCGACCGCGATCGCCTGAACGTGAACGGCGGCGGGATCTCGCTCGGCCATCCGATCGGGATGAGCGGCGCGCGAGTCCTGCTCTCGCTCGCGTACGCGATGCGGTCGCGAAGTGCCGCGCTCGGCCTCGCCACGCTCTGCATCTCGGGCGGCCAGGGCCTCGCGGTCGTGCTGGAGCGAGCCTGAACCGTGAGCGTCCACGCCGTCGTCCTGATCGAGTGCGAGATCGACGAGATCCCGGAGGCGGCGCAGACGATCGCCGATCTCGAGGGCGTCTCCGAGGTCTACTCGGTCGCCGGCGAGTTCGACCTGGTCGCGATCGTCCGCGTTGCCAACCACGACGATCTCGCCACCGTGATCCCGGGTGGCATCTCGAAGGTCGATGGCGTCGCGAGGACCGAGACGCTCATCGCGTTCCAGGTGTACTCGAAGCACGATCTCGAGCGGCTGTTCTCGCTCGGCTTCGACGAGGGAGAGCGGTAGGTCACTCGGGCGGCAGATCGATCGCGATCGGGAGCGCGGTTCGGGCCCACTCCTCGAGATCGCCCGAGTAGCGGGGCCGGTACTTCTCGAGCAGCTGCCGGCGCGTGGCCGCATCCTCGTCGCGGTCGTCGACCAGGCGGCCCTTGCAGATCTGGTCGCGGTCGCCGAGCCGCAGGCCGACGGTCGGGTCCTCGCGGATGTTCTTGACCCAGTCACTGCCCTCTCCCCCACCGGCGAGCAGGTACACGACGTCGCCCTGCAGCGCGAACCAGATCTCGATCGTGTGCGGGGTGCCGGAACGCCGGCCCTTGGTGGTGAGGTAGCAGTAGTCGAGCGACGCGAGCTCGTCGAGGTCCACCTACGAGGCGGCCCAGACGATCAGCGCCACGATCACGATCAGGCCGACCAGGAAGAACAGGAGGTCGCCCCGCTTGATCCGTCCCGGCTGCATGGCGTTGAACCCCAACGTCACGCCTCCTCGCCGAGCCGGTAGATCTCGCGGAACCGTGCCTCCGATAGCCAGGCGATGTGTTGGCGCACCGTCGAGGCGAACACGCCCGCCTCGAACTCGTCTCGGCACACCCGGACCGACGCCTCGAGCCCGTCCGGGTCGACGATGGTCACGCTCCAGGCGCCCCGGCCGTCGCGAACATCCACCGTGTACCGGTTGGCCGTGTCGGCATCGGGGACGGCGCCCGGGGTGGGTCTCACGCCGTCATCCACCGCCGTGGAGGCGTTCGAGCCGTTCCAGGTGCCCGCGCAGCTCGCCGAGCACCGACTCGATGTCGAGCACGAACTCCGGCTCCAGGTCGGCCAGCTTCTCGAGCGCGTTCTCCATGGTGTTGCCGGCCGCCTCGGCATCGGTGAGCGAGTCCACGAGCACCACCGCGTAGTCCGCCTGGAACGGCTTGCCGTCCCACGGGCAGCGCCCGCCGTTGCGGATCACCTGTTCGGCCAGGAACTCGCGGCCGCAGCGCCTGCACGTTCCCTTGATCTTCACGCGGTCTCCTTGTGTTCTTCCGGGTGTTCTTCTGGCGGGTTCCGGCGCGACCCGATCAGCTCGACGAGCCGATCGGCGAGCCCGAACGGATCGACCGGCCGCACGAACCATGCGTCCGCCCCGGACCATCGGGCCAGCCAAGCATCGTGCTTGCGCTCGAGCAGGATGACGATCGGCCCGCGGTACGGGTCCGGCGCGCCTCGCAGGTCCCTGGCGAGGGAGAAGGCCCCAGCCCTCGAAGCGAACTCGTCGGCGACGACGGCGTCGGGTCGTTCCCGAAGCCCGATCCGGGCGCCCTGCTCGCCGTCGTCAGCGCCGAGGAACGACACGGGTTCGCCTAGACGGCGTTCGATGCTGCCGACGGAGATGCGCATCAGGTCGCGCGCGTTCGCGTCGGGAGAGACGAGGAGCACCCTCACGCGCGCATCCTATCCAATCGACCCCTCGGCGTTGAGCCCGTGTCCCGGCCCGGCTATCGTCGGGCGGGACGCATCGGCCGACCGACGAGGAGGCGAACGTGGAGAGCACCGGCAAGGCGGCGGTGGCGGAGTTCGTGGCGACGTTCGCGTTGATCTTCATCGGCGCCGGGGCGGTGATCGCCGTCGGCCTCGGGCTCGATCTCACGGGCGTCGCGCTCGCGCACGGCCTGGTCCTCGCGATCATGGTCTCGATCACGGCGCACATCTCCGGGGGCCACGTGAACCCCGGGGTCACGATCGGCCTGTGGGTCGCCGGCAAGGTCCCTTCGCGCCGCGCCGTGATCCTGATCGTGGCCCAGCTCCTCGGCGCGGTCGCCGGGGCATTCCTCCTCAAGTACCTCGTTCCGCAGGCGCTGTACGACGCCGGCGGCGGTGGGACACCCGCGCTCGCTCAGGGCATCGCTGCCGGCAAGGGCATCGTGATCGAAGCCACCACGACGTTCTTCCTCGTGTTCGCCGTGTTCGGAACGGCCGTCGACCCGGACGGCCCGTTCTCGAAGACCGCAGGTCTCACGATCGGCCTCGTGATCGCGTTCGACATCATGGCATTCGGTCCGTACACGGGCGCCGCGATGAATCCCGCTCGCTGGTTCGGCCCCGCGCTCGCCTCCGGCAGCTGGGCCAACTGGTACGTCTGGATCATCGGACCGATCGCCGGTGGCATCATCGCCGCCGTCCTCTACGCGACCGTGTTCCTGAGGGAACGGGAGCCGGCGACGCCGTAACGGCGAGCGTTCCTCGAGGCGGCCGTATCATGGCCTCGTTCCGACGATGGCGACCACGCGCACCTATCTCGATCACGCCTCCGCGACGCCGCTGGACGGGCGAGCGCGAACCGCGATGCTCGCCGCCCTCGACGAGTTCGCCGATCCCCTCCGCGTACACGGTGACGGCCTGGCGGCGAGGAGCTTGCTGGACGACGCTCGGGCGACGGTGGCCGGCGCACTGGGCGCGCAGCCAGACGAGATGGTCTTCACGAGCGGCGGCACCGAATCGGTCGCCCTCGCGATCTGGGGCGGCGTACGGCCGGTCCGCGAGCTCGGCACGCGGATGGTCACCACGACCATCGAGCACCCGGCGGTCGGCGGCGTCCTCCACACGCTGGAGACCGATGGGTTCGAGTCGGTGCTCGTGCCGGTGGACCGGAACGGGACCGTCGACCTGGACGCGTTCGCCGCCGAGGTCCGGCGGCCGGGCACGCTGCTCGCGTCCGTCCAGCACGCCAACCACGAGGTGGGAACGATCCAGCCCATCGCGGAGGCCGCCCGTCTGTGCCGCGAGGCCGGCGTGCTGTTCCACACGGATGCGTGCCAGACGGTGGGCCACCTGCCGGTCAACGCGGTCGCGCTCGACGTCGACCTCCTGTCGATCTCGGGTCACAAGTTCGGCGGACCTCCCGGGGTGGGAGCCCTCTACGTCCGGCGCGGCGTGCCCATCGCCGCGTATCCGTGCGGCGACGATCGCGAGCGGCGGCGACGGTCCGGCGTCGAGAACGTGCCCGGGGTGGCCGCGATGGCCGCGGCGCTCGCCGCCCGCCTCGAGGACATGGGCGACCAGGCCGCGCGGCAATGGACGCTGACCGATCGGCTCCGCGGCGGCATCGCCGAGCTCGTGCCCGGCGCTCGCCTGCACGGGCACCCGACGCAGCGGGTCCCCCATCTCGTGTGCTTCTCGGTCCCCGACCTGGACGCCGAGATCATGAGCATGGCGCTCGACGACCGCGGGTTCCGGATCGCCGCGGGCTCGAACTGCTCCGGCGCCGCCGGCGAACCCTCGACCGTCCTCGAGCACATGGGCGTGCCCTCCACGACCAGCTTCCGGATCGGTGTGGGTCCGGACACGACGGACGACGACGCCGAGCGGCTCCTCGCGACCCTTCCCGGTCTGGTCTCGGAGTTGCGTGAGGTGCGGTCGGCCGCGGACGCCGCGATGGCGCGGTTCAGGTTCGGCGCCGAGCGCTGAGCGAGCGCCGGGCGGGCGATCGGCGGTTCAGGACACCGTCCAGGTGTCGCCGGAATGCAGCAGCTTGTCGAGGTTCCCCGGCCCGAGGCGTTCGACAGCACGCTCGATCTGCGCGGTCATGGCCTCGCCGTAGACCGGACGCTCGACCTCGCGGAAGACCCCGATGCACGTCGGCTCGTTCGGCCCGCGCGAGATGTGGGCGAGCGCGAACGCGAGCGACGGCCTGCCCTGCGCGTCGTGCACCACGACGGCCTCCTGCTGCGTGCTCGCCGTCTCGGAGATCACGAGCCGGCCGTTCTCGCCGACCGAGACGCAGCGGTTGCCCTCGTCGAACACGATCGGCTCGCCGTCCTCCAGGCGGATCTGGTTGTGTGCCCCCTGCTGCTTCTCCCGGAGGAGGTCGAACGCGCCGTCGTTGAACACGTTGCAGTTCTGATAGATCTCGACGAACGCGCTCCCCCGGTGGGCGGCCGCCTGCCGCAGCACCTGCGTCAGGTGCTGGCGGTCGTTATCGAGCGTCCGCGCCACGAAGCTGGCCTCGGCTCCGAGCGCCAGGGCGATCGGGTTGAACGGGTGGTCGACCGAGCCGAACGGCGTCGACTTGGTGACCTTGCCCTCCTCCGAGGTTGGCGAGTACTGCCCCTTGGTCAGGCCGTAGATCTGGTTGTTGAACAGGAGGATCTTCAGGTTCACGTTGCGGCGGAGGGCGTGGATCAGGTGGTTGCCCCCGATCGACAGGCCGTCCCCGTCGCCGGTGATCACCCACACCGACAGCTCCGGACGAGCGGTGGCGATGCCGGTCGCGAGCGCCGGGGCACGGCCGTGGATCCCGTGCACGCCGTAGGTGTCCATGTAGTACGTGAACCGGCCCGAACAGCCGATCCCCGAGACGAACACCGTATGGTCGGGCTCGATCCCGAGCTCGGGCATGAAGCCCTGCACTGTCGAAAGGATCGCGTAGTCGCCACAACCCGGGCACCAGCGGACCTCCTGGTCGCTGGTGAAGTCCTTCTTCGTCAGCGTGCCGACCGTGCCGCCGCCGCTGCCGCCGTCGCTCATCCGTCCATCACCTTCACGATCTCCTCCTCGAGCTCCTCGGCGAAGATCGGCTGCCCCTGCACCTTGGAGAAGGTGTGCGCGTCGACCAGGTGGGCCGAGCGGATCAGCATCGCGAGCTGTCCCGAGTTCAGCTCGGGGATCAAGACCTTCGCGTATCGGCGAACCACCTCGCCCGTGTTCGCCGGCATGGGGTTCAGGTGCATGAGGTGCGCGGTCGCCACCTTCCGGCCGCGTTCGCGAACGCGACGTCCTGCGGCCAGGATCGTTCCGTAGGTGGAGCCCCACCCCAGCACGAGCAGCTCGGCGTCCCCGTCCGGGTCGTCGACCTCGAGCGGCGGGATGTCCTCGACGATCCCGGCGACCTTGGCCGCCCGGAGCTGCGTCATGCGCTCGTGGTTCTCCGGGTCGTAGCTGATGTCGCCGGTGCCGTCCTCCTTCTCGAGTCCACCGATCCGGTGCCGCAGGCCCGCCGTCCCGGGGACCGCCCACGGCCGGGCGAGCCTCGCGTCACGCAGGTACGGCAGGAACTCCTGCCCGGCGTTCGGACCGGTCGCGAACGCGGGGTCGATCGTCGGGAGCGAATCCACCTCGGGGAGCAGCCACGGCTCGGACGAGTTCGCGAGGAACGTGTCCGAGAGCAGGATCACCGGCGTCCGATACGTGATCGCGATCCTCGCGGCCTCGATCGCCGCGTCGAAGCAGTGGGCCGACGAGCGCGCCGCGACGACCGGCATCGGCGACTCGCCGTGGCGTCCGAAGAGCGCGAGGAGCAGGTCCGCCTGCTCGGTCTTCGTCGGCATGCCGGTCGACGGTCCCGCCCGCTGGACGTCGACGATCACCATCGGCAGCTCGAGCATCACGGCCAGGCCGAGCGTCTCCGCCTTCAGGTCCATCCCCGGCCCGCTCGTCCCGGTCACGCCGAGGTCGCCGGCGAACGCCGCCCCCAGCGCCACGTTGGCGGCGGCGATCTCGTCCTCCGCCTGCAACGTCAGCACGTTGAAGTTCTTCAGCCGTGAGAGCTCGTGGAGCAGCTCGGACGCCGGTGTGATCGGGTAGCTCGCGTAGAACAGCTGCAACCCGCTCCGCTCGGCGGCGGCGACGAGCCCCCACGCCAGCGCCTGCGCCCCGGAGACGTTGCGGTAGGTGCCCGGCTCTGCGGGCGCCGGCTTGACCTCGTACGAGGTGGCGAACAGTTCCGTCGTCTCCCCGAAGTTGTAGCCAGCCTTGAAAGCCGCGGCGTTCGCGTCGTACACCTGCGGCTTGTCGCCGAACTTCTTGTGCAACCAGGTCAGGGTGACGTCCGTCGGTCGGCCGTACATCCACGAGACGAGCCCGAGGGCGAACATGTTCTTGGAGCGCTCGGCCTCCTTGCGCGTGAGACCGAGGTCCTCGACGGCCCGGACCGTGATCGAGGTCATCGGGACCCGGTAGACCTGGTAGCCGTCGAGCGTCCCGTCCGTGAGCGGGTCCGCCCCGTAGCCGGCCTTCTGCAGGTTCCGGTCGGTGAACGCGTCTTCGTTCACGATGATGATGCCGCCCTTCTCGACCGAGCCGAGCTCGGCCCTGAGCGCGGCGGGGTTCATCGCGACCAGGACGTTCGGGTGATCGCCCGGGGTCAGGATGTCGGTCGACGCGAACTGGATCTGGAACGCCGAGACGCCGTGCACCGTCCCCGCGGGAGCACGGATCTCGGCCGGGAAGTCCGGCATGGTGGCAAGGTCGTTGCCCAGGACCGCCGTGGCGTTGGTGAACCGGTCTCCCGTCAACTGCATGCCGTCGCCGGAGTCGCCTGCGAAGCGGATGACGACGCGTTGCTTCTCCTCGACCTGTTTGGTCATCGATCGCCGGGCGAGGCCCGGCCTGCCTCCTTCATCGGACCAGAGGGCTGATTGACTTCTAGCGTACCGCGCACCCGCGGACCGGACCGGTCGAGGCGATAGATTGGGACGAAGGGCGCGGTTGCCAACGGATCGGAGCGGACACGATGCGCAGGGCGAGACTGGGAGGACAGGGGCCGGAACTGTCCGTGATCGGGTTCGGAGCCTGGGAGGCCGGCGGTGGCTCCGAATGGGGCAACGCGCCGCCCGATGACCAGGTCCTCAGCGCGATCCGAGCCGTCTTCGACTGCGGCATCGACTGGATCGACACCGCCGAGGTGTACGGGCGGGGACGGTCGGAGGAGCTGGTCGGGCAGGCGGTAGCCGATCGACGCGACGAGATCCTCATCGCTTCGAAGGTCGCCCCCAGCCCCGCCGGCTCGGGCTTCCGAGCCGAACAGGTCCGGCGGGCCTGCGAGGGGAGCCTTCGACGACTCGACACCGACCACCTCGACCTGTATCAGCTCCATTGGCCGGACGAGAGCGGCGTCCCGGTCGAGGAGACCTGGGGCGCGATGGCGGCCCTGGTCGACGAGGGCCTCGTCCGGTTCATCGGCGTGTCGAACTTCGACCGGGACCTGATCGAGCGCTGCCGACCCATCCGACACGTCGACACGCTCCAGCAGGAATTCTCGATGCTGTGGCGCCGCGATGCGGCGCTCATCCGCTGGTGCGGTGAGGTCGGCACCGGGGTCCTGTCCTACGCCCCGCTCGCGTACGGGCTCCTCACCGGCGCGATCACCGCCGAGACGCGATTCGACGAGGGCGACTTCCGCGGCGGCGGGGAGGAGGACGCCGACGCGCTCTTCGCTCCGGGCAGGCGGGAGGAACACCTGGCGGCGGTGGGGGCGCTCCGCCCGATCGCCGAACGGCTCGGCATCACGCTCGCGCAGCTGGCGCTCGCCTGGAACGTGCATCAGCCGGGCGTGACCTCCGCGATCGCGGGGAGCCGGAACCGCGACCACGTACGTTCGAACGCGGGGGCGGGCGACGTCGAACTCGACGGGGCGACCCTTTCGGAGCTCGACGCGATACTCTCCGTGGCCGCGTCCGGGTAAGGAACGGCTCGAGGAAGGCACCCACGATGGCGTACCGACGCATGATCGTCGCGACCGACGGATCGGCCTCGGCCGAGACGGCCGAGGCCGTCGGGGCGGCCCTGGCGGCCACGACCGGGGCGAAGCTCACGATCGCGCATGCCTACGCCAACCCCGAACGGGCCGAGGAGGCCGTCGCACGCGCCCTGAGCATCGCCGAGCGCGAGGGCGCGATCCACAACGTGGTCCTGTCGGCGGAGGCACCGGCGGACGCGATCCTTACCACCGCCTCCGATACCGACACCGAGCTGATCGTGATCGGAAGCACGGGCCTGTCGGCCTCCGAACAGCTCTTCGGCAGCGTCTCGCGCCGCGTCGTGACGCATGCGCCCTGCGACGTCCTGCTCACCCGTGCTCGACCCGAGGAACGACGGCCGCACGGAGCGCCGCCGTACCGACGGATGCTCATCGCGACGGACGGCTCCTCCACGGCAGACCGCGCGGCGCGCAAGGGCTACGCGCTCGCGAAGCGCCTCCAGGCGTCGGTGACGTTGCTGTTCGTCGGCCACCCGAAGACCGGAGAGCTCGTGCTCAAGGACACGGTGTCGACGATCGGCGAGGAGGCCGGCGTGACCTCGGCGATCGAGATCCGCACGGGCGATCCGGCGGGCGAGATCGTCGACGCGGCCGCGAGCGAGGGGTTCGACCTCGTCGTGATCGGGAACCGGGGGCTGACCGGGGCCAAGGCCGCCCTGATGGGCTCGGTTCCTCGAGATGTGGCCGAGACCGCGCCCTGCGACGTCCTGGTCGCGCGCACGATCGCACAGAGCCTGTCGGAGATCGGACCCGGAGAGGGCGGCATCGTGAAGTCCGCCGATCACAAGGTCGCGGTGTACCGGGACAAGAAGGGCAACGTCACCACCCTGTCCGCGAAGTGCACCCACGCGGGCTGCACGGTCAAGTGGGACGCCGCCGAGCACGGCTGGCTGTGCCCCTGCCACGGCTCCCGGTACTCGGCGACCGGCCAGGTCGTCGCGGGTCCGGCCGAACGGCCGCTCGCACCGACCGACCTGTGACGGTCGGCGGCCCGCTCGGAGACCCCCGCCAGGCGGCCCGTTAGAAGACCTGGAACGGCTTGAAGATCATCAGCCAGGCGATCGTCGCCAGCACGGCGGCTCCGAACACCGCGTTCCAGAGCCCGACCGGCGAGCGCAGGATCTCCTCGAGCTCCTCGTCGCTGCGACGGGGCACGCCCGAGGGCCGGACCTCGACCGCCTCCTTCACGCGCTCGTAGTACGGGCGGGCGACCGCTGACATCTCGCCGACCACCACCACGAGCAGGCCGATCGAGATCCAGAACCACCCATCGTTCCAGTAGTCGCCCTGGATCCCGGCGATGAGGCCGAAGACGATGAGCCAGGCGAGCGAGACGTACATGCCCGTCACCGACGAGCCCGAGAGTTGGAGCATCGTCGCGATGCGACCGCGATCGCGCTCCTTGCGCAACCGGAGCGCCGCCATCATCGAGGCGCCGTGGAAGCTCACGAACGCGATCACGCCCGCGACGTGCAGGAACTTCCACCACGAGTACCAGACCACGCCGACCATCAGGAGCTGATCGTTCTCTCCGCCTCGCGCAGGCGACGGGCGACGACGGCGAGGATCTTCGAGGCCACCTTCGGCTCCTGCGTGACCACCTTGTCGAATGACGCCTTGAACAGGCGGACCGCGATCACCGGGGAGGCGGCGACGACGGATGCGGTCCTCGGTCCGCCGTCCAGGAGCGAGATCTCGCCGAAGAACTCGCCCGGCCCGGCTCGCGCGACGACGCGGTTGCCTCGTACCACCTTGACCTCGCCCTCGACGATCACGAAGAACGTCCCGCCCGGCCGATCCGCCTCGATGATCGTCTCGTTCTCGCGGAACGAGACCTCGTCGGCGTGCTCGGCGATCTGCTTCAGATGCCGGCGTGAGAGCCCTTCGAACAGCGGGACCTGGGCGAGCAGGTCGACACCCCGCTTTCCGAGCGGCCGATCCGGGCGCCGGCGCGCCGTGGGGCCGGACTCGCCGATCCCCCCGCTCGCGATCGACCCCGGCACGGCGCTCGTGAGGGGTTCGAACACGTCCTTGTCCACGACTCGCCCTCCGCGCGATCGAGATGCCGAGTTGGCAGCCTACTCCAGGAGACGGGTCCGGCGGAACGCCGAGCGGACCATGCTGGTCACGATGGGGAACGGCCGCTAGCGTTGATGCATGCTGGACCGGCTCGAAGCGCTGCTCGCCCAACGGATCCTCGTGCTCGACGGCGCCTACGGGACCGCGATCCAGGCCCGCACCCTCGCCGACTCCGACTACCGGGGCGAGCGGTTCGCGGACCATCCGCGCGACGTGACCGGGGATCCCGACCTGCTCAACCTCACACGACCCGACGTGGTCGAGGACATCCACCGTTCGTACCTGGCCGCGGGCGCCGACATCGTCACCACCAACACGTTCACCGCGACGGCGATCGCCCAGGCCGACTACGGGCTCGAGGAAGCCGTGACGGACATCAACCGCGCGGGTGCCGAGATCGCGCGGCGAGCCGCGGACGCGTTCGGGCCCGACCGGTTCGTCGCGGGGTCGGTCGGGCCGACCAACCAGACGCTCTCGCTCTCGCCGCGCGTGAACGAGCCCGCCTATCGAACGGTCACGTTCGACCGGATGGCCGAGGCGTACACGGAGCAGATCCGCGGGCTCGTCGAGGGCGGGGTCGACCTGCTCCTGATCGAGACGATCTTCGACACCTTGAACGCCAAGGCGGCGATCGCGGCCGCCTCCGACGTCGCGCCGGGTGTGCCGCTCATGATCTCGGTCACGATCACGGACCGCAGCGGCCGCACCCTCTCCGGTCAGACGATCGACGCGTTCTGGCTCTCGGTGGCGCACGCCGAGCCCTTCACGGTCGGCGTCAACTGCGCCCTGGGCGCCGCGGAGATGCGTCCGTACCTCGAATCGCTGGCGCGGATCGCGCCCGTGTACACGACCTGCCATCCGAACGCCGGCCTCCCGAACGCCTTCGGCGGGTACGACGAGCGGCCCGAGACCACCGCCAAGTACCTGCGCGAGTTCGCCGAGAGCGGTCTCGCGAACATCCTGGGCGGGTGCTGCGGGACCACGGACGACCACGTGCGCGCGATCGCTGATGCCGTGGCCGGTCTCCCGCCGCGGAAGCTGCCCGCGGCAGGCACCGTGACCGCGCTCAGCGGGCTCGAGCCCTTCGCGATCACGCCGGAGACGGGCTTCGTGATGATCGGCGAACGGCAGAACGTCACGGGCTCGGCGCGGTTCCGCAGGCTGATCGAGGCGGGCGACTACCAGGCCGCGGTCGAGATCGCCGCCGACCAGGTGCGCAGCGGCGCCAACATGCTCGACGTGAACATGGACGCCAACCTGCTCGACGGCGTGAAGGCGATGACGACCTTCCTCAACCTGATCGCGACCGAGCCCGACATCGCCCGCGTGCCGGTGATGCTCGACTCCTCCAAGTGGGAAGTGCTCGAGGCCGGTCTGAAGTGCCTGCAGGGCAAGGGCATCGTCAACTCGATCAGCCTGAAGGAGGGTGAGGAGGACTTCCTCGGCAAGGCCCGACGGATCAAGCGCTACGGGGCGTCGGTGGTCGTGATGGCGTTCGACGAACACGGGCAGGCCGATACGGTCGAACGCAAGCTGGAGATCCTCGAACGTTCGGTCGGGCTGCTGATCGACGAGGCCGGTTACGTCGCAGAGGACATCGTCGTCGACCCCTGCATCCTCGCGATCGCGACGGGGATCGAGGAGCACAACGCGTACGGCAAGGCGTTCATCGAGGCCACCCGCCTGCTGAAGCAGCGGCTACCCGGCGTCAAGGTGTCGGGCGGCGTCTCCAACCTCTCGTTCAGCTTCCGCGGCAACGACGCCGTCAGGGAGGCGATCCATTCCGCCTTCCTGTACCACGCGATCGCCGCGGGCCTCGACATGGCGATCGTGAACGCGGGCCAGATCGTGCTCTACGAGGACATCCCCGCCGAACTGCTCGAGCACGTCGAGGACATCATCTTCGACCGCCGCCCCGACGCCACCGAGCGGATGGTCTCGTTCGCCGAGACCGTCAAGGGCGGCGCGATGAAGAAGGAGCTCGACCTGTCCTGGCGCGAGAGCTCGGTCGAGGAGCGTCTGAAGCACGCGCTCGTCCACGGGATCGACGAGTTCATCGAGCGGGACACCGAGGAGGCCCGACGGGGCCACGAGCGACCCCTCGACGTGATCGAGGGCCCGCTGATGGCCGGGATGCAGGTGGTCGGCGACCTGTTCGGCGCCGGGAAGATGTTCCTCCCGCAGGTCGTCAAGAGCGCACGGGCGATGAAGCGGGCGGTCGCGTACCTCGAGCCGTACATGGAGGAGGAGAAGCTGCGTCTGGGCGCGGACGGCTCCCGCGCTCAGGGCAAGGTCGTGCTGTGCACCGTCAAGGGCGACGTGCACGACATCGGCAAGAACATCGTCGGCGTCGTGCTCGGCTGCAACAACTACGAGGTGATCGACCTCGGGGTGATGGTCCCGCCCGACGTGCTCCTGGACACGGCGGTGGCCGAGGGATGCGACATCGTGGGCTGCTCCGGTCTCATCACGCCCTCGCTCGGCGAGATGGAGGGTGTCGCCAAGGAGATGGACCGGCGCGGCCTCGACCTCCCGCTCCTGATCGGCGGCGCGACGACCTCGCGGCAACACACCGCCGTGCGGATCGCCCCCGAGTACGGGCAGCCGGTCGTCCACGTGACCGACGCGTCGCGCGTGGTGGGGATCGTCTCCGACCTGCTCGATCCCGACCGCCGCGCCAAGTTGGACCAGGTCAACCGGGAGGATCAGGATCGCCTGCGGCACCTGCACGCCGAGCGAGAGGCCCAGCCGCTCCTGCCGTACCGGGTCGCCGCCGAGCGCCGGACACCGATCGTCTGGCGCCAGGAGGATCTCCCCGAGCCCGCGTTCACCGGCGCCCGCGTCGTCGAACCCGACCTGGCCGTGCTCCGTACCTACATCGACTGGACGTTCTTCTTCTCGGCCTGGGAGCTGAAAGGCCGCTACCCGCAGATCCTCGACCACCCCAGGTACGGGGGGGCGGCCCGTGAGCTGTTCGAGGCGGCGAACCAGCTCCTCGACCGCATCGTCGACGAGCGGTCCCTGTCGGCGAGGGGCGTCTACGGGTTCTGGCCGGCATCCGCCGAGGGCGACGACGTCGTGCTCTCGGACGGCCGCCGGTTCCCGATGCTTCGGCAGCAGGCGGACCACGGCGACGACCGGCCCAGCCGGTCCCTGGCCGACTACGTGACGCCGGCCGGGTCGGGTCTGACCGATCACGTGGGCGCGTTCGCCGTCACGGCGGGTCTCGGCGTCGACGAGCTCGCGGCGGGGTTCGAGGCGGAACACGACGACTATCAGGCGATCATGGTGAAGGCGCTGGCGGACCGCCTGGCGGAGGCGTTCGCCGAGTGGCTGCACGAGCGCGCCCGCCGCGAGTGGTACGAGTCGGGTCCGGCGATGATCGGCGAGGAGCTCATCGCCGAGCGCTACCGTGGCATCCGGCCGGCGTTCGGCTACCCCGCGTGCCCCGATCACACGCGCAAGGCGACGCTGTTCGAGCTCCTGGACGCGCCCACGGCCGGCATCGACCTCACCGAGCACTTCGCGATGACCCCCGCGGCCAGCGTCTCGGGCCTGTACTTCGCGCACCCTGCCGCGCGGTACTTCAACGTGGGCCGCCTCGGCCGGGACCAGGTCGAGGACTACGCGGCCCGCTGCGGGATGGACCGCCGCGAGGCCGAGACCTGGCTCCGGCCCAACCTCGCGTACGAACCCGAATAGCCGCGAGGCTCCGAGGGAGCCGATGTGGGACTGCTACCGTGGTCGGGCCCGTGGGAACCTTCTGGCACTCCTTCGCCGACATGGCCGCCGTCGACTCCGGCGGCGAGCTCGTGGTCGACCGCGGGGAGGGCGTGCACGTCTGGGACGAGGACGGCCGCCGCTACCTCGATGCGACCGCGGCGCTCTGGTACTGCAACGTCGGGTACGGCCGCGAGGAGATCGCGGAGGCGGCGCACCGCCAGCTCGTACGGCTGTCGGCGTACTCGACGTTCGGCGACCTCTCGAACCGGCCCGCGATCGAGCTCGCCGAACGCGTCGGGGCGATCGCGCCCGTCGAGGGCTCGAAGGTCTTCCTGACGAGCGGCGGCTCGGACTCGATCGACACCGCGACGAAGATGGCCCGCCGGTACTGGCAGCTCCGCGGCGAGACCGAGCGCACGCTGCTCGTCACCCGCGAGCACGCGTACCACGGCATGCACGTGGCGGGGACGAGCCTCGCGGGCATCGAGGCCAACGCCGCCGGGCACGGCCCGCTCGTCGGCGACGTCGTGAAGGTCGCGTGGGACTCGGCGGCGGGGCTCCGCGAGGCGATCGCGTTCGCCGGCCCCCAGCGCGTGGCCGCGTTCTTCTGCGAGCCGGTGATCGGCGCCGGGGGCGTGTTCGCCCCTCCGCCCGGTTACCTGGACGAGGTGCGGGCGATCTGCAGGGAGGCGGGCGTCCTGTTCGTGGCCGACGAGGTCATCACGGGGTTCGGCCGTCTCGGCGACTGGTTCGCGAGCTCACGGTGGGATCTCCAGCCGGACATCGTGACCTGCGCCAAGGGCATCACCAGCGGCTACCTGCCGATGGGCGCCGTCATCGCCGCGCCCTGGGTGGCCGAACCGTTCTGGCGACCGAACGCGGGCCTGTGGCGTCACGGCTACACGTACTCGGGCCACGCGAGCGCCGCTGCGGCCGCGCTCGCGAACCTCGACGTGATGGAGCGCGAGGCCCTGCCGAAGCGCGCCCTCGAGCTCGAGCGCGATCTCGCGGCCTCGCTCGCCCCGCTCGCCGACCACGAGCTGGTCGGCGAGGTCCGGGCGGGGACCGGCGTGCTCGCGGCGGTGCAGTTCGCGACCCAGGCGCTCGAAGCCGAACCGGCGCTCCCCGCTCGCGTGGTCGCGTCGTGCCGGACGCACGGGATCCTCACCCGCGCCCTCGGGATCGGGGCCCTACAGGTCTCACCGGCGCTCGTCCTCGACGCCGACGAGCTGGGCGAGCTCCGGGAGGGGTTGCGCGCGGCGCTGGATGCCGTCTGAGCTGGGACTCGCGAGGCGGAGTTCGGCAGGGCCGGGCTAGTGGAACGAGTGTCCGCAGGCGCACGAGCCCTGGGCGACGGGGTTGTCGATCGTGAAACCCGACGCCTCGAGCGTGTCGACGAAGTCGATCTTGGCCTCCGACAGGTACGGGACGCTCATCCGGTCGATGACGACCTTGACGCCGAACTGCTCTTCGGCCACGTCCTTGTCCGAGAGCTGGTCGTCCAGGTACATCGCGTACCGGAGGCCGGAGCAACCGCCCGGCTGGACGGCCACCCGCAGCGCGATGTCCGAGCGGCCCTCCTCAACCAGGAGCTCCTTCACCTTGCCTGCTGCGGATTCGGTCAGCTGGATCATGGGTCCTCCGTGGGAGACGTGTTCGGGCCTCCGAGCGATTCTACCGGTTCGCGCGGGCTTTCCTACCCCGGGGATGGGGTTTCCTTGAGCTCCACGACCTCCGCGTCGGTCGTGCGCCGCAGCTCGTCCGGGGTGGTCCGGAAGACCGCATCCGGCGTGCCCGCCGCCGCCCAGATCTCCTCGAAGCTGAGCAGGTCTCGGTCCATGAACGTTCGGACTCGCTCCGGATGCCCGAACGGCGGGCTGCAAGACGCCCTCGACGCGGCGAACGATCGGATAGCCGACCTTGAACGGATGTTGACCGAAGCACTCGCCCATGCTTGAGGCGGGACTGTCGTGAGTCACGCTTTCGTCACGAAGCGACATCGACCATCTCATGGGACGGATGTGAGAGGCTCCCTGTATGCCTCGGGGTGCTTTCGAGCCCTTCGACTCCGCACGGCGTATGAGATCGAGGTTGACCCTGAGTTCCCCGCCGACGGCGACTGGCACGTTCCTGCATTCTTCTTCGATCGAGACAGAACGGTCTCACAGTCGCCGGGGGATTCGAGGTGGGGCGCGCCGCTCGTCATCCGAGCGACGATGGGGCCAGAGCGCTGGGTGGGGACGTTCACAGCAGGCATCGACGGCGTCCGTGGTGTCTTCGCCACTCCGAACCCAGGGCGTATCTGTTGTGTTGTTGCCGGGCTCGCCTACGTCGTGAACGTCAAGGATCCGGGCGCGGGGGCGGAGTTAGCCCATTGGCAGATCACGAGCGTGACGTCGGTGCCCGGTAAGGACACGCTCCTGCTCGTCGGGGTTGTGGACATCACGGCCCTCGGCCAAGGCGGCACCGAGTGGCGGTCAGAGCGACTGGTACTCGACGATCTCAGGGTCCTCCATGCATCGGCAGACGGGATCGCATGCACCGGTACGATTCCTGGTCACGATGCGCCTCGAATCACACTCGATCCATCGACGGGTCATGTGATCGAAGGACCGAGGGTCAACCTCATGTGACCGCTCACTCCACTCGCTGCTGTGAGTGTCGTTTCCGGCGGAAAGCGACACTCCTACCCAACGTCCGACGATCGCGCCAAAGCCAGCGACTTACCCAGTCCTCGCTTGCCGGGGCGCGTGACAAGTTTGGCCCTTTCAAGCACGCCTGGGCGCGCGGGTCTTGATCCTGAAGCTACGTGACGAGTCAGGCGGCGCCCTCCAGTTGAGAGGTGCACGCCGCGCGTCGGGTGCCTCGAGCGGCACCGCGGTCAGGCAGAAGG
>JBAVEY010000182.1:0-3143 GCA_049587975.1 Actinomycetota bacterium | reverse complement strand
GTCCGGACGAGCCCGGCGATTGAGAGACGCCAGGACGACTCGTCCGCCTCGGGGACGTCGAAGTGGATCAGCAGGTAGTGCATCCCTGCGGGGGTCACGTCGTAACGGAGACCCTCGAGCTGCATCCCGTGGTTCCGCTGCGAGAGCTGGAGCTCCTCGGGACTGATCTCGGTGGACGTCGTTACGCCGTCCGATCCACCCGGCGCGTCGGTTCGCACGTCATCGCCTCCGCTCGTCAGCCTGATGCTGGACGCCATGACGGGTTCGAGCCGCTCCCCACGAGGAACAACTCGCCGCCACCGGACCGCGTCAGGTACACGTTGGACGCCGAGACGTTCCCTTGTCCAACCACGAGCCCCGGGGTCGTCATCACGATCCATCGGCCGTCGGGTGACCAGTCGAGGAGGAGCCGGCCGTTCTCGGGCGGGTACCTGATGATCACACGATCGCCGGTACCGTCGGGGCGCACGGCCAGGAGCGACCCATGCGCCGACAGCACGATGCGCTTGCCATCGGGCGTCCAGGACAGGGCTACGGCTTCCTCACGCACCTCGACCAGATCGCCGCCGTCCGCGTCCATGACGTAGGCGACGGGTCGATCCCCGTTCTCGGAGAAGACCGTGAACGCGATCCGGGTCCCATCGGGCGACCAGATCGGTAGACCCACCAGCTGGTTCTGCCGCGTCACCACGTCGGCTCGCGCCTCTCCCGAGGTTCCCATCACCACGATCCCGGTCTCGAAGTCGGGAGCGCCGAGGTCGTCGAACGCGAAGGCGATCCGCGTTCCGTCCGGCGACCACGAGGGCGTGATCTCGTCCCCCGGTTCGTGGGTGATCCGCTCGGTGCCGGTGCCGTCCGGAGCGATGGTGTAGAGGTCGTACCCCTCCGGGCCCGCCCCGGCGAACACGATCCGCGAGCCGTCCGGCGACCAATCCGGCCAGACGTTCGGATCGGTCTCATGCTGGTCCGTCAGCCTGCGCTCGATGAACCCCCCCGCGTCCATGAGGGCGATCTCGTGCCCGGATTCGACGGCGATCTGACCCGCGGGAGCCCTGGTCCACGGATCCCCGGTGGCGAATTGCGGCCCGGCGCACGTTCCGCCCCCCACCTTCTCCAGGACACTCCCCGACCGGTCTCCGTCCACGTGTACTCGACCGGACGAAGGACGCCGAGCCCGGTTCCGGGGCAGGTCGCGGGCACGAACACGATGGTGTGCGGCTTGCTGAGATAGGTCGTACCACGTTCGTAGACGTCGCCGAACTCGGCGGCCTGATAGTCGCCCTCCTCGAGGTGGATCGCGTAGGTGATCCCCGATACGCCCGCAATCCTGCCGACCGAGACCTGCGGATCTCCTCGATCTTCGTCCTTGAGCACATAGAGGTACGACCCATCGCGCAGCCCCGACCCGAACGCTGCGGGAGGGTCCTTCACGGAGAGGGAGGGATCGCTTCCGGCCGGGACGATCGGCCCCGCCGAGGACAGCCACCACTGGTAGAGGCTCAGATCTCCGAGGCGTTCCTGACGGCGTGCGCATAGATCAGGCCGTTCTCCTGTGTCCACTCGAGATGCACTGGTCCGGCTCACCCGCCGCCCTTCCGAACCTCCCTGGTTCGATCGTGTAGCAGAGGATTCGCCCCGCGCGTTCCCCGTCGATCGTGTACTCGGAAACGGCGAGATGCTCGGTGGAGCAATCGGCCTCCGGCGCTTGGCGGGCGTCGGCACTGAGCTGGAACGCGGCGTCCATCGCATCCCGGGTCGGGAACAGCTCGTAGAGCACCTCCAGACCCCCGCCCGTGCACACGAGCGCTGCCAGCTCCCCTTGCAGAGGCTCCGCGCGGTCGAGCGGGAGACAGTCCGACGCGAGCTGGCCAGGTATGTAGGTCAGGAGCCGCTCCTCGTCCGCCCCGAGCGCGCGGTTGACCGTCCGGAACACCGGCTCCGGCGTGGGGCTCGCGATCGCGCTCGGTGACGTGGGGGCCCCTTCCGTCAGGGCTGGCGAGTCACCTCGGAAGACGGACGCGAGCGCGACCCCGGCCAGGAGCGCGACCGCGACCGCGATGGCGGGGATCATCCGACGGAGGCGGGTCCGCTCGGGCGACCCGGCCCCGTCATCGCCATGCACGTCGAGCGCGCGCGAGGCCTCCTCGGCGAACGCGCCCGCGGCCGGGTACCGATCCGCCGGCGCCTTCGCCATCGCCATGGCCAGGACCCCGTCGATCGCGCCGGGCAGCTCGTGCTTCGCGGCGGTGGCCGATGGTGGCGGCTGCTGAAGGTGCGCGTACATCAGACCGGCGTCGTTCTCGGACACGAACGGCGGCCGCCCGGTGAGGCATTCGAAGAGCACGCATCCGAGCGAGTACACGTCGGTACGGGCGTCCGGGGTTCCACCTTTGAACTGCTCGGGGGCCGCGTAGTCCAACGTCCCGACGAACTGCCCGGTGCCGGTGATGCCCGAATCACTCGCAGAGCGCTTGGTGAGCCCGAAGTCCGAGAGGTAGACGTGTTCGCCGGCCTCCGAACCCCTCTGGCGTGCGAGCAGCACGTTGCCCGGCTTCACGTCGCGGTGGACGAGCCCCTGCTCGTGCGCCGCGTCCAGGGCCGCGGCAACCTGCCGGACGATGGCCAACGCCCTCGCCGGCTCGAGCGCCCCGCCCTCGTGCAGCAGGGTTCGGAGGTCGGTTCCTTCAACGTACCGCATCGCGATGAACAGGTCCCCGCCGGAGGCACCCGCCTCATAGATCGGGATCACGTTCGGGTGGTCGAGCGAGGCGGCGAGCCGGGACTCGCGGACGAACCGCTCCCGGAACCGCTCGTCCTCGGCGAGCTGCGGTGCCAGGACCTTGAGCGCGACCTTGCGCTGGAGCCAGTCATGCTCGGCGAGGTAGACGACGCTCATGCCGCCCCGGCCGAGCGTGCCCACGATCCGATAGCCCGCCACCTCGGTCCCCGGCTGCAGGTCCACCCGGCTCGGACGGAGCCTCGGCGGCGCGGGCTCGGGTCCGTCGAGCGCTGGCGCTCCGTTCAGGATCTGCTCGTGCAGTCGCTGGAGCTCGGGTGAGGGATCGGCTCCGAGCTCGTCGGCGAGCACCTGCCGGGCACGTTCGTACGTCGACAGGGCCTCCGCCTGACGGCCCGAGCGGTAG
>JBAVEY010000181.1:0-4675 GCA_049587975.1 Actinomycetota bacterium | reverse complement strand
CCTCGTATCTTGCCTTGAGCTCAAAGATAACCACCAAGAGAAGGGTCGCAAACAGCGCATGCGGTGACGACGCGAGGGAGCAACCAAGCGCAGTGAGCAACGCGCCCCCCGTAGATAGGATGTCGGACGAAGCGATACACACCCACAGTCCGTAGGTTCGAACCCTCCAGGGGCTCCGGGAAGGGCGGAGCGAGCTTCCGAGTCCGATGAGGCCGGCAACGAACAAGACCTGCCCCGCGATCCCGATTGTGATGCCGGCACCCAGCCGTAACGGCGATCCAGCGGCTGACCACCTCGGTCCTCGAATCCCGGCCACTGCAATCGCCACGAAGATCATCGACTGGGCGACCACCCATCCCACGCCACGAGCACCGAGCGAAGGAATCCTCATGCCCCTCAGGGTTCCACGCTCCGGTCGAGGAGTAGACCCAGTCGCGGACCTCGAGCATGCTCTGAGCTGCCCCCCGGTAACCCTGCCGCCCAGCTGCGCCTGTTGGTTCCCGAGGGTCGTTCGGGTCGGCGCGGCTCCAGCCGCTGCCCACGACCGATTCTTCGCCTTGACCGAAACGAGACACCGACCCCGCGCGTTGGAGAGCGTGGGGGACGAGGATGGATGCCGACGTGGAGACGATCCGGATCGAGGGCAGCCTGCTCGCGGATCTCTACGCCCGTCACGCGGACGAGGCCCTCCGTCTTTCCTACTTGTTGACCGGGGATGGCGCCCTCGCCGAGGACCTCGTCCAGGATGCGTTCGTCCGGGTCGCTGGACGACTACTGCACCTCCGAGATCCGGGAGGGTTCCACGCCTACCTGCGGAAGACCATCGTCAACCTCGCGAGGTCGCACTACCGACGCCGCGCCGTCGAACGCCGGTACCTGGAGCGGCAGACCGAGGCGCCCCCGACCGATCCGGATGACCTGTCGGACCGAGAACGCCTCCGTCGAGCCCTGATGGCACTCCCGATCGGGCAGCGAACCGCGATCGTCCTCCGCTACTTCGAGGACCTGTCGGAGGCCCAGACCGCGGACCTGATGGGGCGACACCCGGGAGCCGTGAAGTCGCTGGTGTCCCGAGGTATGGGGACCCTCCGAACGACCGTTGGAGTGGACGTATGAACGAGACCGAGTTCCGGCACCAGCTCTTCGATCTGGCGGAGGACGCCCCGAGCGGCTCGTCGGCGCCTCCTGCCCTGCTCCGCCGGGCGCGGCGACGGGTGGTCCTCACGATCGCTTCCTCGGTCGCGATCGCGGTCCTCGTCGTCGGCATGGGGATCGCCGGGGTGAGGGCGCTGCAGACGGCGCCGATCCCGGCGAATCCACCCGTCGAGCCCCGGCCGGGGCCGGCGGCGTCGGGCGCCCTCGCGTACGTCCTCGACGGCGACATCTACGTCGCCGATCCGGATGGGACGAACGCGGTCAAGATCTCCGACGCCCCCGACGCACGGTGCGAGGGGCTCAGCGAGGAGACGTACCTGTCGTGGTCGCCCGACGGGAGGTACCTCGCGTTCCAGCGCGACTGCCCGAGTTCGGAGCAGGACGACATGGTGATCACCGATCCGCACGGCAACGCCGTCGCGGAGTTCCCGACGTATGGGGGTGGGTGGGGATTCACGTGGTCGCCCGACTCGACGCGCGTCGCGGTGTGGGAGCCCGCTTTGACGATCGGCGTCTACGGCGTCGACGGTGAGCGGCAGGCGTCGTTGCCCGAGCCGACCGTCACGGGGGGAGGCAACTCCGACGGCCCGGGGTGGATGCCCGACGGCTCGGCGCTCCTCCTGTTTGGCTACGCGGTCGTGCCGCTCGACGGGAGCGCCGGGTACGAACTCTCGTTGGGCGGGCTCGACCCCTCGTTGGGCGGGCAGGCGACGTACTCACCGGACGGGACGCGCGTCGCCGTGGTCACGGGCAACTCCATCACCGTCCTCGACGCCGAGGGGTCGCTTGTGTCGGAGGTGGACGGGCGTCTGGACGGCGTGGAGGCCTGGTCGCCAGATGGAGAGCACTTCGCGTCGCTGTCCCACGGCGAGCTGAACGTCGTCGACGCCGCATCCGGAACCGTGACGGTGCTGCCCGAAGCGACGGCGGCACTGGACGGCGGCGACGAGATCCTCGGCATCCGAGGGTTCTCGCCCCAGGGCGACCGGATCCTGTACGCGACGGGCGACCGTGCCGGAGGCGGGATGGCCCTCTACAGCATCGGCGTCGACGGCTCCGACGCCCGCCTTGTCGTCGCAGGGACGTGGGAGGGCGATTGGCAAACGCCCCCTCAGGACGCGCTGAGACGCTCGGACGATGGCTCTCACGTGACGTAGACGAGGCCGTGACCGCGAGCCCGGGCAGTCCGTCCCGCCGTCGCTTCCAGCGACGGTTTCCGTGCCTGCATTACCCAGCCCTCTTGATCCGCCCCCAAAGCTCCTTGTGCGTACACCGGTCCCGGCGGGCAACTCCAGGACGTGCCGCACCCGACGAGCTCGAAGGCGACTGCGGGAGCGCCTGGACGCCTCGGCCCCGCTCCCCGCGCCGAACTCCTACACGTCCTGATGCTCCCCGACCCCGGAGGCCGAGCGGATCGGCGAGTTCTGGAGCTAACCGGAGTCCCGCACCTTCGCTGAGCTGTTGATCAACTGCGAGGAGGACCGGACGCTCCGGGCCGTGGTCGTCGGCATGTTGGGAGAGGAGGACCGAAGAAGCCGATGATCGGCGCGAGGTCGCGGCATGGGCGAAGCGTTGGCGCCCCGAGAAGCCCTGGCGTTAGTCGCCGATCAGCGATCGAGATTCGGGCGGCGGCGATCCCCCGGTCCGGACCTCGCTGACGACCGCGATCGCACGCGATCCCGCGAGTATCAGAAGGATCGCTTGCACGGTCTCAAGCGCCAAGACCACGTCGTAGTTCCATTGACCGAAATGAGGTGCCGCGGCGAGGACCTCCCCAGCGGCTCCGATGGCCACAACGAGCCCCACCGCGAGGAACATGCCGCCCGCGGGACCCGCCCGGTCGCGCTTCAAGAACCAGATCCCGACCACCGCCACCAAGGCGCTGGCCCACCACCTGAGGAGGTAGACGATTAGAAATCGCACCGGGAGTCCCTGCGAGAAGATGAACTCCAGACCGCCTTCCCCGAAAAGCGGCAGGAGGGGAATCGCCAATCCGACGATGACGCCTGCGACAGCGAGGCGGAGGGTCGAGCGGCGGATGTCGGAGGGCAAGGTCGAGTGCATCCTCAGGATGCTAGTTCACCCCAGAACCCGCAGACGCTGAGGGCTGTGCTCGTCGGGATGCTGCGGGAAGGCTGAATCCGAAAAGTCGCTACGGGCAGCTGGAGATCGGATTCGTCACGAAACGACTGCCGGGTGAGTGATCATTCTCTCAGGTGGAGTCGTCGTGGCCACCGAGACGATCGCGCCCACTCAGGCTTGTGAGCAATGTCGGGGCATCGCTCCGACGCAGCAAGAGCCAAGCTTCGCCGTGTTCGCTCGTAGCGACTACCAACCCGCTCGATCGGACACCCACCGAGCTGGCCTGAATCCGCTCGATGTCCCCCAAGCGCAGCTCGAATGCCCGGGCGCCCGACAAACTTGCTCTTGGAGCCCAGTTCAGACCCCTGTCCCCGGCCCAGACAACGCCCTGAGCGATGGCGCCCGGTCCTCGCCATTGCTCGACGAGTCGGCTGGTGAAGTCCACTTGGATCTCGCGTATCCAGCCGCTTGACGCTTCGACCGCTAGGCCGCATCGACAGGTCCCCAACCGTCGCCTGTGTCGAACGCCGTCTCCACCCTCGCTCACGGTTGGAATCGCAATCTCGCCTCCCAACAGCGCGGCCACAAAGAGGAACGCGGCAGCGATAGCTCCCGCCAACCAGGTGAGGCGAGACTGACGCAGGATTCGGCGCCAGATCGCCTGGGTCGCCTCGTTCGCTCGCTCGACGTTCACAACAGCCGCCCAGTCGTAGGTCACTCAACATCATCATCGGTCCTGATGAAGGCCACCTGAGGGTGTCGCTTCCGTCACGAAGCGACAGCATTCGGTGCTCGTACCATGCGCGAATGGACAGTGAAGCGTGGGCGCGTGCCGAGATGGCCAAGGCGGCAGCGGATCCGAGCGCCTTCGAGCTACGCCTGAAGGAGCAGCTTGAGCAAACGCTCGCTGGTCGGAAACGGTTTCAAGCCCACGACGATGAGGGTGTGTGGGTCGAGGAGATTCGCCTGGAGGGCTCGTATCCGGACACGACCGGCGTGATCATCCTGCGCGACGACCGACAGCCCGGCTGTCGTCTTGCGTGGAGCTTCGGCGACCTGTGGGATTGGCGAGACTTCGAGAACGCTGGAGGAGCGAAACCGGAGGATCACGCCTGGTGGATCGAGTTGTACCTGGATGAAGACGTGGAAGCCGTCAACTACGGGATCCCGATCCGCTGCGTCGAGGACGAACTGACTCCTGTCGGCCTGCACGAGGCCTCATTCAAGGACGTGGCACGAAGAGCCCCCTTCCCCGTCCTCGCGCCGAGCCGAGCTCCAGCCCCGGGGCATCCCCACGTCTTCTACGGTTGCTGTACCTGGTCATCACGGTGCCAGGGACGATGTCGCTTCTCGCCCTCGGGAAGCGCCCGAAACAAGACCGGGAGTTCGCACGGTTCCTGGTCACGGGACGGTGACCTCATCGAAGGAGCAGTCCATC
>JBAVEY010000180.1:0-12183 GCA_049587975.1 Actinomycetota bacterium | reverse complement strand
CCGAACGGTTCGAGCAGGGCCGCCAGGTGCGGATGCTCCACACCCGCCTCCGCCGTCACCAACTCGATGATGGTCTCCTGGTCGAGCGCCATGCGCACGCTCGCCGCGTACAAGGCGACCCGACCCTCGTCACCGTCGAGCAGCGCCTCCCTGATCGGTTGCAGGTGCGCGGCAACCTCGTGGTCGTCGCCCGAGCGGAGCGCCCGTCGCATCTCCTCGGCCCAGACCCCGAGCGCCTCCCCCGCCCGCTCCAGGTCGGATTCCAGCGACAGGTAATCGGCGAAGGAGCGGATCTGCGCCGCGCGCAGGGCGGCGCCCCCGGCGTCTGCCGTCTCCCGGATCGACCGGAGGTCCTCACCCTCGGTCGAAACCAGGTACCCGGAGAGCACGTCCACGATCGAGCCACCGGTCAGGGCACGACCCTCGTCGACATCCATCCCGAGCTGCTCAAGACCCGCGATGATCGTCCCGACGTCCTCGTGGCCGGCCTCGAGGGCCTGGGTGAGGTCCACCACGTCCACCTCGCGGGCGCCCGCGGCGGCCAGGCTCCTGGCGAGCTCGATGGGCTCTCGCGCACCCCCCTGCCCGAGGTCGACCAGCGCCCGAGCGAGCTGAGCATTGCTCATCGTCCCGATCAGCCGACCGGCGAGGGGATCCTCGGTCACCCGGTCGACGAGCAGCTCCACGAGTGAACGCCTCAGGGGGTCCGGGAGTTCGGTCAGCATCTCGTGGGTCGCCGCGTGCAGCTCCATCAGGGGCTCCCCCGTGAGCGCGCTCTCCGCGAACACCTCGCGCAGTCGGTCGAGGAGCATCTCCGCCTGGACGCTCGGGCTGCCTTGGAGATCGTCGATCAAGAGCCTGGAGGCGAGAACCTCGACGTCCGGAGTGGGGGCGGCGGGCACGACGGTCCCGTCCTTCGCTTCCCCGCCGGCCGCGTGATCAGCTTCCTCGACGCCGCCGGGACCGATCGAGGAGAGCCTCAGCGACACGACCTCGGCGTCCGCGAGCACGCGCTCGGCGCCGCCCGCGTCATCGAGCGCGGCAGGTGGGGTGATCAGCACACCGAAGAGCTGCTCGAGCTCTGCGGTATCGGGAACGTCGACGAGCGTGAGCCGCTCGATCCGGCGTTCGAAGCACACGAGGGCGAGGCGGCGCAGGTTGGGGTCGTTCGCGAGCACATCGCCCGCGCACACGAAATGGTCGCCCCGGATCTCGACGTCCACCGGGCCGCCGGCCAACGCTTCGCGGGCCGCCGACGCGATCCGTCCCGTGGCTTCCGGGAACCCGTGACTCCCCGGCGCCTCCGGGTAGAGACGGTAGGTCGACAGGCCGAACCACAACCGCCGCAGCAGCGCGACGATCGAGCGCTCGCGGACGATCCGCTGGGACGTCTCGGTGGAGTCGGCGGGAGAGGACCCGGGCTCCCTGATCATCGGATCCTCGCAGCATACGTCCGGATCGGGCACCGCTCTCGGAGGGTCGAGCGAAGGCCTACCGGAAGAGCCCGAACCTCGGCTCCACCTGGTGGGCGATCGCCGCGGCCATCAGGGCGTTGCCGACCAGCCAGACGTCGGTGATCGGCCCGACGCCGCCGGGGACGGGGGTGATCGCCTCGGCCCTGGCGGCGACGCTCTCGAAGTCGAGATCGCCCACCATCCGGGTCTTGCCGGTCTCCTCGTCCTTGACGGCGTGGATACCGACGTCGACGGCGACGACGCCCTGCTTGACCATCGCGCCGTCCACGATCCCCCGAACGCCCGCCGCCACGATGAGGATGTCCGCCTGGCGGGTGTAGTCCTCGAGCGGCTTCGTGCGGCTGTGGCAGGCGATCACGGTCGCGTTGCGTTGGAGCCCGAGCATCTGCGCCGGTTTGCCCACGCTGTTCGAACGCCCGACCACCACCATCGTCCGACCCGAGTAGAAGCTCTCGTGCCCGCCCCCGTTCGCGTCCGCGTAGTGGTCGAGCAGGTAGAAGCAGGAGGCCGGCGTCGACGGGAGGAAGCGCGGACGGCCCTGCGCCAGCAGCCCGGTGTTCATCGGATGCACCGCCTCGATGTCCTTGAGGGGGTCGACGGCGCTGTTCATCTCGGCCTCCGGGATGTGCGGCGGCAGTGGGTGCAGCACCAAGATCCCGGTGATCCTCGGATCGGCGTTCAGCTTGCCGAGGGTGGCGATGACGTCGGCGACCTCGACGTCCTCGGGCAGGTGCTCGCACACGTAGCGGTAGTCCAGGCTCTCGGCGAGCCGCCGGACGTGCTTCTCGTAGGCCTGCGCGTCGAAGGACTCGCCGATCAGCACCGTGGCCAGGCCCGGCCGGACCTCGGACAGGCGCAGGACCTGGAGCTCGTCGGCGATGCTCTGCCGCAGCTGCTCGGCGATCGCGTTCCCGTCGATCACGACGGCCGTCACGGCCTCTCCCCTCGCTCGGGACGCGGGCATCGTGCCACAGGTGGACGGCCGGACGCCTACCCGCGGCCGAGGCGCTTGCGGAACTCCTCCTCGTCGATCATCTCGACGCCGAGCTGCTCGGCCTTGGCGGCCTTCGACCCCGGATCGGTGCCGACCACGACGAAGTCCGTCTTCTTCGAGACGCTCGAGGCGACACGGGCACCGGCGGCCTGTGCGGCGGCGATCGCCTCCTCACGGGACATGCCCTCCAACCCACCCGTGAGGACGATGCTCGTGCCGGCGAGCGGTTGGGGGCCCGCCGCCTCCTCGGGTTCGTCCTGCATCCGCACGCCGGCGGCGCGGAGCTTCTGGATGAGCCGGCGGTTGGCGCGGTCGACGAACCAGGCGTGGACGCTCCTCGCGATCTCGGGCCCGATCTCCTCCACGTCGTCGATGGCGTCCGCAGAGGCATCCATCAGCGCATCGATCGAGCCGAACGCGTTCGCGAGCACCTGGGCGACGTGCGTCCCGACGTGCCTGATGTTGAGCGCGGTCAACAGCCGCCACAGCGGCCGGTCCTTCGCGCCCTCGATCGAGGCCAGCAGGTTCGCGATCGACCTGTCGGCGAACCCCGGAAGCTGCGCCAGGTCCTCGGCCGTCAGGGTGAAGATGTCGGCGGGATCCTTCACGATCCCGCGGTCGAGCAGCGCCATCCCGGTCATGTAGCCGAGGCCCTCGATGTCGAGCCCGCCCCGCGAGCCGAACGAGTAGAGCCACTCGACGTTCCGGCTGGGGCACGCCGGGTTCGGGCATCGCTGGTCGGCCTCGCCCGGCGTTCGGACGAGCTCGGTCCCGCAGGAGGGACAGGTCGTCGGGAACTTCCACCGGCGGGCGCCCTTCTTGCGCTTGGACAGCACCGGGCCGACGATCTCGGGGATCACGTCACCCGCGCGCCGGACGATCACCGTGTCGCGCTCGCGGACGTCCTTGCGGGCGACCTCGTCCTCATTGTGCAGCGTCGCGTACGTGATGGTGACACCGCCGACGAACACCGGCTCGAGCACCGCGAACGGGGTCACCTTCCCTGTGCGGCCCGTGTGGACGTCGATCTTCCTCAGCAGCGCGGTGCGCTCCTCGGGCGGGAACTTGTAGGCGATCGCCCACCGCGGCGCGTGACTGGTCGCGCCGAGCTCCTGCTGGAGCGCCACACGGTCCACCTTGACGACCGCGCCGTCCACCTCCCAGTCGACGCTGTGACGGTTAGCCTCCCAGTGCCCGAGGTAGGCCATCACCCCGTCGACGTCCTGCTTGACCTCGGAGGTGGGGGCGACCGGCAGCCTGGCCTCGCGGCACCAGTCCAGGAACCCCGAGTGCGACTCGAACCGGACGCCGTCCGCGTACCCGAACGAATGCACGAGCAGCGCGAGCGGGCGGGAGGCGGTGACCTTCGGATCCTTCTGGCGCAGCGACCCCGCGGCGGCGTTCCGCGGGTTGGCGAACGGACGCTTCTCCACGGCGAGCAGCTCCTCGTTCAGGCGTTCGAACGCCCTGACCGGCAGGTAGATCTCGCCGCGGACCTCCAGGTACGCGGGCGGATCAGCGACCTGGAGCCGCTGCGGGACGCTGCGCACCGTACGGACGTTGGCCGTGATGTCCTCGCCGATCCGGCCGTCGCCGCGGGTCGCGCCCTTGGTGAGCACACCGGACTCGTACGTGAGGGCGACCGCCACCCCGTCGATCTTCAGCTCGCAGGAATAGGTGGCTCCCGCCCCGACCGCGCGCTCGACCCGCGTGGCCCACGCCTCGAGCTCTTCGCGGCTGAACGCGTTGTCGAGCGAGAGCATCGGCGTGCGGTGCTCCACGGGCGCGAACAGGTCGGCCGGCGTCGCGCCGACCCGTTGCGTCGGCGAGTCGGGGGTCACGAGCTCGGGGAACCGCTCCTCGAGCGCCCGGAGCTCCCTCATGAGTTCGTCGTACTCGGCGTCGGACACCTCGGGGTCGTCGAGCACGTGGTACCGGTAGGAGTGGAAGTTCAGCTGTTCCCGCAACTCCTCGACGCGGAGCTTCGCATCCGCGAGCTCGCGTTCCTCGCGGGTGCCCGTCACGCCAGGCCCGGGGTGCGATCCATCACGCCGCGAGCTCCAGGCCGCCGGCCATCCCGATCTCCTCGCCGAGGAAGACGACGCCGCCGATCACCCCGGGGACCCGCTTGAGATAGGCCATCGCCCCCTGCAGCCCGTTCTCCTTCGGCAAGATCGCCTGGACGCCCGCGGCGGCCGCTCCGGCAAGCATGCAGGACTCGGCGAGCACCGCGAGCCCGTCCACCTCGGCCCGTCCCCGCCCGTGCCCCGACGTCATCGAGATGCCGACGCCCTGCCGGTTGGCCGGCACGACGACGGCCACCGACGAACCGGGACGGCGGAAGACCGTGAGCTTCTGCCGGCGCCGCGACTGGATGAAGTAGTCCCCGCCGCAGTTGACGGTCACCTCGCTCACCTCGCGGGCGAGGAACCGCCCGACGTGGTCGGTCACCGCCCCCTGGAACGAGAACATCGGTCCCACTCCGGCCCGACCCGCCGTGGCCGCGATCTCGCGGACAATCTCGGGAGCATCCGCGGGCACCTTCACCGGACGCTTGGACGCGCGGAAATCCGGGTTGCGGATCGAGTACGTGTGCAAGACCTCCCAGAACGAGAGGGCGGCCGCCCGCGATTCCTCGTCCACGTCGGTGGCCGCCTGCACGTGCAGCGTCATGTCTTGCACCTGGATCTCGAACGTCCGGGGCTTGCGCCTGAGCAACCTCACGCCGGCTGATCCTCCACCGGTCGATGATATCCGGGCCCGCCGACCCGCCCCGGCTGTCTCAGCGGAGGGCGTCGACGATCCGGCCGCCACCCAGGAGCTCCGGCCCCCGGTACACGACCGCGCTCTGGCCGGGCGCGACGCCGCGCTGGGGCGTCCGGAACTCGATGCGGATCCGATCGCCGGCGGGCTCGACCACGGCAGGGACGTCCTCGCCCCGGTACCGGATCTTGACGTCGGCCTCGAAGGGTCCGTCGGACGGTGGCTCGCCGGCGACCCACGAGACGCGGTCGGCGATCGCGCCGGAGCGGGCGAGCAGCTCGCCCGGCCCGACGACCACCCGGTTGGCCACCGGGTCGACCTCGAGCACGTAGGACGGCTCGGGCCTCGAGACGCCGAGCCCCCGCCGCTGCCCCACGGTGAACGTGGCCGCGCCGCGATGGCGGGCGAGCACGTGGCCGTCCGAGTCGACGACCTCGCCCTCCCGCATGAGGTGCGGGGCGACCGTCGCGAGGTACGCGCCCGCCTCCCCGCTCGGCGCGAAGCACAGCTCCTGCGAGTCGGGCTTGGTCGCCACCGGAAGGCCGAAGCGCTCGGCGAGGGCTCGCGTCTCCGCCTTCGCCATCCCGCCGACCGGGAACCGCGACCGGGACAGCTCGCGCTGCCCGAGCACGTGCAGCATGTACGACTGGTCTTTGGTCCGGTCGGCGCCGCGCAGCAGCCGAACCCGGCCGCCGCGCCGGTCCGTCCGGACGTAGTGCCCGGTCGCCACGGCGTCGATCCCGAGCTCCTCGGCCCGTCGCAGGAACGCTCCGAACTTGATCTCGCCGTTGCAGCGCGCGCATGGGTTCGGCGTGCGCCCGGCCTCGTGCTCGGCGACGAAGTCCCCGATCACCGCCCGCTCGAACGCGTCGGACAGGTCGCAGATCTCGAACGGGAAGCCGACGATCCGCGCCACCTCGGCCGCGTCGGCCCGGGCGGCAGGTCCGCAGCACCCGTGCTCGACCCCATCCAGGTGCACGAGCCGCATGTGCGAGCCGACGACCTCGTAGCCCTGATCGAGCAGCAGACAAGCGGCGACCGACGAATCGACGCCACCGGACATGGCGACGAGCACCGATCCCTTCCAGGACATGCCCAGATGCTACGAGGTGCCTGCGTCACCGTCGCCGCGGGTATCCTCGGGGCCGGCCGGCACGGCGAGTGGGGCCGTCGAGCGAAGAAGGAAGGACCGCGGTGAACGTCGTCGTCCTCGTCAAGTACGTCCCCGAACCCCAGGGCATCCCGACGCTCGGTGAGGACTTCCTCCTCGTGCGCGAGGGCGTCGACGGCGCGCTCGACCCGGGCGACGAGTTCGCGATCGAGGCGGCGCTGCAGCTGGTCGAGGCCCACGGCGGTGAGGTGACGCTCGTGTCGATGGGCCCCGATGTCGCGACGGGCGCGCTCCGCAAGGGGTTCTCGATGGGCGCGAGCGGCGGCGTCCTGGTCACCGATCCCGGGCTCCGAGGCGCGGACGCGCTCGGCACGGCGCGGGTCCTGGCGGCCGCGGTGGGGCGGTCGTCGTTCGACCTCGTGCTCGCCGGCGTGGAGTCGACAGACGGCTACACGGGCACGCTCCCGATGACCGTGGCCGAGCTCCTCGGCGTCCCGAGCGCGACCTTCGCCCGCAGGGTCGAGGTCGAGGGCGGTGCGCTGCGCGTGGAACGCCAGACCGAGGCGGGCTACGACCTCGTGACGTGCCCGTTGCCGGCGCTCGTGACCGTGACCGGCAGCGCCGCCGAACCGCGCTACCCGACGCTGAAGGGCATCATGGCCGCCAAGTCCAAACCGCTCGAACAGATCTCACTCGCCGATCTCGGCCTGTCCGACGCCGACGTCGCTCCCACGCAGCGCGTCACCGCCGTGTCCCAGGCGCCCGAGAAGGCCGCGGGGGTCGTGATCGCGGCCGGCGACGACGTTGCAGCCAAGGTGGCGGACCTGCTCGCCGAGGCGAAGGCGATCTGACGTGGCGACGGCGTGGGTGTACGCGGAGGTCCGGCCCGAGGGCCCGAGCCCGACGTCCTTCGAGCTGCTGACCAACGCGCGATCGATCGCCGACGAGGTGGCCGCGGTCGCGCTCGGCCCGGGAGCCACCGCCGCCGCGCCGGCGCTCGGCGAGCACGGCGCCACCAGGGTCTTCGCGAGCGACGACCGGGTCTACGCGGACACGCTCGGTCAGCCGGCAGCGTATGCCCTCGCCCGGCTGATCGAGGAACATGCTCCCGACCTCGTCCTGTTCTCGACGAGCTACGACGCCCGCGACGTGGCAGGACGGCTGCAGGCCAAGCTCGGGTGCACGCTGATGAGCAACGCGACCGACGTCACCGGGGCTGCTGCGGCGCGGGCGCAGATCTTCGGCGGCAACCGGGTGGTCGACGTCGCGCTCGAGGGTCCCGCCCCCCACCTCGTCCTGGTGCGCCCGAAGTCCGTGGCCGCCGAGCCGAGCGGCGGAACCGCCGAGATCGTTCCGGTCGACACGCCGATCCCCGAGGACCTCACGACCGCGCGTCGCATCGAGCGCAACGAGGAAGCCGCCGGGGGTCCCCGACTCGAAGACGCGAAGGTGGTCATCGCGGGAGGTCGCGGGCTCCAGGACCCGTCGAACTTCACGCTCCTGAACGACCTGGCCACCGCGATCGGCGACGCCGCGGTCGGCGCCAGCCGGGCCGTGGTCGACGCGGGCTGGGTGCCGTACTCGTACCAGGTCGGGCAGACCGGCAAGACCGTCAAGCCCGAGGTCTACATCGCGATCGGCATCAGCGGTGCGACCCAGCACATCGTCGGCATGAAGGGCGCCAAGCGGATCATCGCGATCAACAAGGACGCGGACGCGCCGATCTTCCGCCTCGCCGATCTCGGCATCGTGGGCGACGCGCTCGTCGTGGTCCCGAAGGTGATCGAGGAGATCCGGGCCCGCCGAGGCTGAGGGAGGCCCGACGTGATCGAGGCGCGCTTCGACGATCTGGTGGCCGGCACCGAGCGCGCCTTCCGGCTCATCGAGCCCGTCGGGGTCATCGAGGCCCGGCGACCCGGCGAGGTGGCCGGCGCGATCGAGGCGGCGGAGTCCGCCGCCGCGCGAGGACTGTGGGCGGGCGGCTTCGTCGGGTACGAGGCGGCGCCGGGCCTCGACCCGGAGCTGTCGGTCCGGGTCCGGGCGCCGGACGATCCCTTCGCCGAGCTCCCGCTCGCCTGGTTCGCGCTGTTCGAGCGCATGGAGGAGGTCCCGCCGCTCGAACCCCCTCGCGCGGAGCCGACCGACGCCACCGGGTCGCCGTGGCGAGCGAGCGTCGACCGCGGGACCTACGACGCGGCCGTCGAACGGATCCGCGAGCTGATCGCGGCCGGACACACGTACCAGGTGAACCACACGATCCGCCTTCGAGCCGTCATCCGGGGCGACGAGCGCGGCTTCTATCGCGACCTGTGTCTCGCGCAGCGCGGCGGGTACGCGGCGTTCCTGGACCTCGGGCGCTACCGCGTCCTGTCGGCGTCCCCGGAGCTGTTCCTGCGGATCGACGCGGACCGGATCACCGCTCGTCCGATGAAGGGCACGGCGCCGCGCGGCCGCTGGCAGGCGGAGGACGAGGAGGCCGCGGCCCGGCTCGTTTCCTCGTCGAAGGATCGCGCGGAGAACGCCATGATCGTTGACCTGCTCCGCAACGACCTGGGACGGATCTGCCGACCGGGGTCGATCGAGGTGGCGCGCATGCTCGAGGCCGAGCGCTACGAGACCGTCTGGCAGCTGACCTCGACGATCGAAGGGGTCCTGCGTCCCCGGACGACGCTGCTCGACTCGTTCCGAGCCTTGTTCCCGAGCGGATCGGTCACGGGCGCCCCCAAGGTCCGCACGACCAGGATCATCGCCGACCTCGAGGACTCGGCCCGCGGACCGTACTGCGGCGCCATCGGTTACCTGGCGCCGGCGGGATCGGGCGAGCCGCGAGCGAACTTCAACGTCGCCATCCGTACGGTCGTCCTCGACGCTGAGACGCGTACGGCAGAGTACGGCGTCGGCGGCGGGATCACCCACGACTCCTCGGCGTCGGGCGAGTACGAGGAGATCGTGGCCAAGGCGCGCGTGCTGACCGACGTGCGCCCGGCGTTCGAGCTGTTCGAGTCGCTCGCACACTCGCCGGCCGAGGGGTTCCGGCACGTGCACGAGCACCTCGAACGGATGGCGGCGTCCGCCGGGTACTTCGGCTACCGGTTCGAGCCGGAGACGGCCGCCGCGGCACTCAAGCTCGCGGTGGCCGACCGCCCCGAACCGGTCATCGTCCGGCTCACCCTCGCGCGCGACGGGTCGGTTTCCACTGACGTCCGGGACCTGCCTCCGGCCGGCGGCTCGGTCCGCGTGGCGATCGACGAGGAGGCCGTGGACCCGTCGGACGTGTGGCTCTTCCACAAGACGACCCGTCGCGCCCCCTACCAGCGACGTCGAGGCCGCCGCCCGGACGTCGACGACGTCCTGCTCACGAACGATCGCGGCGACGTGACCGAAGCCACGATCGCGAACGTGGCCGTCCGCATCGCGGGCGCGTGGGTGACCCCGCCGATCGACGCTGGCCTGCTCCCCGGCACCTACCGCGCGGCGCTGGTTCGCGACGGCCGGCTCATCGAGCGAACCGTCGCGACCGACGAGCTCCGCGACGCGGCCGAGATCGCCCTGGTCAGCTCGGTCCGCGGCTGGCGCTCCGCGGTCCTGGTCCCGTGAGCGACGACGTCCACACCGTGCACCTCGGTGCCTACACCTACGAGCACGCGGAAGCCATAGCCGGCCGGCTCGAGAGGGCCGGGATCGTGTGGTGGTACAAGACCCCGGGGTTCTTCAGCCAGATCTGGGAGCGGAGCGTTCGGCTGTTCGTCGACCGGGACCGGCTGGACGAGGCGCGGGCGATCGCGGACCGTGTCCTCGCGGGTCAACCCGAGGGTGAGGGCTCCTCGTCGGGCCAGGGGTAGGGACGCATCCGGTCCTCGTCCAGGGGGCAGGCGCAGAGCGGGCATCGCGGCGGGTCCTCGTGGACGAGCACCTCGCGCTCGCAGTAGGGGCACTCGGCCTCCCGCATCTCCGGAGCGCCGACGTCAGGTGGCATGGATGTCCGCCTCTTCCTGTCCGGGGGAGCGGTTCTGCTGGAGTTGTCGGGCCCGACCGGGTCGTCCTTGATGAGACGTTCTCCCTAGGCCGGAAGCCCTCCCGCCGATGCGAGAGGGCTTCCGTGGGGAAGGCGCGTACCGGGGGGTTACGCGGCCTCCATCTCCTTCCGGCTCCTGCGCTTGCCGCGAGAGATGTACGTATGCACCGGCTCGTGCTGCCAGCAGAATTCCCATCTGTTGTAGATGGAGAGCTTGGTGCTGCACCCGTCCGCGGCGCACACGCGACCACCCGGGTACGTGCGGTTGGCCCGAGGGAGCTCGCGGATGCGGGCTCCGCGGTATGCCGAGTCGGCCATCGCTCCTCTCCTCGCTCGGTCCGAACGGCCTCGGGCGTGCCCGAGGCTCATGCCGTTTTATTCGAACCAACCGGGGCCCCGGTTCGTTCCCGAACACCCCCGATCGACGATGGACCGAGCCGGCCGGACGTCCGGCGGGCCCAGCTAGGGTCCCTCGAGACGCTCGAGCAGGGTCTTCGTGGGGCTGGTGAGCTGCACCACCCGGGCGCTGAACCCCAGGTCCTCCCAGAACTCCATCGCGCCGCGGTTGGGCGCGAAGGTCTTGAGCTCGATCCAGCGAACCCCCCGGTCGGCGGCGAAACGGCCGGCCTCGTGCACGAGCTCCCGACCGACCCCGCGTCCCCGGTACCCGGCTCGAACCACCACGCCGGAGAGCTCGAGCGCACGCTCGTCCGAGAAGCGGGACGGGGTCCGAGCCTCCCCGTAGGCCATGCCGACGACCTCGCCGTCCTCGTCCTCGGCGACCAGCACGACCGTGTCCGGGTCGGCGAGCGCCTCGTTGTACTTGGCTCCGACCTCGTCGTAGAAGCCCGGGCGAGGGGTGAACACCCGCCAGTCGGCCTGCATCCGGTCGAGTTCCTGGAACAGGGCGACCAGGGACGGCACGTCCTCCGCCGTGGCCTGTCGAACCCGCACGCCTACCTCCCCTCGAACCTCGGCTCGCGCTTGTCGAGGAAGGCGCGCATGCCCTCCTCCTGATCCCGGGTCGCGAACAGGGGGACGAACGCCTCGCGTTCGGCATGGAGACCCTCCTCGAGCCCGGGACCGGCGGCCGCGAGCGCGCGCTTGGCTGCGGCGTAGGCGACCGAGGGGCCCTCGGCGAAGGCTCGCGCCTGGCCGATCGCGACCGCATAGACGTCCACCGCGGACGCCACGCGATCGACGAGCCCGATCCGCAGGGCCTCGGCGGCGTCGGCCAGCCGTCCGGTGTAGATCAGGTCGCGGGCTCTGGCCAGGCCCACCAGGCGGGGGAGCCGCTGGGTTCCGCCGGACCCCGGGATGATCCCGAGTCTGATCTCGGGCAGGCCGATCTGGGCGTCATCGGCCGCGAACCGGAAGTCGCAGGCGAGCGCGACCTCCAACCCCCCACCGAGCGCGTATCCGTTGATCGCGGCGATCGTGAGCTTCGGGACGGCCTCGAGGACCCGACAGGCCCGCTCGAGAGCCCCGACGTCCACGCCGATCTCGTCCGGCCCGTACCCGACCATCGCCTTGATGTCGGCGCCCGCCGCGAAGATCTTCTCCCCGCCCCACACCACGACCGCTCGAACCTGGTCGTCGCGGGCGACCGCCGCGGCGGCCTCGGAGAGCTCGACGGACACAGGCCGCGCTAACGCGTTCGCGGGCGGGCGGTCGATGCGGATCATCGCGACCCCGCCCTCGGTGTCGGTGCGGACGAACTCCCCCATGGCCGGCCTATCCTCGCAGACCGCCCGATGGCCCGACCCGATACGCTCATCGGCGGTCTTTGCACCTGCAACCCACTGCTAGAATCCCGACGTGGAAC
>JBAVEY010000179.1:0-21109 GCA_049587975.1 Actinomycetota bacterium | reverse complement strand
AGGTTGGGGCGTCGGGGAACGCGACCGAGGCCCCGCCCGCCGAGGAGACCGAGGGTCAGGCCGCCGGCCCGGCCGACGGGCCGGCCGAGGGCGGGGCGACACCGGGGACGACGACGCGACGACGTCGCAAACGTGGAGGGCGGGGCCGCGGCAAGGCCAAGCCCGCGCCCGACGCGGGGGAGGCCGACGAGACCAGCGCGGCGGCCGAGGCAGAAGAGCCCACCCGCACGCGGTCGAGCCGTGGCACGGGACGCACCGGTACGCGCACGAAGGCGGAGCCGCAGAAGCGATCGGACCAACCGAAGAAGGCCAAGGTCGAGCCGCGCCGATCCGAACGCAAGGGCGACAAGGCCGAGAAGCCGGACGACGCCGAGACGCCGGCGCCGACGCGGCTCCGGCGACAGCGACAGGGCCGCACGACCGTTCGACGCCGCCGCGAGTCGATGCCCGTCGTTCCTCGCGTCACCGACAAGCTGATGGTGATCACGCAGCACGGGGAGCGGGACCAGATCGCGGTCCTGGAAGAGCGCGAGCTCGTGCAGCACTACGTCACGCGCGCCGGTGCGCACTCGATGGTCGGCAACGTGTACCTCGGCCGCGTCCAGAACGTGCTGCCCGGCATGGAGGCCGCGTTCGTCGACGTCGGCCGCGGGCGCAACGCGGTGCTCTACGCGGGCGAGGTGAACTGGTCTCCTGAAGACCTCGAGGGTGCCCCGCCGCGGATCGAGCACGTGCTGAAGAGCGGACAGTCGGTGCTGGTCCAGGTGACGAAGGATCCGATCGGGGGCAAGGGCGCGCGCCTGACCGCCCAGATCTCGCTCCCGGGCCGGTTCCTGGTCCTGGCGCCGAACTCGGAGGTGTCCGGCATCAGCCGGCGCCTGCCCGACGCCGAGCGCCGTCGCCTGAAGGCGATCTTCAAGAACCTGAAGCCGAAGGCGCACGGTCTGATCGTGCGCACCGCCGCCGAGGGCGCATCCGAGGAGGCGTTGGTGGCAGACCTCGCCCGCCTGCTGCACGAATGGGAGCAGATCGAGAAGCGCGCGAAGAAGGCCAAGGCGCCCGCCGTGCTGTACGAGGAGCCGGAACTCACCGTTCGGGTCGTGCGGGACCTGTTCACCGACGAGGAGTACCGGGAGCTGGTCACCGACTCGCCCCGCATCTTCGGTCTGGTGACGGATTACCTGCGTGACGTCGCGCCCGATGTGCTCTCGAAGGTCCGGCTGCACGAGGGACCGCTGTCCGCGTTCGAGGAGTTCCACATCGTCGAGCAGATCCACAAGGGCCTCGATCGCAAGGTCTGGCTGCCCTCCGGCGGCTACCTCGTGATCGATCGCACCGAAGCGATGACCGTGATCGACGTGAACACCGGCAAGTCCGTGGGCAAGTCGAACCTCGAAGAGACCGTCGTGAACACCAACATGGAGGCGGCGCGCGAGGTCGCTCGCCAGCTGCGGCTCCGCGACATCGGCGGCATGATCGTGATCGACTTCATCGACATGCTCCTGGAGCAGAACAAGAAGAACGTGATCGATGCGATGAAGGAGGCGCTGGCGCAGGACAAGTCCCGCAGCCAGGTCTTCGACATCAGCCCGCTCGGGCTCCTCGAGGTGACGCGCAAGCGCGTGTCTGGTGGACTCTTGGAGGCGTTCTCCGAGACGTGCCCCACGTGCGAGGGCCGCGGGGTGCTCATCACGTACGACGTCAACTGACCGAGGGAACCAAGGGACGCAGCCAAGGGACGCAGGAGGACATCGTGTACGCGGTCATCAAGACGGGCGGCAAGCAGCACAAGGTGAAGACCGGCGACGTCATCGAGGTGGAGCTCATGCACGCCGACGGCGACACGGTCACGTTCCAGCCCCTGCTCGTGGTGGACGACGACGGCAAGACCCACTACGGCAAGGAGGCCCAACACGCGGTCGTCACCGCCAAGCTGCTCGGCGAGCAGAAGGGCGACAAGGTCCACGTCTTCAAGTACAAGAACAAGTCAGGGTACGCCCGCCGACAGGGTCACCGACAGCTCATGACGCTGATCGAGATCTCCGACGTGAAGCTCGGGAGCGCGCCGAAACGGACGGCCACCTCGAGGGCCTCGAAGGACGAGCCCGCCGAAGCGCCGGACACGGCCGAGGCAGCCGAGTAGCCGGGAACCGTCTGGTACGCTCGAACGCGTTATGGCACACAAGAAGGGCGGCGGTTCATCCCGCAACGGGCGAGACTCCGAGTCCAAGCGGCTCGGCGTGAAGGTGTTCGGCGGTCAGGAGGTGACCGCCGGATCGATCATCGTGCGCCAACGCGGCACGAGGATCCATCCCGGCAAGGGCGTCGGCAAGGGCGGCGACGACACGCTGTTCGCGACGCAGCCGGGGGTCGTGACGTATCACGAGTCCCGGGGCCGTCGCTACGCCTCGGTCCAGTCTCCGTAGTCGTCCGCCCTCGACCGCGGCCCGCCCTCAGCCCTGCGCGGCCGCCCGATCCGGCCCAGACCCGCCTCGAGCGATCGCGCCCTTCACGGCCCGGACCCACTCCGAAACCGCGGCCTTCTTCTCGCGGTTCATGAGACCCAGGTACCCGACGTTGTCGCGGCGCGCCTTGCGCTTAGGACTGCGGAACGCGGCCAGACCGCTCGGGCGCTCCGGGGACGTGCCCAGGAGCGCGTTGAGCGGCGGCGGTTGCGCGAAATAGAACGCGGTCTTGCGTGAGCCCGCCGCGGTCGTTCGTTCGAGCATGAGCACGGGCGACCCGCGGAGCCGGCGGACCCTGGCCACGTCCGAGAGGCGGATCCGCATCGCCGGTCGTGCCTCGTCGATCGGCGTGAACAGCAGGGCGTCGGTCCCGAGCTCGAGGATGCCCTTGATCTCGTCGGGCTGGAGATCCTTCGCGAGCTCGACGGCCCACACGGTCACGGCTCTCGGCATCCCACCATCATGCCGCGGAGGTTCGCCTTCGGCCACAATCTGCTCGTGACCTTCGTCGACGAGCTGACCGTGTTCGCCCGCGCCGGCCGGGGCGGGAACGGCTCCTCGTCGATCCTGCGCGAGCCGTACAAGCCTCGGGGTGGCCCCGACGGTGGAGACGGTGGTCGAGGGGGCGACGTGGTGTTCGAGGTCTCCTCCGGTGTCCGCGATCTCGCGTGGCTCGCCGATCACCCGCACCTTCGGGCGGACGGTGGGGGGTCGGGCGGCAAGCGCGGCAGGACGGGGGCCGAGGGCAAGGATCTCGTGATCCGGGTCCCGGACGGCACGCGGGTCGAGGACGAGCACGGCCTGCTGGCCGACCTCGTCGGCGACGGGACGCGGGCGGTCGTCGCGCGCGGCGGTCGCGGCGGTCGGGGCACCGCGTCGCTCGCGACCTCGCGCGACCGGGTACCGAGCGCCGCCGAGGCGGGCGAGCGAGGAGAGGAGAAGCGCCTGTCGGTGGAGCTCCGCATCGTGGCCGATGTCGGGCTCGTCGGCTTGCCGAACGCCGGGAAGTCGACCCTGCTGGCGAGCCTCACCGCTGCCCATCCCAAGATCGCCGACTACCCGTTCACGACGCTCACGCCGAACCTCGGTGTGGCGGGGGAGGACGAGCGCTTCGTCGTGGCCGACGTCCCGGGCCTGGTCGAGGGCGCCCATCAGGGCAAGGGCCTCGGGCATCGGTTCCTCCGTCACGTCAGCCGCTGTCGCGCGCTGATGGTCGTCGTCGACCTGTCGGCGCCGGAGCCGGCCGCCGACCTCGGGACGGTCCGAACCGAACTCGAGGCCTACGACCCGGCCATGGCGGCCCGCCCGAGCCTGGTCGTGGGGACGAAGGCCGACCTCGCGCCGAACGTGGATCCGCAGGCCGTCCTGAGCAGCGGCGCGATCGCGGTGTCGGCGGTCACCGGTCAGGGGCTCGAGGTCCTGCGAACGCGGCTCGCCGAGCTCGCCCGCGAGGCGGCCACGGTGGGGGAGGAGCGGACCGCCTACGTGGTCCTGCGGCCTGCGCGTCCGCGGTTCGTCATCAGGCGCGAGGGGGAGCGCTTCCGCGTGATCGGCCGAGGCGTCGAGCGCTGGGTCTCCGAGACCGATCTCGACGACCCCGTCAAGCTCCAACGGCTCCAGCGGCGGCTCGTCAAGGAAGGCGTCGAGCGCGAGCTCGCGTCTGCCGGAGCCCGCCGCGGCGACGAGGTCGTGATCGGCGATGTCGCGTTCGAGTTCGTCCCGGAGAGGGACCGCGATGGGAAGGCGTGAGGAGCTGCTCCGGGCCGAGGCCGAGGGCTGGGAGGCGGTCATCGGGCTCGTCGAGGATCTGCCGCCCGACATGCTCGAACGTTCGGGGGTCAACCGCGACGGATGGACGGTCCGCGACCTGATGTGGCACGTGGCGTTCTGGTGCTCGGACGCCGCCCGCGCGCTGGGCGAGATGGCCGAGGGCACCTTCGATCGCGATCGCGAACCCCAGGGACCGACGCAGGTCGATCGCGTCAACGATCGCGAGCTCGCCCGCTCGCGGCTGATGGATCCGCGAGACGTCCGCCGGGACCTGCACCGGTACCGCTCGGCGATGCTCGAAGGGTTCGGGGCGCTTCCCGAGCTCACGTCGGACGCGAGCGAGTGGTTCGAGGAGAGCGGGGCGCTCCACTACGCCGAACACTTGCCCGAGCTCGACGCCTGGATCCGAGCGCACGGACGCTAGGCACGATCTCCGACGCCGACTCGAAATCCACCGTGCCCGGCGGGGCCGGCCGTAGGATGGCCCGCGTGGGACGAGGCCTCGGGGTCATGGGTGGCACGTTCGACCCGATCCACTACGGCCACCTCGTGACGGCAGAGGAGGCCCTGGTGCAGTTCGCCCTCGACGCGGTGGTGTTCGTCCCCACGGGCCAGCCGTGGATGAAGCAGGGCCGAACGGTCTCGCCCGCGGAGGACCGCTACCTGATGACCGTGATCGCGACGGCGAGCAACCCGCGGTTCCGGGTCTCGCGGGTCGAGATCGACCGCGAGGGACCCACGTACACGGTCGACACGCTCCGCATGCTCGGCGCGGAGAACCCCGACGCCGAGCTGTACTTCATCACCGGCGCCGACGCGATGCTCGAGATCTTGGACTGGAAGGACCCCGAGGAGGTGCTCAAGATCGCGCACTTCATCGCGGCCTCGCGCCCCGGCTACGACCTGACGCGGTTCGAGGCTGCCGGACCGGCGCGCGAGGCGAGCGTCAGCATGATGAGCATCCCCGCGCTCGCGATCAGCTCGACCGACGTCCGCGAGCGGATCCGCGACGGCCGCCCGATCCGGTACCTCGTCCCCGAGGGCGTGAAGAGCTACATCGAGAAGGCGGCACTGTACCGGTGACGCGCCGGCTGACGCTGCTGGTCCTCGTCGCCGCCCTGGCGACCGCCGGTACCGGGGCGCTCCTCGTCGCCCGCGAACGGGCCCGCAGCGCGCCGGCACCCAGGGCGCCAGAGGCGTCTGGCCTCGCGCTCGTCGTCGTCCGTACGGACCGCGGGCCGCTGCCGGCGGTGGTCGGCTCGACGGGGTTCGGGACGAACGGCGCGCTCGTCATCCCGCCCTCGGCCCTCGTGGTCGTCCCCGGTCAGGGCGAGTCGACGGTCGGCGAGGCGCTGGGGCTTCCGTCGCGCCAGGCGGCGACGGCGGTGAGCAACCTCCTCGGCGTCTGGATCGACGAGCAGGCGACGATCGATTCCGCTCGGCTCGTCGAGCTCGCGGACGGGGCCGAGGGCATGGTCATCGGTGGGGACGCCGCGACCGGGCAGGACGTCGCGAACCTGCTCGAGCGATCCGACGCCGGGGGCGTCGCGGTCCTCCAGGTCGTCCTCGAAGCCCTGCTCTCGTCGGATGTCGACTGGTCGAGCCTCGACTTCGCCGACGCCGAGCACCCCGGCTCGGTCGTCAGGGCGCTCTCCGCCGCGGCGGGGTCGGAGGTGACGACGCTGCAGGTGGACGAGGTGGCGAGCGGCATCTTCCGGGCGGACCCCGAACAGGTGAGCGACGCCCTGGTCGAGGCGTTCGGCGGTCCGGCCGAGGAGGCGGTCCCCGTCATCGTGCTGAACGGCAACGGGATCCCCGGGATCGGCGAGGCGGTGGCTGAACGGCTCTTGCCCGGCGGGTTCCGCGTGGCGGTCTCGCAGAACGCGTCGGACTTCGATCATCCCGAGACCCTGATCGTGGTCGGCTCGCCCGACGACGTCGCCCTGGCCGAACGTGTGCGAGACTTGCTCGGTGTGGGGAGCGTGTCGGTGTCGGTGGGTTCGGGGATCGCTCCCGTGACCGTGGTCGTCGGGAAGGACTTCATCGGGTGAGCATCAGCGAAGGACGGCGTGCCGGGTAGCGACGCCACCCACGCCGAGAGCCGCGACGTCGCCGTCACCGCAGCGCGGGCCGCGGCCGCCAAGCAGGCCGCGGACGTCACGATCTTGGATGTCCACGGCCTGATCGTGATCACCGACTACTTCGTGATCGCCTCGGGCGAGACCGACCGGCAGGTCAAGACCATCGTCGAGGAGGTCGAGAAGGCGGTCCGCGACCTCGGCGAGAAGCCCGTCCGCCGCGAGGGCGACGCCGACTCCCGGTGGGTGCTGCTCGACTACATCGACGTGGTCGTCCACGTGTTCGCCCAGGAGGAGCGCGAGTACTACGACCTCGAACGCCTGTGGCGTGACGCGCCACGGCTCCGGTGGAACGGCTCGGAGCAGGCCGCGGCGGGTTCGCTAGACTGACGCTCCCGCGGGCCCATAGCTCAGCTGGTAGAGCGTCTGGCTGGCAGCCAGAAGGTCAGGGGTTCGAATCCCCTTGGGTCCACTACCTGGGTAAACGCTGCTCAAGCCCATTGCACACCGCTCCTTCAGCGGATAACTTCGGATGAGCTGGGCACGCGGAGGCGCGATGGCAGCGCAAGTGAGGACGAACGCACCGAACGACATTTCCGAGCTGGAGGCCGAGTTCGCCATCATGCTCCAGGCGACCAACCGTAGCCCGGCGACGATCGCCACGTATCTGACGGGGGTGAGGGCTCTGCGGGAGTTCCTTGCAGAGCGAGGGATGCCGACCGCCGTTGACGCCGTTGCCCGTGAGCATATCGAGGCCGCGTATGCCGGGTGGTTGGACGGCGGCTACGCGGCGGCATCGGTCAAGGCGCGGCATGACGGCATCCGACAGTTCTTCATCTGGTGCGAGGAGGAGGGGGAAATCCCCGAAGGCAAGAGCCCGATGCGCCACGTGAAGCCGCCCAAGGTTCCGGAGAACCCCCCCGACATACTTCGCACCGAGGAGATTCGAGCGCTGCTCGATACTTGCGACGGGAAGATGTTTGAAGATCGGCGCGACGCCGCGATCGTGTGGCTCCTGTTCGATACGGGTATCCGGCTCTCCGAATGCGCGGTCATCCTCGTGGATGACATCGACCTGGCCGAGCGTCGAGAGGTCCGTGTCCTCGGCAAGGTCGCAAGGAGCGATCGGTCCCGTTCGGTGCGAACGCGGGGCGGGCGCTCGCCCGGTATGCACGGATGCGGCGTCAGCATCGCGACGCGGCCTTGCCATCGTTCTGGATCGGAGCGCGTGGGGCGATGACTGGATCTGGCATCCGCCAGATGTTGGAGAAGCGAGGAATCGAGGCCGGGATTGGTCCGGTGTCGCCGCACCGACTGAGGCATAGCTTTGCCCACGCCTGGCTCTCGGGTGGAGGCGAGGAGACCGACTTAATGAGGCTCGCCGGATGGAGTTCACGAGCGATGCTCCAGCGGTACGCCGCCACTACGGCAGCCGAGCGGGCAAAGGAGGCGCATCGTCGGTTGTCGCCTGGCGACCGCCTGACGTAGTAGAGCCGTACCTTTCAGTGTCTGAGCGCCAGCGGTCGGGGCGGACCTACTCCCCGTGGACCTCCGTTCCGATCGCGGCGCTCTTGACAAGGCGACGTCGTCGCGTATACAACCCCATCGCGACTGACGGAGCAGCCGGAACCGCCGCCATCGATGCGGAGCCACGGGACCGTCCGGTAACTCGAACCAGGATCAGTCGGCCGGTAACGCGATACGGCATGGAGGTCCCCAACCGGGACCTTCGGGGCGGAGATCCCCGCTAGGGCAACCCACGAGCCGCATCTGGGGCGTGGGTTTGAGTCCACGGGGGTCTCAGTGAGTACCAGCGGCCGTGAAGATCCGGTCAGTTCTGCGAAGGCCGCTTCTCGCAGGAGCAGCGCGGCCCGTATCGCCGCCCTCTCGAAGGCCGCGAGTTACAGGCCCGAGGAGCTGACCGGAGCCGCTCGACGCGGCTTCCTGGAGAAGTTCCGAGCCGAGGCACTCCAAGCCTATCCAGCCCTCGAAGGTGACGATGTTGAGTTGAACCGTCGTGCGAGCCTGCTCCTGCGGGCTCACATGCAGCGACTCAACCTCGCCTCAGTCAAATCACGATCGAAGCGGGGGTCGGCATAGATGCCCAACGTCCCGTTCGACCAAGCGGAAGCAAGCCAGTGTCCACGGCGCAAGGGGTTCGTGAAGGTCAAAGGTCGCCGGGTGCCGAAGCGCTGTTGGTCCAACACTCGGCTCACTGCTCCAGTATCGAGCACCACCGCCAGCCGCCCCTCCTCGCTGAGCGAGGAGTACATGTGCTGGACCCAGCCCCAGTCGGCTGTGGATGAGGGCGGGAACCCGAAGGAGAACCGCTCGTATGTGTCGCTCTCGTACGTGGACTGTGGGAAGTCCTGGTTCCACATCGGGTTCGCGGTGACGATGTCGAATCGACGGAGTCGTCCCTCACGCCCGGTGAACCGGGGGCTCGCCATCGTGTCCCCCACCGCGATGTCGGCCTCTATGTCGTGGATGAAGGCGTTCATCCGCGCCATTGCGAATGTGGCGGTGTTGATCTCCTGGCCGAACGCCTGAAGCGGAGCCACTCCCGAAGGGAGGACCCGGTGGCTGTTGCGCTCCTCGCCGTGGGTCTCCAGCAGTCGGAGGTGGCACTTGACGAGGAGCCCTCCCGAGCCGCACGCGGGATCATAGATGCTCATGCCCGGCTGCGGGTCCAGGATGCGGGCCATCAGCACGGCGACTTCCCGAGGCGTGTAGAACTCGCCTGCTGATTGCCCCTGTCCTTCGGCGAACTTCCGCAGGAGGTACTCGTAGGCCCGGCCCAGGATGTCGGGCTCCACATCGGCCAAGCCGAGCCGATGCCGGTTGAGTACCTGGACGAGGGCCGTGAGGTGCTGATCGTCCACGATCCGCTGGCCTGCCGCGGTCGCGTTGAAATCGACCATGTCGATGACGCCCTGAAGCTTCGGGCTCTGCTTAGCTACTGCCCTCGCAACGTCGGTGAGGTACTGCCCGAGTCCGGTGGTGACCTTGGCAACGGCGGGCCACCGGGCTTGCTCGGGGAGGTAGAAGCGGACGAGCTTGTGATCGGCATCCACGAGCGAATAGGCGTCCTGGCCCAGCTCCTCGCCCAGCCTCACGACCTCATCCTCGAACACGTCCGAGAGCCGCTTCAGGAAGACCAGGGGCAGGATGTAGTCCTTGAACTTCGGGGCGTCGAGCGGCCCTCGGATTTCACAGGCCGCGTCCCAGAGCCACGTTTCGAGGGCAGATACGTCGAGGGTGATCGAGTTGCTGGTCATGAGCCTTGTAACTCCTCGCGATGCCAAGCGTCGCCTACTCCGGCATTCTGTTCGCCCCGTCCGACAGGGTCCAATCTTGGCAGCGAGGTCGTGGATAGAGAGAACGAGCGTAACGATTTCTCCAGGTATTGTTACACTGCTGCTAGTGGGATTGCGTGCGGTCGGATACATCAGGGTTAGCTCCCAGACCCAGCTCGACGGTTACGGGCTGAAAGCGCAGGAGCAGGACATCCGAAAGTGCGCGAAGGCGCATGGCCTGAGGTTACGAGCCATCCTTCGCGACGAAGGCGTGTCCGGCTCGACGGAGGCGATCGAGCGTCCAGGGCTCGCGGACGCCCTGGCCCGGCTGGAGGGTGGAGAGGCCGAGATCCTTCTTGTTCCCAGGCTTGATCGGCTCGCCCGGAAGTTGACAATCCAGGAGGCGGCGCTGGCGCAGGTATGGAAGCACAGCGGTCGAGTGATCGCATGCGATCAAGGAGAGGTCGAGCGCGATGAGCCGGACGACCCCGTACGAACCGCGATGAGGCAGATGATGGGCGTGTTCGCTCAGCTTGAACGCGGGATGGTTGTTGCCCGACTGCGTCGAGGTCGCCAAGCGAAGAGGGACGCGGGCGGTTATGCACAGGGCAGACCGCCGTACGGCTACGAGGCGATGGAAGGGTCGCTGCGCGAGGTACCGGCGGAGCAAGCCGTCGTCAAGAAGGCGAAGCGGCTCAGGAAGGCGGGCCTGTCCTACCGCGAGATCGCTGCTCGCCTTGACGCTGAGGGTGATCGACCTCGTTCAGGTCGAGGCTGGCATCCGACGATGGTCGCCAGAGTCGTTGCTGCTCAACGGAAGCGAACCCAGACGCCAAATGGCTGATGCAACCAAGCGAGAAGCCGATGGTACGTGTCAAGCTTCGCCACACATGGATCCTCCCGCGGGTTCGTGCGCCTCGTCGACCATCTGCATCGACCTCGTCTCACCTCTGAACGATCATGGCTCGATCCGGATCGAGTCGAGGATCGTGCGCAACTCCTCGAGGTCCTCGGATGGAGATCCGGGGGACCGCCCGGCCGCGATCATCAGGCGGGTGCCCTCGACGTCGAGGATCCAGAACTCCTCGTGGTAACCCGGACCCGTGTAGCCGTAGAACGCGTCCCCTTCTTCGCCTGCATCGATGGCCGCGACCCAGCTCTTGAGGTTCCCCTCGGCGCAGTTGGTGAAGCGGGTGTCGATTCCCGCTCCCTCGACGGGCAGGTCCGGCACGGTCAGCTCGAGGTGCGTCCCGCTGTACCCGCCGATGGACACGTCCTCTGGGGGGGACGCCACGTGGAACGGGGCCAGGTCCGCGAGCGACGTAGCGAAGTCCTCGACGCTCGGACCGACCGGTGGATCGGCCCACGAATGGTCGCGACACCCGTGGGTGACCAGGTTCGACACGGTGGTGATGCTCACTGACACCCACCCAGCATCGGAAAACTTGCTCGCGCCGATCCAGCTCTTCCAGCCTTCGGCGGGGATCTCCCACGTGACGCGGAGCGGCGTCGAGGGGTCGAGGTCGGGATCGATGGCGTACGTTCCCGGCTCCAGATCGGTGAAGGGCTCGGCCTTTCCCGCCAAGATGTCCATGATCGTCGGCGTGAGATCCAGGACCGTCGGCGTGCTCGACGGATCCGTCGTCGCCACCGCTGAGGCGGCCGCCGCCCCCGTCGTATCGGAACCCGACGTGCATGCTCCAAGCGACACCCCCAGCACGGCCAACGCGAGCGTGCGTCCGATGCGAAGCATCATCCCGTTCCTTTCGTGCCGATCCCTGCGGCCCTCGGCCAACGCGAGAGCGCGTGCGTCTCGAGAGCCTACGCCGGTCTCGTGAGGGGGGTCGTGGGTCTACGCATAAGGAGCGTTGAGGGCGGATCGAGAGGGTTGAGTAGCGCAGGCACGATTACCGTCGCTGTACGCAACGGCGGGATGAACTGCTCGGGCTCGCGGCCACGGCCGATTCCCGGGACGGTTACTTCCGTCACAAACGACTGTGTGCCGGCTCGGTTCCTGCGACCTCAGCCCGACGCCGCAGAGTAGAGGCGCCAACGGTCGGGAATGCCTTTCAACTCGTGCTCGCCCGCATCCTTGAACGCGAGGCCCGAGCCGGCGACGAGGTCCTTCACCGTCTGCGAGACGCGCACCTCCGAGGGGCCCGCCGTCGAGGCGACTCGTGCGCCGATGGAAACAGAGATCCCGGTGCACTTGCCATCGACGATCTCGCATTCCCCGGTGTGCACGCCCGCACGGACCTCGATACCAAGATTCCGGACCCGCTGAGTAATGCCGAGCGCACAACTGAATCAGGCGGCGGGTGTCGGCGGGAGGTGCGAGTCCACGTCACGAGCCGCGAGGGAGTGACGCAGCCCACATCGCTCCTTTGACCACGCTCGGCCAAGTCCAGGGACATCTGGCTACACTGCCGTTATGGACCGGTCACACCATTGGGACGCCATATACACGAAGCGTGACGCCGAAGAGGTCAGCTGGTACGAAGCAATCCCGACAGCTTCGATCCAACGGGTTCGGGAAGCCGTTGAACGCGGAGCGCGCAGCGTGATCGACGTCGGGGGCGGAGCCTCTCGATTGGTCGATCACCTTGTCGAGATGAATCTCGATCGAATCACCGTCTTGGACATCTCACGCCACGCGCTCGACATCGCTAGGAGGCGCGTAGGAACGGCCGGCGAGGCCGTGGAGTGGGTCGTCGGAGATATCACGCGGCTCGACGATCTTGGAACGTTCGACGTCTGGCATGACCGAGCCGTGTTTCATTTCCTGACTGACTCATCCGACTGCCGACGATACGTCACGTTGTGCGAACGAACGGTGGAACCTGGCGGAATGGCGGTGATGGCGACCTTTGCGCCGGACGGGCCCGAGATGTGCAGCGGGCTGCCAGTTCATCGATACGACGCGCAGGAGCTCTCAGAGCGATGCGGGAGGGCGTTTGAGCTCGTGGACGATGAGCGTTACGTCCACGTGACTCCAGCTGACGTAGAGCAGTCGTTTGTCTACTTCTCGTTTCGAAAGGTCACCTCGGCAGCACACCTCGCGGGCGCGACGGCGTAATCACCCCATCCTTCGGCCGATCGTTCCGCGCGGGGGATGCCCCCAACGCGTCGCCCGAAGGACGCCGCCGCGGAGGGTCGCGACGACGCCCTTGGCGAAGACGGCAGGCTGGTTGGACCGTGCCTCAGGCGAACGCTACGGTCTTAGCGCCTTGTATGACCTCCTCGACGACCTTGGCCGCGCCAACGATGACCGACCCCTTGCGGAGTTGCTCGTCGCCGATGCCCCGGGGCTTCGCGCAGGCTCCACAGACCCATACGGAACCGCCGTTGTCGATGAACTCCTGGTAGAGCTCGTCCAAGACCGGCAGTCCAGGCTGGGCGATGCCCTCGGTTCCACCTGTGGTGCCGAGCCAGACGGCCTCGATCGTCAGGAGAACCACCGCGTCTTGCCCGGCCGTCGCTGCAATGTTGGCCGCCACGAAGGGGAGAGTCGCTCGCTCTGGCTCGTCTTTGCCGTAGGTGCAGTTGAAGATCAACTTCTCGCTCATCGTCCACGCTCCACTGTCATCAGGAGGCGTCCGTCACCGGGCGTCTCGATCGAACGCACCTCGTGGCCCATCATCCGGGCCAGCGGAGGCAGGTCTTCCCTCGCTGCGGGATCACGTGCGGTCACCACCAGAACGTCTCCCTGCGGGATGGCGAGGATCCGGCGGCGGAACTCCTGTGCCAGGCCATCGGCACAGCTGAGCGTGCCGGCGTCGAAAGTGTGTGTGCCAGTCACGTATTCCTCCTCGTCGTCGATCGGGCGGAACCCAGAACACACAGCAGGTCGATCCCGCGGATGCGTTCCTACCCTTGCGCCACGGGGTAGATCTCGTCGGCGACCAAGCCGTGCGCCTCGCGGTGCACCGTGTGCGCGGCCTCGGCGCTGGGCGCCTCGATCAGGCAGAAGACCTTGCCGCCCTCGTCGTCCACCCAGTAATTGAGGTAGCGCACGCCGTAGCGCTCCTGGACCTGAAGATCCGCCGCGTGGGCCCCAGCGACATCGGCCGCGGTGGTGCCATCAGGCAGGGTGTTGTGCACGTCCATGTACAGAGTCATCCTTCTCACCTCCTTTCGTGGCCCACGCTAGGAAGAGGACCGTTCCGCTACCGTTCCGCAGGACTGTCTGGCCGGGGTCACGGCAGCCCCGTACGATTGCCAGCGTGCTGACACTGGCGATCCAACTCCTCGGGCGATTCTCGGTTGCGGTCGACGCCGCCCCGATCCCGGGCGACGCGTGGCGCAGCCGCCGCGCGGCCGACGTGGTGAAGTTGCTCGCGCTCGCCCCCGACCACCGGATACATCGGGCGCAAGTCATGGAGGCACTCTGGCCAGAGAGCGATCCCGAAGCCTCCGGATCGAACCTTCGGAAGGCCCTACACTTCGCTAGGCGCGCGCTCGGCGACGAGCAGGCGATCGTGAACGACCGTGGTGTGCTCGTGCTGCACTCCGATGGCGGCGTGGAGACGGACGTCGAGCGCTTCGAGACCGCCGCGCAGTTGGGCTTGGATGCGTCCGACGAGACCGGCTGCCGTGCGGCGGCCGATCTGTATCGGGGCGACCTCCTGCCCGATGACCTCTACGAGTCCTGGGCGATCGAGCCGCGCGCACGCCTGCGCCGTCGGTACATCGACGTGCTGCACGCCGCAACGCTGTGGGATCGGTTGGCCGAAGAGGACCCCACCGACGAGCAGGCAGCGCGCGCACTCATGCGGATCCATCTCGATGACGGAGAGCGTCGGGAGGCGATCCGCCGCTTCGAGCGGCTCCGCGAGGCGCTCCGCGATCACCTCGGAGTCGGGCCGGACCCCGCGACCGTCGCTCTCTACGAACAGGTGCTCGCCATCGAAGGTGCGGAGCCGCCCTCCGATGCCGAGCGCGCACACGCATTGCTCGCCTGGGCCCTGGTCCACATGCAAAGGGGCGAGATCGTGGAGGCGGAGCGAGCGGCGGCGGAGGCGCGCGCCATAGCCCTCGACGACGGTTTGGGCCGCGAGCTCGGTGAAGCGGCCGTGATCCTCGCCAAAGTGGCGATGGCTCAAGGAAGGTGGCGCGAGCAGTTCGCTGAGGAGCTGGCGGAGTCGATGCGGATGCGCGCCAACATGGAGCCGATCGTGTACGACGCCCACCTGTGCCTCGCCGAGTACTACCTCACCGGGCCGGAGGGCTACGAGACCGTGACCGACTTCGCGCGCCAGATGATGGGGGTCGCCGAGGAGGCTGGCTCAGCGACCGGTGCGGCGCTCGCGTTACTGATGCTCGGTGAAGCCGAGCTGCTGGCCGGCCGCCTCGGCGAGGCCGAGACCCACCTCAAGGAGGCGGCCGAGGCAAACGACCGACAGGGCTGCATCTCAGGCGCCGCGCTGGCGAGGCAGCGCCTGGCTGAGGCAGCGGTCAGCCGCGGTCGCAGGTACGACGCCAATCGACTCCTCGCAAGGGCGCGGGCGCTCGCATACCGCTCCGACATCGTCGCTCACCTTCTAGTGCGCGTGTTCGGCACGATGATCCCGGCCGCCTCGGATCCGAATAGAGCGATCACCGTTCTGCGAGAGGCCGAGCGGGAGCTGTCCCAGATGCAAACTTGCGAGCCGTGCTCGATGGGATACCTGACGAGCGCGGCAACGGCCAGCGCCCGAGCGGGCGAACTGGATGGTGCACGGTCATTCATCGCGGAGGCGGAGCGCATCGCGGGCATGTGGCAAGGCGGCCCGTGGACAGGGGCAGTGTGGGAGGCTCGGGGCACCCTCCGCCAGGCCGAGGGCGAAGCCGCGCAGGCGGGTGCCATGTTCCGCGAAGCGGCAGACGCCTTCTCGAGCGCAGGGAACCGATCCGACGCGGAGCGGTGTCTGGAAGCTGCCGATCGGATCGGGTCGCCGTGACGGAAGCGGCCAACGCGGGACGCCAGCCTGATTGGGTTGGCGAAGCTGCGAGAGACGACGGTGCTGCTCAGTCGGCCTCCCGCAGCATCCCGATCAGCACCGCCCTCAGCGTCCGGTCCTCCTCGTAGTCGATCAGACCGCGTGCTTGCCGTCCGTCACGGGCGGCGGGACAGCCCTCTGCGGATGACTAATCGAGCACTGGCGCGCCTGGATGGCGGGTCATATCCTCTTGCCGCTCGCAGGGGGAACCGAGTGAGGAAGGCCATCTTCGCAACGACCCTGGTGCTCGGGCTCTCGGGCGTCGCCTGCGGCGGCGGGGGCGGCGGAGGCGACTGCACTCCATCGAGCGCGACCGAACTCACCGGGACGCTTTCCATCAAGGACTTCGCCTTCCACCCGGACTGCTTCACGGTCGCCTCAGGGTCGACCATCTCGGTAGCGAACGATGACGCCAGGCCCCATACCTTCACGGTGACGGACACGGACGTCGACCTCGGGCTTCGGGGCGGCGGGACCGGCGAGACGACCGCACCGCCGCCGGGCACCTATGACTTCCTGTGCACGATCCACCCGACGATGGAGGGGACGATCGTCGTCACGTAGTCCCCTCGACCTGGAGCCGGCGCGCGATCGCCGCGACGGCGTTGACCCAGGCCGGTGAGTCGTTCTCCACCGCGTCATGATGCGGCATGACTTCGAATCCGCGCCTTATCTCCGGCGGAGTGCTTCATGCCTAGGCCCAATCGGACTGGTTCTCGCTCAGGCCTAATGTGTCCGTCAACTGTGTGACGTCCGTCCTGTGGTCGGACATCGTGTAGAGATCGAAGTTGTTCATGCCGTCCACGCGCGTGAAGAGCGTGAACACGAGGCGGCTGCCTTCAGGCGACCAGCTCGGTCGGAAGGCGCCGGCGGCGCCGGGCTCGCTCGTGAGCCGGCGGAGGCCAGTCCCGTCCGGGGCGATCACGTAGATCTCGGCGTGGGTGATCCTCTCGTCGAACGTGTTGAAGGCGATCAGGGAGCCGTCCGGCGACCAGTCGGGCTCGGATGCGCCGAGGCCCCACGCCGTGATCCGCTCCGGGCCGGGGTCGTCGACATCGACGATGAAGATGGCGGCCGAGTCCGCCTTATCGCATCGACCCCGGACGAACAGCACCTGGGTGCCGGTCGGCGAGAAGCGCGGATGGGCGTCGAACCCGCCGCAGGGGTTGCGGGTGATCGGGGTCATCCCGCCGGTCGCTACGTCAACGATGGCGATGCCACCAGGTCCGCCGAAGGACTCTTCGGCATCGACGACCAGCTTGGTCCCGTCCGGGGACCACGAGGACCCGAACTCGAAGCCCGACCCGGACGTCACCTGCGCGAGGCCACCCGATCCGTCAGCGTTAACCGCAAAGATGTGCACGTTCCCGCCGAGGTCGGTGGTGAACGTGACGGTGGACCCGTCGGGCGACAGGGCTGGCTCCTCGAAGGTGCCCGGCTCCGCCCTGTAGACCTCGACCGGGTCGCTCCCGTCCGGCGCGATGGAGATGATCCGATCCTCCGGCCCGCCCTCCTCGACGTATACGATCCGACCGGTCTCCGCCAACCCCGCGACATCAACCGCGTCCGATGTCGGCACGCCCGCCGCCGCCGACGAACCGCAGGCTGCCGCAGCCAGGCACGCCACCGTCCCCCATGACCAGAGCCGTTTCGGCGTCCGCATCGTTCCTCCCTTCCCTCGAGCTACGCCCTCCACGGGGGCTCGCTCAACCGACACGGGCCGGATGCCTCGAGGGGGATTAACGACGGAACCGAAGTCGAGCGAACTTCCCAACGCGGTTAATGTCGATGCGCGATTCGCCTCCATACCTAGAAGACGTGCAGCATGCACAGGTGGGGATCGGGGAGGTCGAGCGCCTGTATCGCGAACAGGGCGGGCGCCTATGGGCCGCCGTCTTCGCGTACGCAGGCGACCGTGGCGTCGCCGACGACGCCGTGGCCGAGGCGTTCGCGCAGCTGTTACGCCGGGGCGGCGAGGTGCGGGACCACGCCGCTTGGGTGTGGACGGCGACGTTCCGGCTGGCGGCCGGGGAACTCCATCGCCGACGCTCGATCGTCCATGGCGTGCCGGACAGCTCTTACGAACCCGAGCTCGCGGACGGGCGGGTCTTGGCCGCCGTGTCGAAGCTGCCGGAGCGTCAGCGAGCCGCGGTGCTCCTTCACTACTACGCCGACCGTCCGGTGAAGGAAGCCGCGCGGATCATGGGGACGAGCCCAGCGGCCGTCGGGGTGCACCTGTTCCGAGCGCGCAAGCGACTACGGGAACTCCTGGGTGATGACCTGTGATCGATCTGAAGCGTGAGCTCGAGCAGGAATTGGACGGCCTCGCCCGGCCAGACCTGTGGGCCGAGGTCGAGGCCCGGGCAGCCGCGCCAGAACGTGTCGGCACCGCGCCCCTCCAGGTGCCGTCCCCCCGTCGGCGCGACCGCGTGGTGGCGATTGCGATCGCCGCCGCCCTCATCGCGGTGGTCATCGCCTTCTGGGCGACCGGCGCGCTCCGGCGAGACCGTGACCGCGTGCCGGCGACCGAGCCGACCGGACGCATCGTCTTCCTTCAAGAAATGCCGGAGGCCCGAACAACGGATGCGTCGACCAACTCCAGTGTCGAATACCAGCTGTTCGCGATGAACGTCGACGGGACCGAGGTCTTGCAGCTGACGGATCCCTCCGCATTCCCGGCAGGCGTCGAGGCGCCCGAGTGGTCGCCCGATGGTTCGAGGATCGCCTTCGATAGCGAAGCCGACGACGGCCACCTCCACATATTCGTGGTGAGCGCCGATGGAACAGGACTGACGCAGATCACGTCGGGAGACGGCGACGAGATCGCCCCCAGCTGGTCACCCGATGGAACACGGCTGGCGGTCGAGACACAGCGGTCGTCTTCGGAGCCGACTGGGATCGCGATCGTCGATGTCGACACCGGCGACATACGCATGATCACCGAGAACCCGTTCGGTGGCGACGACGCGGAACCAACTTGGTCCCCGAATGGTGGCCAGATCGCGTTTGCCAGAAGCCGGGGCGCTCAGCAATTCCCGTCGGCCTTGTTCATCGTAAATGTCGAGGGTAGCGGCCTGCAGCGGCTCACGCCACGCGGGCTGAGCGCGTACCGCCCGAACTGGTCGCCCGACGGAACTCGCATCATCTTCAACAGCAACGACACTAGCGACAGGCTTCAGATGGCAGAGATCTTTTTGGTCGCTTCTGATGGCAAGGGCCTGCGCCGGCTCACCCACGAGGAGAATGCTTCGGCGTTCCGGCCCACGTGGTCACCGGACGGTGAATGGATCTTGTTCACGCGCTTCGCGTTCCCTGGTCAGCTCACCAGGAGTTTCGACATCTACGTGATGCGACCGGACGGTACGGACCTGCGGCCGGTGACGAGCACCCCCGACGTGGCCGAGAACGCCGGCGACTGGCGACCCTGACCCGCGACGAGCCCCAGAAGTTCTGCACGCGTTGAGCTTGAAGACTTGGATCCATCTCCGGCTATGCCGCGAAGCGTCAGCTTGAGTGACTCGATCGGGCACGGTAATCGGGGCATCAGCCTGGACGGATGGCAATGTGGTTCATGAGGCTATCGAGCCGCGCGAGCACACCCTGCGCAGCGTTTGAATAGCGTCCCCCTAGGTCCACTACCTGCGGAAAGAGAGTTCGAGCACTTGGCACACCGTTACTTCAGCGTGGAGCAGCTCGGCGCGGGGGCCGCCCGATTGCGTCCGGCTGCTCTACGACATCATCCGGACCGATCCGAGCGCATGGTTGACGTCGAGCGATCGATGCGTGATGCGCGGGTAAGGTTCTTCGATGCCCGCCTCGACGCTGACCGTCGGAAACGTCGAGATCACAGCGATCCTCGACGTCGACACGTCGATGCCGCTCGCCGAGGTGTTCGAGGGGAGCGGCGACCCTCCACCCGGCGGATCAGAGTCCCTTACTGTGACATATCCGGACGAGTTCACCGCCGACGCGTGGCGCTTCCGCGTCCATTGCTTCTTGGTCCGCATGCCGACGCGCCTGACCTTGATCGACACGGGCGTCGGCCCGGCCGACGCGGCCTTCGGACGGTGGCGCGGCGTCGTTGGGAGGCTGCCGGACGAACTGGCCGCGCTCGGCGTGATGCCGGACGACGTTGATGACGTCGTCCTCACCCACATCCACTCGGACCACACGGGGTGGAACACGACGCGGTCGTCGAGCGGATGGGTCCCGCGGTTCTCCAATGCCCGGTACCACCTCCACGACGCCGACGTCGCGTGGATGCGAGGCTTCGTCGAGAAGGAAGACGTCCGGGAGTTCGCCGAGGCGATCGCCCCCCTCGAGTCAGCCGGGCAGCTCGACACGTCCATCGAGGACCGCGAGTTGTCGCCCGGCCTGAGCCTGCGACACGCGCCGGGTCACACCCCCGGACACCGGTGCGTTCTCTTGGATGCCGGCGGCGAGCGGGTCCTCTTCGCCGGAGACCTCTTGCACTTCACGTTCCAGTTGAACGACCCCGGGTTCCGCTCATCCGGTGACGATGATCCGGAGGAGGGGAGCCGCACACGGGCGGCGTGGCTCGACCGAGCGGAGTCGGAGGGGCTGACGCTCGCGACCGCGCATGTTCCGCCGTCCCCCATCGGTCGGATCGTCCGTGAAGGGGGACAGCGGCTGCTTCAGCCTTGCTAGGGGACCCTCGACCGCCTTCAATCATCGGCGCCGATCCTGGCGAGCCAGGTCGAGACCCCTCGCATGTTTGCGTAGTAAAGACCGCGCGCCCCGGCGCATGAGGCGCGTGGTGGCCAGTCCGTTCACCGAGTGGGTGTCCACGACATACCCAAGCGTTCTTCGTCGCGCACATCGACGGGACGCAGGTGCGGCAGATCGCAGACGACGCGGTCGTCGGAGGCGGGGGTGGCGGATCTGGCATGGGACCCGCATGGTCTCCGGACGGCACGAAGATCGCATACACGGGCCTTCCCTCAGGCGAACGAAACGCCAAGAGCGGCGGAGAAGGCCGTAGAGACCTCGGACGAGGATGAAGAGAAGTCGGAGTTTGCAGCCTTGAGTACGGCAACGGCGAGTACCTTCGTCATGCTCGCTGCCATCTGCACCATCCCGCCGAGGATGCGCAGAGCCCCGCTCACCGCGTCGAGGAGGGCATCTCCCAGTTAGGGCTCCTAAGGAACGGGCTCGCCTTGCGTCATGGGCGGATCTTGGCACGATCCATCCCTGTGCTCGAACGAGCTCAAGGGCGTCTCCGGACGATGCACCTGCCGCGAGCCTCGTTCGCCTGACGTAGGGCCGCCCGGCCACGACGCAACGTTGTGGACCTCCGAGCTGGATCGGCCCGGTATCACGCGGGCGCGACTGCGGCGGAAGCGCTATAGGGTCTGGGGTCGACTGGGACCTGGGAGGGGCGTGGTCGAGAGATCGACTTGGTTCCGGAGCTCGCTGCCGGCGCTCATCGCCTCGATCCCGGTGGCGATCATCTACTTCGCCGCGTTGGGCATCGTGCTCACCGCGGCGGGTCCGGAGGGCCT
>JBAVEY010000178.1:0-14695 GCA_049587975.1 Actinomycetota bacterium | reverse complement strand
GCCATCGTACGGATCCTGCCGACCTTGCTCATCGCTCCTCCTTCCCGCGCGCGCCCGCGCGCTCCTCGGCGAGCTTGACCAGGTTGCGGAGCCCCTTCCGCGCGAACGAGCCAGACATCCTCAGGGCGAGCGAACGGAGCCCGGGCACCCTGAACATCGCCAACGCGCCCGGCAGCTCGCTGATCCGAACGGTCCGGAGCGTGTAGGAGATCCGGCAACCCTCGCCCTGCGGCGTGAGCTCGTACCGGTGGATATTGGTCCACTCGACGACCTCGCCCTTCTTGATCGAAAGCCGTGCCTCGGTCACGAACTCGAGCACGCTCGGCCTCGTGGCCTCGGTCACCACCGAGGAGTCGGCGAACCGTCCCATCGCATCGGCGCCCGTGCTCCGGAACTCCGTGCCGACGAGCGCCGGTCCCTCCGGTGCATCGACCGAGAGCAGCCGGAAGTTCTGCTTCGGCTGCATCTTGCCGCCCCACTCCAGGTGGTTCCGGACGTCCGCCAACCTGTCGTAGACGATCCCGGCCGGTGCCGTCGTCGTCTCCTCCAGGTGGATGCCGAGCTCGCCCCTCAGGGCGTTCGCCCGGCCGTTCCCCCGCTGCTGCGTCACCATGACGCTCCTCCTTCCATCCGCGGACGTGGAGAGGATGCGCTGGTCGAGCACGGGAAGGATGGGGAAGGTTCCCTATTTCTCGGCGGAACACCCCGGAGGTACGCCGCGGCGTCCGCGTCTGCACGCGCCGAGGCGTTCGGATCCCGCGAGCGCGATCTTGCGCTCGCCGACGGCGACCTCCGGGTTGCGAGACCTCCAGCACCAGGCGAACTCGAACCGGGCACGGGCGGCGTCCAGCGGGAGCCGCTGAGCGGCGAAACGCTAGCCGCCGTGAACAGCCTCGCGAAGGTCGCCTCATCGGTGGCACCAGGAACCCGTACTATTCGGTGTCCTTCCCCGCGACTTCGATGCTGTGGATCGCGGCATGGGGGGAATGGTTAGCAGGTGGCCGGAGACCGAGAGACACACGAGCGAGCCGTCGCGCGGGAGTGCACCAGGGCCCACGCTGCGCGTTCGGCGGTGGTCCGCGTGAGGTACGCGGTCCTGGTCGCCGCGCTACTTCTCGCCGCTCTTCTGCTCGCCACCTCGGCCATCGCCGCGACGTGGAACGAGATCGACGGCACCGCCACCGCCGACCACATCCGCGGCACCACCGCGTCTGACCGCATCCACGGCCTGGAAGGCAACGACGTCTTGCGCGGACGGGATGGGGATGATCGGTTGGTCGGCGGACCCGGTGACGATGTGCTGAACGGCGGACCCGGCCTGGACACCTACGTCTGCGGCGGCGGCGAGGACGTGGTCGTCGTCGACTTCTCCCGCAACGCCGAGCGGATCGGCAACGGTTGTGAGGCGGTCATCCTTGACGTCTAACCCGCCCACCGGGCGCGCCGAGGCCGCGCCGCGTGGCGAAGGGATGTAGATCGGTGACCCTCCTCCAAGTTCCTGGGTGAAGGCCGAACCCGTGGGGGGATCCTGGGGGATGGACCGGGGCCGGATGCACCGGCCCCGTTCGTTCGCGCTGGTAGATCTCGTCGCGGGGACGGGATTTGAACCCGTGACCTCTGGGTTATGAGCCCAGCGAGCTACCGGACTGCTCCACCCCGCATGGCGATGATACCGACCCGGCCTCGAGGCGCCAAACGCCCGACGGCTGAGCGTGCGATCGCTCGTCTCCCCCAGGCTCAGCCGACCGAGATCGCGCCCCGCATGCCGTAGGCATAGTGACCCGGCAGGTGACAGCCGAAGAGCAGGTCCCGCGTTCCGAACGTGTAGGTCGTCTCGACCGTCGCACCCGCGGGGATCGTGATCTCCCCGGGGCGTGGTGGGTGGTACGCCTCGGTCCCGAGCTCGTGCGCGATCTGCACGGCCGCGTCCCCGATGATGAACTCGTGGTCGATCGGATCCGTGTTCGAGACCAGGAACCGCACGGTCTCCCCCGGATCCACGTGGAGGTTCCCGAGCGAGAAGGCCGAGTAGTGGATCTCCACGTGCACCGTCTCGACGGTGGGGGCCGCCGAGGCCGGGGCGCAAGCGGCGAGCAGAAGCAGTCCGGCGGCGAGCAGCCTCCGGCCGAGATCGCGCATCAGACCGCGGGACGCCCGGCCCGCCGCCGCTCGAGCGTCCCGACCACGCCGAGGAGGATCAGCACGGCGAGCGCGGTCCAGAGCGCTGGCCCGAACGACCGCAACCCGGCGGCCCCTGTGGTGGCCTTCGGATCCAGACCGGCGGCCACCGGGGACGGCTGTCCGGCCCCGCTCGCGTCGATCGCGAGGTCGTAGTCCAGATCGCCTGCGCGAGAGTCCACGCGCAGGTAGGAGAGCCACATCCCCGAGGACGGGAGCCAGCCCATGCCCTTGTCGCTCCGGAGGTCGGCCAGCAGCGAGGTCGAAGCCTCCTCGCTGCGTTCGAGCACCAGACCGGGACGAACCCCCCGCGGGAGGCGGGCGGCCAGACCCGGCGTCAACGGCTCGGGCAGCGTCGCGGGCGCGAGGTCGGTGAGGAGGTAGACGTCGGCCTCGACGGGAGCGTCGGCGCCCGCGCCGAGCCCCAGGATGCGGAGGGGGACCCAGGGGTTCGTGGTCGGGATGACGACGTGGACCGGGGTCCCGTCGCCGGCGCCGAGGCCCTGCTCGGCGGCCCGGCTCGCGTCGAACCGAACCGTCATGAAGATCGGGCTTCGTTCGGCGTAGAAGTCGAGAACCTCGGGCGCGTCCGGAGGCAGGAAGAACCCGTGCTCACGGGCCCAGTCCCCGACCGCCTTGCCGCCGCCTTCCAGCACGACGATGTCGAGCGCGTCGATCTCGGTCTTCAAGATCACGCGGGCCGTGTCGGCGGCGGCGGTGGACCCAGCCGCGAACGCTATGGCCTCGGGTTGCGGCTGCGTCTCCTGCACCAGGCGTTGGAGCGTCCAGTCCCCGCCGCGGATCACCTTCGTGGGGACCCCGGGCAACGGGATGATCGATCCGAACTCGCCCTCACCTCCGGCGAACTCGAACGACGTGACGTAGTGCTCGATGCCCTCGTGGTAGGCGGCCAGCGTCGTCGTGCGGACGAGCGTCACGCTCCCGTTGGTGTTCACGAGCCCCCCGCACGCCCACGCGGGCGCGGCGACGAGCAGCGTGAACAGACCCAGCACGATCGCGAACGGCAGACGGAGCGGTCGCATCGCCGGTGCTCCTTCCGGTCGGCAGATCGCCGTTCGACGCTCCGTGGGGCGATCGCGTTCCCGGTTCGGCGAGCGGGATCAGGCCGCGCGGCGCTCACGCTCGCGGAGTTCGACGCGGCGGATCTTGCCGCTGACCGTCTTCGGGAGCTCGTCGACGAACTCGATCTCGCGCGGGTACTTGTAGGGAGCCGTCAGCCGCTTCACGTGCTCCTGGAGCTGGCGCGAGAGCTCGTAGCTCGGCTCGTACCCGGGCTTCAGCGCGACGAACGCTTTCACGATCTCACCACGGAGCTCGTCGGGCTTCCCGACCACGGCCGCCTCCGCCACCGCCCGATGTTCCACGAGAGCGGACTCCACCTCGAACGGTCCGATCCGGTAGGCGCTCGACGTGATGATGTCGTCGGCGCGACCCTCGAACCACAGGTACCCATCCTCGTCGGCCCTCGCGAGATCGCCGGTGTCGTAGAACTCCCCGATCGTGGAACCGGCCGTCGCCTCGGGATCGCGCCAGTACCCTCGGAACAGACCCACCGGGCGTTCGGGGGCGATCCGCACCCCGATGTGACCCGTCTCCCCGGCCCCGAGGACCGCGCCCGTCCCGTCGACGATCCGCACGTCGAAGCCGGGGGTGGGACGGCCCATCGAACCCTCGCGGACGGGCAGGCACCGATAGTTCGCCACGAGGTTCACGGTCTCGGTCTGTCCGTAGCCGTCATAGATCTGCAGGCCGGTCGCCTCCCGCCATCGCCTCATGACCTCCGGGTTGAGCGGTTCGCCGGCGGACACCACGTGACGGAGCGAGGGCGCATCGACGTCGAGCGCATCGCCCAGCGCGAGGGCGCGGAACACGGTCGGCGGGGCGCAGAACGTGGTCACCCCGTGGCGGCCGATCATCCACAGCATCCGCTCGAAGTCCGGCTTGCCCCGCGCGTCCCACAGGAAGACGCCGGCACCAACTCGCCACTGCCCGAAGAGCAGGCCCCAGGCCGCCTTGGCCCATCCCGTGTCCGAGAAGGTCCAGTGCAGGTCCGAGGGGTGCAGGTCCTGCCAGAAGCGGGCGGTGATCTCGTGACCGATCCCGTAGGACGCCTGCGTGTGCAGGACCATCTTCGGGTACCCGGTCGTCCCCGACGTGAAGTACGCGATCATCGGCTCGTCCGAGAGGGTGAGTTCCGCGTCGGGAGCCGAGTCGGAGGCGGAGGCGGTCAGGCGGTCCCAGTCGAGCCACTCCCCGCCGGGCCGACTGCCCCCGACGCAGACCGAACGCTCCAGCGTCGGACACGCCTCGCGTGCCTCGTCCACCTTGACCGCTCCCTCGGCATCGGTGATCGCCGCGACCGCCCCCGCCCTCCCGATCCTGTAGGCGATGTCACGCGACGTCAGCAGCGGCGTCCCGGGCATCGGGATCGCGCCGAGCCTGATGCAGCCGAGCAGGACGATCTGCCACTCCGCGATCCGAGGGAGCATCACGAACACGGGGTCGCCCTTGTGGATGCCGAGGGCGGCAAGGGCGTTCGCACACCGGTTCGAGGCGCGAGCCAGGCCGGCGAACGTGAGCCGCATCGTGACCTCCCCGTCCGGGCCGGCGGCGAGGAGCGCGAGCCGCCGCGGCGACACGCGGGCGCGAACGTCGATCACGTCGCGCACGTAGTTGAAGCGCTCGGGGACATCCAGACGGAAGGTCCCCCTCGTCCGGTCGTAGTCCGTCATGTTCGGCGACACGGCCATCGCAGCCCTCCTCGGGAGTGACCGAGGCCACGCTAGGGCGGCAGCCGCCCACCACCGGGGGTCGAAGGTCTCGGCCCCGCCGTGCCGGTCGGGCCGTCAGCCCGAGGGGCCAGACGGAGACGGGGACGGAGACGTGGATGGAGAAGTGGATGGAGACGGCTGCGCACCGAGCAGCTCGGCGATCAGCGTCTGCGCCTGTGCGGTGGCCGCTTGCGCCGCGGCGATCTCGGTCTGGTACGTAGCGAGGTCTCCCGCGCGCAGGGCGGCATCGGCCGCGGCGAAGTGCTGGGTCGCCTGATCGAGGAGTGACTGGATCTGTTGCTCGATCGAGCCCGACGGAGCCCCGCCTCCGTTCTCGGGAGGAACGATCTCGCCGAGCGAATCGGTCAGGGCCTGCTGGAGCGAGGTGCCGATCCCGATCGCCGAACCGTTCACGACGACCACGCGTTTGAGCTCGGGGATCGCGTTCTCCTGGTTCGACTTCACGTAGACGGGCTGCACGTACAACAGCGAGTCCTGGAGCGGGATCACGAGGAAGTCGCCGAACACGATGCTCGAGCCGCCCTGCCCGAGCAGGGTCCGTTCCGACGAGAAGCGCGCGTCCTGGTTGATCCGGGAGAAGACCTGCGTCGGCCCGTCGACGTTCACCCCCGACGGGAACTCGAAGCTCACGATGTCGCCGTAGTCGGGCCCTGGATCCGACTTGGCGGCGAGCCACGCGACCATGTTCTGTCGATCGAGCGGCGTGAACGGGAGGATCAGGACGAACGTCTCATCCGCCTCGCCGGGCAGGCGCATCAGCACGTAGTAGGGGCGCATCTTGATCGGGTTGCCCTCGCTCGACAGGGTGGGATCGACCGGGAGCGCCCAGAAGTCCTGCTTGCCGTAGAACACGTCGGGGTTCGTGACGTGGTAGTTCGTGTACTCGAACGCCTGGATCTGGAACAGGTTCTCCGGGTACCGGAAGTGACCGATGAGCTCCGGCGGCGCGTCGGCGAGATCCGTGAACATCGTGGGGAACGCGAGTTCCCATGCCTGGATGATCGGATCCGACGGATCGGCCACGTAGTAGTGCATCGAGCCGTCGTACGCGTCGACCACCACCTTGACGGAGTTGCGGACGTAGTTCACGTCGCCCCCGAGCCCTGGTGCGCTCTCCTGCGTCGAGGGTGATGCCACCTCCGCGAGATCGACGAAGTCGGAGTAGGGGTACTGGTTCGTGCTCGTGTACGCGTCCCAGACCCAGACGAGCCGGCCGTCCACGACCGACGCGTAAGGATCGGCGTCGAAGCGCAGGAACGGCGCGGCCTTCGGGACGCGCTGGGTGATGTCCCGGTAGATCATGATCCGGCTGTCGCCCTGGATCAGGTCCGAGATCAGCAGGTTGACGTCGCGGAACCTCCAGGCGAACAGCGCCCGCTGGAACAGGCCCCCGATCGGGATCCCGCCGTCGCCGTCGTAGGTGAACGACTGCTGCGCCTGGTCGTTCGTCGCCGTGCCCTGGTAGTCGAGTTCCTTCGCGCCCGTATCCACCACGACGAACGCGGCATCGCCCGGCGCGCCCTCGCCGTAGTAGACGCGCTGGCCGTTGCCCTCCAGGGTCGGGCTGCCGACGGGTGGGATGTCCCTGAGCGTGAAGACGGGCTGACCCTCGGCCGACGACGCGTTCACCTGGGAGGCGACCGCCCCGAACCCGTGCGTGTAGACGAGGTGCACGTTCTGCCAGGTCCGGCCGCCCTCGGGGATCCCGGCCTGGCTCACTTCGCGGGTCGACAGCATCAGGACGCGACGCTGGCCCTCGACGACGTAGCGGTCGACGTCCACGTCGTTGAACTCGTAGTAGGAACGGAACCGCTGCAAGGAGATGTAGTTGTCGCGGAGCACGTCCGGGCGCCAGAGCCGGATGTTCGAGATCGTCGCGCTGTTCGCTCGTGCGGCCTCGCTGGTCACGGCGTCGCCGAGGGGGCGCGAGCTGCTCGTGATCCCGTCGAGCGAGAACGCGCGTCGCGTCGCCTCGATGTTGTCCACGATGTAGGGTCGCTCGCGCTGGAACTCCTGCGGCGCGACGCGGAAGCGCTGCACGAACGCCGGGTACGCCGCCCCCGCGACGATCGAGACGAGAGCGAGCAGGCCCACCGCGATCACCGGGAGCGCCCACCCACGGAGCCGGATGTTGACGAGGAACAGGATCGCGCACGCGATCGCGATGACCGCCAGGATCCGGAGCGCCGGCAGCTGGGCGTTCACGTCCGTGTACGACGCGCCGACGACGACGCCGCGCGTGGAGGTCAGCAGGTCGAACTGGCCCAGGTAGTACCCCCACGCCTTCGTGAGCATGATCAGACCCAGGAGCACGGAAAGGTGGGCCTTGACCTGCGGCGACACCTTCTCTCCGAAGGCCGGCGCTTGCGGACGGATCCCGCCCCACAGGTAGTGGGCGAGCGCGGTGAGGAAGGTCACGCCCACGAGCGCCGAGAACAGCCAGCCCTGCACGAACTTCAGCCATGGCAGGCTGAACACGTAGAAGGCGGGGTCGCGGCCGAACAAGGGATCGGGATCGCCGAACGTCAGCCCGGCACCGTTGCGCCACAACAGGAACGTCTGCCACTGGTTGGTCACCCCGAGCCCGACGAAGAGCGCGATCACGAACGCGAACAGCGGCAGCAGCCAGCGGATGTACGGCTCGAACTGCATGCGGTACCGCTCGATGATCTCCTGCTCCGGCGTGAGCGCTCGGTAGCGCGGCGTGATGCGGCGCACGATCCACAGGTTCGAGAACAGGAGCACGAAGAACGCCAGACCGAACGCGAGGCCGAGGAACACCTTGGTCCGCAGGACCGTCCAGAAGACGTCGGACAGGTGGACCTCTCGGAACCACAGGACGTCGACGAAGAACCCGGAGAGGGCGGTGAACGCCACCAGCAACGCCGCCAGCACCCCGACGACGATGATGACGATCCGACGCCGCCCCTGTGCGGGAGTGGCGCTGGGAACGCGTACGACCATAGGTCCCGTTATCCGTTGAGCGGTCGATGGGAAAGCGGCGCAAGCCTATCACCGGTCTCCGGAGAAGAAGCGGCTCACCGTCCCGTCAGGTAGGCGAGGGCGTCGTCGAAGGTCGCGACGGGCACGAGCTCGAGTCCGCGGTCGCCGGCCGCTCGGGCGGCTGCCGCGTTCCCTTTGGGAACCAGGAAGACGGTCGCGCCCGCATCCGCTGCGGCGGCCAGCTTCTCCTCGATGCCGGCGATCGGGATGACCGTGCCGTCGAGCGCGATCTGCCCGGTGCCGGCGATCGTCCGGCCCCCGGTCAGGTCGCCCGGGGTGAGCAGGTCGTACAGGCCGAGCGCCCACATGAGACCGGCCGACGGGCCGCCGATGTCGCCGCTCGAGATACTCACGTCGAACGGGAAGCTGTTGATCATCGAGACCCCGACCAACGGTCGCTCACTCCCGCCGCACGGCTCGCGGACCAGCCGCACCGTCTCGGGATCGCCGTCGACGGTCAGGTCGAACGTCAGCGTCGCGCCGGACGATGCGGACTCGATCGCTCGGCTGGCCTGCCGATAGCTGTCGACCGGCTCCGCGTCGATCGAGACGATCCGGTCGCCCGGGAACAGTTCGCCGTCCGCGGCGCAGCCCGCGACGACGCTCTCGACCAGCACGCCGTCGCCGTGGTCCCTCGGGTAGGCCGAGAGCTCGCGCAGGACCACGGCCGAGGCATCCAGCTTGCTGGAGTCCATCTGCGAGATCGCGCGCTCGTGCTCCTCCTGCACGTCCTCGCCGTCCGGATACAGGACGTCGCGGGCGACGACGGCGAGGTCGGGGTCGAGCCAGGCCAGGAACAGGTCGAACCCTGTCAACCGACGGTAGCGGACGGAGGTCATCACGAACCGGCCCTGCGACTCGTACCGCGGCCGATCCTCGAACCTGATCAGGGGCTGGACCGCGCGTGCCGGGCCGGGTCCCACGGAGTACCAGGGGAGATAGATCGTGAAGCCGAGGGCCGCGACGGCGCCGATCGACCCGTAGATGAGCAGACGCTTCCACCGCACCATGACGCGATGGTACGGGCAGCCCGCGCGTACGACGTGCGGGCCGGGGTACGCTCCACTCGCCATGCCGCTCATGCTGGTGATCCTGGCGTCCATCCTGGTCGGCGTCGTCGTGTACGTGGGTTCGGTCCGCGGTCCTAGGGCACCGTCGGCGACGGGGTTCGGCGACACGGGGGACGAGACGGTCGAGCCGGTCGAACCCGGCACGCCGCCGCCCGGGTACACGTACCTTCAGGTCTCGACCCAGGGGCCCGGACTGCGCGACCGGCTCCAGGGACTGATCGGCGTCATCCTGCTGATCGGGGTCGCGGCGGCCGCGCTCGCGTTCGCCCTGTACGAGCTCGGTCACCTGATCAACCGGACGATCGAGGCCTTCCTCGACTGAGCGGCAACGCGTCGCGGGCCGGCCCTCGGGCGTCAGCGCTTGCGGACGAGCTGGAACGAGCTTCGGTAGTCGTCGAGGTGCTCGAGCATCGCGCCGAGGCCGAGGACGACGGTCTCGAGCGGCCGCTCGGTGAGATGCACCGGCACCTCGCACTCCTGCGAGAGGAGCAGGTCGAGCCCCCGCAACAGACCGCCACCGCCGGTGAGGAACATGCCGGCCTCGAGCACGTCGTGCGTAAGCTCCGGCGGCGCCTCGGCGATCGTTCGCCGGGCGGCCTCAACGATCTGTTGGACCGGCTCGGACATCGCTTGCCGGATCTCGTCCTCGTCGACGCGAACCTCGGTGGGTGCACCGGTGGCGAGCGCCCGGCCGGTCACGATCGCAGCACGCCCCCTGGGAGCGGGGAACGCCGAGCCGATCGCGATCTTGATCTCCTCCGCCGACTTCTCACCGATCGCGACGTCGTACGCGCGTCGCAGGTGATCTTGGATCGCGGCATCGAGGTCGAACCCTCCGATGCGGGCCGAGCCGCCGGATACGACGCCGCCCATCGAGGCGACCGCCATCTCGGTCGTTCCGCCGCCGATGTCCACGATCAGGTTCCCGAGCGGTTCATGGATCGGGAGCCCCGCCCCGACCGCTGCCGCGAGGGGCTCCTCGACGAGCACGACGTCGCGGCCGCCCGCGAACTTCACCGCCTCGCGCACCGCGCGGCGTTCGACCTCCGACGACTGGCTCGCCACGCAGGCCAGCATCCGGGGCTTGGGGAAGCGGGAGACGCCGACGCGACGCAGCACCACCTCGATCATCCGCTGCGTGATGTCGAACTCGGTCATCACGCCGTGGCGGAGCGGCCGGAGCGCGACCACGTTGCCCGAGCGTCCGCCGATCATCTGCCACGCCTCGTCCCCCATCGCCTCGACCTTGCCGCTTGCGGAGTTCATGGCCACGACCGTGGGCTCGTTGAAGACGATCCCCTCGCCTTGACGGTAGACGAGGGTGTTCGCGGTCCCGAGATCGATCGCGAGGTCCCGGCCCATCAGCGATCCGAGATCGCCGGGATCACGACCCCATCACCCAGCTCGACGACCCGGTGGCGAGGTGCTCCTTCTTCCAGATCGGCACGTCGCGCTTGAGCTGTTCGATCCCGTGACGGCACGCCTCGAACGCCTCGGCTCGGTGCGGCGCCGAGCAAGCCACGACGACCGAGACGTCCCCGACCGCGAGCTCGCCCCATCGGTGCAGGAACGCGACCCTGCGGAGCGGCCAGCGCCCGAACATCTCCTCGGCAACGCCCTCGAGCCGGCGCTGGGCCTGCTCCTCCCACGCCTCGTAGGTGAGACCGGTCACCTGACCGGCGTTCGAGTGATCCCGCACGGTCCCGAGGAAGACGCACGTACCGCCCGCGGCCGGATCGGCCACGAAGGTGACCGCCTCGTCCGCGCCGACCGGATCGGCCGTGATGCGTACGAGCAGGTCCTGCCGCATGCACCCCATCGTAACGAGCCGGGGTGCGGCGTAGGGCCGGCCCCGCCGTAGGATGGCGGGATGAGCCAGACGCCCGAGGAGAACCCGTTCGGCGCCCCCGCGGGTGACATCTGGAACGATGTCCCGCTGTTCCGAGAGATCCAGCGGGTCCTGCTGTCCTCCAGCGGCCCGGTGAACTGGGAGCTCGCACGACAGGTCGGGATCGCGTCGGCGTCGTGGGGCACCGAGGACGCGGACCCGAGCGACGAGGACCGTCACGCGTTCGACGAGGCCGTGCGGGTCGCCGAGCTCCACGTCGCGGGCTTCACCGGCCTGGAAGCGCCATCGGACATCGCGAAGGTCGAAGCGGTTCGGCGGGGGCAGTGGGTCCAGGCGAACATCGAAGGCCTGCGGGCATTGCTCGAGCCCGCGGCAGGCAAGATCGCGGAGGCGATCGCCGCCGCGCAGCGGGAGGCGATGCCCGAGCCGACCCAGGCGGGCGTGGCCCAGCTGCTCGGCCAGCTCTCGCCCCTCCTGCTCGGGGCGCAGGTCGGGACGGTGCTGGGGACGCTTGCGCAGCAGGTGCTCGGACAGTACGACATCGCCGTCCCTCGACCCGAAGGGACGGGCGCGCTGCTGTTCGTCGTGCCCAACATCGCCGCCTTCGAGCGGGATTGGAGCCTGGATCCGACCGAGTTCCGGGCGTGGATCGCGATCCACGAGGTCACCCACCGGTTCGAGTTCGCGAGACCCTGGGCGCTCACGCGGTTCCGCGAGCTGATCGATGACTTCACGTCCACGCTCACGCTGGACGTCGAGGACCTCCAGGAGCGGCTCGCGACGCTCGACCCGTCCAACCCCGAGGGCATGCAGGAGATGCTCGCGGGACAGGAGAGCCTGTTCGGCCCGGTGATGGACGACGAGCAACGGCTGAAGCTCGGACGGATCCAGGCCTTCATGACGGCCGCGGAGGGCTACGGCGACCACGTGATGCACGCGCTCGGCGCCCGGCTCCTGCCCTCGTACGCCAGGATCGACGAGGCCATGCGTCGCTACCGGGAGACCGAGCACGTCGACCCGGTCTTCGAACGGCTGCTCGGGATCGAGGTCAAGCGCGAGCAGTACCGGCTCGGGCGAGCCTTCTGCGAGACGGTCGTGGAGCTCACGAACGAGCCGATCCTCGCGCGGATGTGGGATTCGGCGGACGCGTTGCCGTCCATGCCCGAGCTCGAGGAGCCGCGGCTGTGGCTCGCTCGCACCGCGTGAGCGGGCGGGCGTCGGGTATCCTCTCGCGGCGATGACCGTCGGCGAGCTCGTCTCCGCCAACGTCGTGGACCAGCGCGTGTGGGACACGTACGGCGAACAGGGACCCCCGGGCGTCTACCTGCTTGGAACGCCGGGCACCGCGCTCCCCTTCGTGGCCCACCGAGCCTGGAAGGTCGGGACGGGGATGGTCACGGAGGAGATCCACTTCTACGGCCCCTCGGGCCGCCTCGTGCATCGGTGGGGCCCCACCGTCCGGCGGATGCTCGGCACCATGGACCTCACGGTCGAGACGGACGCGATCACCGACGCTCGGTTCGACGAGGCCGGTACCTACGTCGTCTCGTTCGTGATCGACGACGAGGTCGTCGGCGAGATCGACGTGCCGATCCTGGTCCAGCTGGGTTCGGCGAAGCTCCCCAAGTCCGTTGAGGACGGCCTGAAACGATCGGACGTGATCTGGGTCGGGGTCGAGGCGAACGGTCGGCGCAAGCTGATCCCGTCCTGGTTCGTCTACCGGAACGGGAAGATCTTCGTGCTCTCCCAGCGCGAGCCGGGGCCACAGGACCAGACCGTCCCCGGTATCCCCGGCGCCTCCGAGCTCGTCGTCGTGACCCGGCGCAAGGGCCGTGACACGGCGCTGAGCGAGTTCCACGCCGCCGCCCGGGTCCTGCAGGGCCCCGAGTGGGAGGAGGCCGCCAAGCTCCTCGTGGACAAGCGCAAGAGCCGGGCCGGCGCCCCCAGCGAATGGCTCGCTCGCTGGCGCGGCTCGTGCGACATCGCCGAGCTCACACCGGTCCTGCCGGGCTAGGGTCCCAGGGGACCTGGCCGGGCCCGCGTGCCGGACCCGGCCGACCCATTGGAACCTACGGACCGAACGGCACGACCCGGTCCAAGGGTGGCACCGCAATCCCGGCCGGCTCGTTGGCCGCGAAGTACGCGACGAAGGCGTCGATGTCCTGGGCGCCGCCGAGGGCGCTCGTCCCCTGGTTGAAGACCGTGTACCCGTCGCCACCGGTCGCCAGGAAGTTATTCATCGTCACTCGGAACGTGTCGCCGGGCTGGACCTGGACCCCGTTCACCCACATCCTGCCGATCTTGTCGGCGCACACCGATGCCGCCGGGTCGGACTCGTAGCTGAAAGTGTGGGAGATCTGCAGGAAGCGCGTGGTGAGCGTCTGGCCCTGACACCCTTGGAACTGCTGCTCGAGCACGTCGTTGAGCATCTGGCCGGTCATCGTCTTGGTGACGAGGCTGTTGCCGAATGGCTGCACGGTGAAGGCCTCGCCGTAGGTGACCTCGCCTGGCGCCTCCCCACCCGACGAGATGTCGGTCACTCTCATGTCAGCACGGATGCCGCCCGAGTTCATGAACGCGATCTCCGCGTCGCCGAGGTTGACGAGCTCCGTCGCGGCGAGCTGCGCATCGGCGATCACGTCGCCGAGCGCGCTCTCGCCGAGCGGGGATGCTGTCCGAGTCAGATCACCCTGGATGCTCCCGATCACCTGGTTCGCGAGCGGCGCGGACGCCGTCACGTACTGGTTCACGACCGCCTGCACCTGGGGGTCTTCCTTCGTCGTGTCGGGCTGCCGGACGACACCCGGACCAGGCGTGTTGAGCGCGTTCGCCACGATGGTGTTGGTCGCACTCGCCGCGACGAGCTCGCCGGACTTGTCGTTGATCGTGAGCGTGATATCCGACAGGACACGACCGAACGACGACGCGCTCGTGATGAGCCGGGTGGTACCGCCGGTGTCGATCGTGCAGCGGTACTCGGCGTGGGTATGCGCGGACACGATGACCTTGATCGCGGGATCGAGTCGGCTCGCGATGTCGGCGATCGCGCTTCCCGCCAGGTTCCCGACGCATCCGTTCAGGACGGCACCGGACGACTGGAACCCACCCTCGTGGATGACGAGTACGGAGGTGTCGACACCCTTGTCTTCGAGCTCCTGCACGGCCGCGTTCGCGGCGTCAGCCTCGTCCTCGAACGTCAGTCCCGCAACCCCGGTTGGGGTAACGATGGTCGGGGTCGACTCGAGCACCTCTCCGATGAAGCCGACCTTGAACTTCCGGCCGCTGTCCCCCTTGAACCGCTCGATGCCGTAGGCAGGGAAGAGCGTTTCCCCGGTGTCGTTCACGATGACGTTGGCGGACAGGTACTGGAAATCGGCTCCCGGATACGTGTTCGTCGTCGACCCATTCGCGAGAGCGTAGGGAGCACCGGTGCACCCGTCGACCGGGTGGCAACCACCGTTCTGGATCCGCAGCAGTTCAGCGCTGCCCTTATCGAACTCGTGGTTGCCGACCGATGCGAAGTCGACGTGCATCAGGTTGGCGGCGATCGTGATCGGTTCCTCGTGGAAGAGCCCGTTCGCCAGGGGGCTGGCCCCGATGTTGTCGCCGGCGAAGATCGTCACCTCCCGATCCCCGTACTGGGCCTGGCGGTACTTGATCGCCTTCGCCAGATAGGCCGCGCCGCCGGCGAACTGACCGTAGAGGTTGTTCCCGGCGGCTTCGAGGGTGCCGTGCAGGTCGTTGAACGCCAACAGGTGCACGTCCGTGTTCACGCCCTTCGG
>JBAVEY010000177.1:0-1628 GCA_049587975.1 Actinomycetota bacterium | reverse complement strand
TCCTGACCGTCAAGGCATCCGCTGGGGTCGGCCACGTCCGGTCCGGGGACCTGGAAGAGCACGCTGCGGAGCTGGTTGTCGATCATCTCGTCGTTGCGGTACTGGCGCTCCGAGGCGAGTCCTCGGAGCACCGGCTCGAGACCGACCGTCTCCAGCAGGTCGGGGTTGCCAAAGGCGACGTTTAGCGGGATCTCGAGCAAAAGGTCCTGCCCCTCGTCGTCGACCTCGATTCCCTCCGAACGGATCGAATCCAGCCGCAGCGGCGACAGCTCGTCCGGCGTCGCCACAGCATCGATCGTCCCGTGGAGCATGCTGTGGGCCCGGTAGCCGACCGTCGCGAACTCGTTGGAGAGCGTGGCGTCCTCGTCGGGAGCGTATCCCGGGTACGGGGGCAGGTGGATCCCGAGGGCAGGCAGGAACTCGGTGTAGGTGATGTATTGGATCTCCGCCGTGACGATCCGGCGGGCGATCTGGAACTTCATCTCCTCGGAGAGTTCGATCGGGAGCGCATCGACGATCCGGTTGTGCTCACGGACGAACAGTGTGTGCACCGCGGTGAGGGCGATGTTCTCGTTCGCCCGCACGTCGCCGGCGATGATCGCCCGGTGCGGGACGGCCTGGAGCCGGCCCATGAGCTGCATCTCGGGGGCGGGCGCGTTGCGCTCGGAAGATGAAGGGAGGTACCCGCCCGCGGACTCGAGCATGTGCGCGCCGTTGTTGGAGAGGTCGCCGTCGACCGGCCCCTCGCGCAGCCACTCGAGCCGCTGCGGCGTTCCACCGTAGATCGCCCATCCGTCCAGGTACGAGCTGACCGTGTTGATCTGCTGGCGTGGCGTCGTGAACCCCGTTCCGGGAGCGGCGTGTGTTCGCCGGAAGTCGATCACCCCGAGGTCGTTGGCGAACTCCTCCAGCGGATCCTGAGGATCGAACGCGATGGGCGAACTCGTGTCCCCTCCCTGCGCCAAACCGATGTTGTGGTCGAGGAACTGCCCCCACGTGGCGGCCCACTGCGTCACGCCGTTCTCGGAGAACACGTTCTGTGAGGAGTCGTTGAAGACGCGGTTGCTGACGTAGCGGGGCGAAGGCCCGGCCTCCATGGCCCCGATGCCATCCGCGTAGCTCGCGGGCGCGACCCGCGCGTAGGGCCTGTCCGCGCGTCCCCACGCGGGGTACTGGAGATTGTTTCCGCTGCCGTCGAGGCTTTCGACGCCGATGGGGAAGACGGCGGCGAACTCGGCGCGGCTCCCGGCGTTAGGTTGCTCCTGACTCGGCAGGCGCACGAGCCTGCACGCGCCGGTGGTGAGGAGCAGAGCAAGCATCGCACCGATCCCCACACGCACGCGACCGACCCGAACCATGCGCCTCCCCCTGATGATCCGCCGCCGAGGAACCTCCCCAACTCTCGGTTTCTGAAACGAGGAACGTCCCCAACTCTCGGTTTCTGAAACCTTGGTTCAGAAACCAGCGTCCTCGCATCCGACGAACGACCAAGTCAAATTGGTCTTTCGGCCGCGAAAGGGGCTGTCCCAAATCAGCCGATAGCTCTGTAGCGCGCACAACCTACGGAGGCGCTGCATGTAGATCTCGAGTGCCGGAGTGAAGTGACCGCCTCAAGCACAGATGGGATA
>JBAVEY010000176.1:0-9291 GCA_049587975.1 Actinomycetota bacterium | reverse complement strand
CGTCTGTAGCGCGCACAACCTACGGAGGCGTTCCGTGACGAAAGCCAGCCAGTCCGCGGTCCGCTGGATCGACCCCGACGCGAGTCCGGCCAGCACTTGCTCCTGGTGCCAGCACATCGAGTCCATCCATGCCCACTCCGGACCGTGCCTGTTCTCTCGGTGCACGTGTCCATTTTTCACCCCGGTGGACGAGCCGGAAGGTCAAGGCAACGGGTGACGCCCAATGACACCGAACGTCGAGCCCCTTCGACCCTCGAAACAGGACAGCTCAACCAGGGTGCTCTGGGCGACCTGTGGACACTCGGAGTCCGTTCAGAAGGACGAGAGCAGTCGGAGGTGCCGCTACTCCGTGTGCGATCGCATCCGTTCGTCGTGGGCGCGGAAGCGCGACTGGACATCTCGGCGAGGTCGCTTCCCCCTGGCATCCGCGCCCGCTCCCGAAGGGTTGGTGCACTGATACAAGATCAGTGCCCCAACCCTCCGGCCTTCTGTCCCTGGGGGTGAGACCGGACCCTTCGGGCGATGATCGTCGGGGATGCTCCGGGAAACGAGCTGAGTCTCGCCGCCACTGGGCGCCCGACGGCCGCCGGATCGTCGCCATGGAGCAGTTCGAACGAGGGGGACCCGAGGTCATCGTCGTGGTCGACGTGGTGACGGAGCAGGCCACGATCATCGCCCACGGCCGAACGGCGATCTGGCTCGACGATCGCACCGTGCTCGTCCATGAAGTGGTCGGCGGGTCCAGGCTACCGAGGTGGCCGCCCGCCGATCCCGAGCTCGCGGTAGATGTCGCGGAACAAGCGGCGCGAACTCAGCTTGCGATCGAACCAGACGATGAGCCCGACGGCGATCGCGAACGCGAGCACGTAGACCAGCAACAGGACGAAGCTGTCCGCCATGCTCCACGGGGTCCCGTCCGACATGTCCGACGGGATCCCCGCACCGGTCCCGATGATGGTCAGCACCCGCGGGACGCGCCCTCGTCGGCTGCCTAACCGGCCTTGCTCGCGGCTTCCTTGGCCTTCTCGACGCTCTCCTTGTCGACCTTCTCCTTGTCGATCTTCGCCGCCTTGGCGAGCGCCTTCTCGACCTGGGCGACCCAGACCTCATCGAAGATCGCCACGATGCCGGAGGAGTTCGGCGGCAAGACGTCCTCGATGTCCTTCTTGATCTCGTGCTCGCGGTGGTGGGACATCAGGCCGCCGATGCCCGAGCCGGCTGCGGCGCCGACGACGGTGGCCGCGATGACCCCGGCCGGGAAGATCAGTCCGAGGACGAAACCGCCGAGCGCGCCGACCATGCCGCCCTTCGCGACCTCGTGGGCGTTCTCCTTTACCGTGATCTTGCCCTCGGCGTCGCGGCTGACGAGCACGGCGACGTCCATGAAGATCACGCCGCCCTTGACCAGCTCCTTCAGGGCGTCGAAGTCACCCTGCGCGGCGTCGGGATCGTCGTACGCGGCGATATACAGGTCGACGGGAACATCCGGACCCTCGGTCATGGACCGCTCCTCTCATGGATGGTGGACGCTTCCGAGCCCGAGTCTACGCAGGTCGTCGCGGACCCGTCTTCCTCGTCGATTGCTCCCACCGGAGGGTCGACCCGCCCTTCCTCAGACGATAATCCGGGCCATGAGTTCTCGCGAAGAGCGGATGGCCCTGAACGAAGCCGCGTCGAGGGAGACCAACGAGGAGATCGAGCAGGCGCACCAGACCGATCCACCCGCTCGACGGATGGACATCGCCTGCGAATGCGCCCTGAAGACCTGCGGCCGCGTGATCGAGATCACGATGGCGGAGTACCAGGACGTCCGGAGCGACCAGAGGCAGTTCGCCATCGTGCCGGAGCACCTCATCGGCGACATCGAGCGGATCGTCTTCGAGAACGACCGGTACGCCGTGGTCGCCAAGCGGCAGGGAACCCCGGCCGACGTGGCGATCGAGCACGACCCCCGGAGCTAGTGGACCGATGGACCGATGACGCCGTTCGACGTCGCGGTGATCGGGGCGGGCGTGCACGGCGCGAGCGTCGCGTTCCATCTGTCGGGGCGCGGCGTTCGCACGGTCGTGATCGAGCGGACCGCGCCAGCCGGCGGCCCCACCGGCCGTTCGAGCGCGATCTGCCGCGCGTACTACACCAACGCCTTCCTGGCCGGGGTGGCGCGCGACTCGATCGCGATGTTCCGCGATTTCGAGCAGCACACCGGCCGTCGCTCGGGTTTCCGGCAGACCGGCCTGCTCATGCTCCATCCACCGCAGGACGAGACGGCGGTGCGCGAGGTCGTCCCGCGCCTGAACGCTCAACGCATCCCGACCGACCTGCTCGAGCCACAGGAGGTGCTCGCGGAGTGGCCGGCGTTCGACCTGGATGGGATCGCGATCGCCGCGTTCGAACACGACGCGGGCTACGCGGACCCGGTCCTCACGACCCAGGGCCTGCTCGGACGAGCTCGGGAGCTCGGCGCCGAGGTCCACCTGGGCCGAGGCGTGACCGCGATCGAGCCCGACGGCGAGACGTGGCGACTCGGCGTGGACGACGGCACGTCGCTCGGTGCCGACCGCGTCCTGATCGCCGCCGGCCCCTGGTCCCGACCGCTCGCCGCGATGGTCGGCGCCGACCTGCCGCTCACGGTCGAACGCCACATCGTCGCGACGTTCGCGTGGGGCGGCGACGACCGCGTGCCCGCCCACGGCGACCTGCCGAACGGCTACTACTTCCGCGCGGAGGGCGACGAGCTGTTCCTGATGGGCCCGCTCCATCCCGAGCCGACGGTCGATCCCGACGATGTCGACGAGCGCCTCGGCGCCGACGAGGCGTCGCGGCTCGGCTCGAGCATCGTTCGGCGCGCGCCGGCGCTCCAACACGCGACGGCCCGAGGCGGCTGGGCGAGCCTGTACGACGTCAGCCCCGACTGGCAGCCGGTGATCGGGGAGATCGCGCAGGGCGTGTTCGTCGACGCCGGGACCAGCGGCCACGGCTTCAAGCTCGCGCCGGCGCTCGGCCGGCACCTGGCGGATCTGCTCACGGGCGCGGAGGTCGACCCCGGCCTCGCGCAGTTCCACCCCCGACGGTTCGAGCGCGCGGGGTCGCTCGATGCGGGGTTCGGCGAGGCGCGGATCCTCGGCTGATCCTGGTCAGCCGCGGGCGACCAGGTTCCGGAGCGCGAGCAGGGTGTTCTCGACGGGCTTCTCGGCGATCCTGCGCATGAACCACGGGTACCAGTGGGTCCCGAACGAGATCAGCGAGCGTGCCCGATGGCCCTCGGTCGCCAGGCGCAGCAGGTCCGCCTGCCGGATCCCGTAGAGCATGTGGACCTCGAACCCCTCGTGCCCGCCGGCGTCGACCTCGATCTGGCGGACCAGCCCGACGTCGTGCGTGCCGAGCGCGAGACGGCCGACCGGCCCCTTCCGCGCGAGGATCAGGAGCGCGAGCCGCCGGTAGGCCTCATCGATCACCTCGCGCGAGCCGAACACGAGCTCGCGCGGCTCGCGGTACGCGCCCTTGACCAGCCGGATGGTCGGGTCGAGCGGCATCAGCGAGTCGAGGTCGTCGGCGGTGCGCTTCAGGTACGCCTGGAGACAGATGCCGACGTTCGGATGTCCGGCTCGCAGCTTGCGGTACAGCCCGATGGTCCCGGCCACGTACGCCGACGACTCCATGTCGAGCCACAGCCAATTCTCGGTCTCGGCGGCCTTGGCGGCAAGCTCCTCCAGGTTGGCGAGCGCCACCTCCGGATCCAGGTCGAGCCCCAGATGCGTCGGCTTGACCGAGAACTCGGTGTCCAGCCGGGCCTCCGCGACCCGCTCGTACGACACGCGGTACTCCTCGACGACCCGGCGGGCATCGGCCCGCTCGGTGACGTTCTCGCCGAGGGCCGTGAACATCGTCGGGAGGCCGCGCTCGCGGAGCGCGATCGCCGCGGCGATCGCGTCGACGAGCGTCTCGCCCGGCATGAACCGCCGGACGCTCCGCCGGACGAATCGGTACCGCACCAGGTGCTCCCGGAGCCACCGGTTGTCCGCCGCCCACAGCGCGAGGTTGCGGGCCGGTTCCATGGTCGAAGCCTAACGAACGAGCCGGCGGACGGAGCTACTCGACGCGTCGGAACTCAGCGATCGCGATGCCGAGCAGGATCAGGCCCATCGACAGGACCAGCAGGAGCTCCACCCCGACCGGGACCGTCCAGGAACCCCACGTGACGCCGGGGCTCAGACGCTCCCGCACGACGATCGCGACATCCAGGTGCGCGAACACCGCTCGCCGCAGCGGGTCGACAGCGTACGTGAGCGGGTTCACGCGCGTGAGGACGTGCAGCCACGCGGGGAGGTTCGACAGGGGGAACAGCGCACCCGACAGGAACAGCATCGGCATCAGCAGGAGCTGCGTGATCGCCATGAACGACTGGAACTGCTTGATCCGGACCGCGATCACGAGCCCGACGCAGGTCAGAACGAAGGAGAGCAGCAGCAGCTCGACCACGAGCAGGAGCATCAACGGCGGGCTGTACGGGACGCCGACGGTCCCGGCGAGCGCGAGGATGAGGACGCTGGGGATCGTGGCGACGGTGGCCCCACCCAGCGCCTTGCCGGTCATGATCGCCGCGCGGCTGACCGGCGCGACGAGCATCTCGCGCAGGAACCCGAACTCCCGGTCCCAGACCAGGGAGCCGGCCGAGAACAGCGCCGTGAACATCGTGGACATCGCGAGCACCCCGGGGAACAGGAACGTGCGCAACGACAGGCCGCTGCCGATCGACGCGATGCTCGACAGGCCCGTGCCGAGCACGAACAGGAACAGGAACGGCTGGACCAAGGCCACGATCAGCCGCGAGCGATCCTGCGAGAAGCGGATCACCTCGCGCTGCCAGACGATCTTGGCGGCACGGGCCTCGTGCGCGAACGACCCGCCCCGGAGTCGGACCGACGTCGCGACGGATGCCGGCTCCGCGGTCTCGATGGCCACGGTCTACCTCCCTCCTCGCCAGAGCCTGGCCATCGCCTTGAGCGGGTTCACGGCCTCGGCGTCGCGGATAGTCTTGCCCGTGTAGGACATGAACACGTCGTCGAGCGTCGGCCGCGACACCCCGACCGCCTCGATCGGCAGGCCGAGCTCGGCGAACAGACGGGGCACGAACCGCTCCCCCGACTCGACCGCGAAGGTCACCTCGCCCTCGTGGACCGCGGCCTCGAGCCCGAACCGCTCGCGCAGCGCCGCGATCGCGGCCTCGTTGTCGGGCGTCTTGATCTGGACGCGGTCCTTGCCCACGCTCGCTTTCAACGTCTCCGGCGTGTCGAGCGCCACGATCGCACCGCTGTCGATGATCGCGATCCGGTCGCAGCGCTCGGCTTCGTCCATGTAGTGCGTGGTGAGGAAGATCGTGATGTCCTCGCGTTGCTTGAGCTCGTCGATGTAGGCCCAGATGTGCACCCGGGTCTGTGGGTCGAGGCCGATCGTCGGCTCGTCGAGGAAGAGCACCCGCGGGTAGTGCAGCAGCCCGCGGGCGATCTCGAGCCGGCGCATCATCCCGCCCGAGAACTCCATCACCCGCGAGTCCTTGCGATCGGTGAGCCCGACGATGTCGAGGACCTCTGCCAGCCGGTCGTCGACCACGTCCCTCGGGACGCCGTACAGCTCGGCGTGGAACCGCAGGTTCCGTTCGGCCGTGAGGTACGAATCGAGCGTCGTGTCCTGGAAGACGAGGCCGATGCTGCGTCGGACGTCGTCGCGCTCCCGGACGATGTCGAAGCCCGCCACGCTGGCCGATCCGGCCGTCGGCGTCACGAGCGTGCACAGCATGTTGATGGTCGTGGTCTTGCCGGCCCCGTTCGGCCCGAGGAACCCGAAGGTCTCGCCGCGGAGCACCTCGAAGTCGACGCCGGCGACCGCCTGGATCTCCCCATAGCTCTTCGCCAGGCCGCCCACCGAGATGACCGACCCGGGCGTGGGGCCCGTCCCGGTCGCGACGCCGCCGGCGTGGGTGGCGCCCGAACCCTGGGTGTGGTAAATCATGGGACCTCCCAACGATAAGGACGCTCCCGATGGCCGTCAACCCAACCGCGGACGTACCCGGGGCCGATCCCGTTCGCCCCCGAGCGCCGAGGCCGAGCCGGCGACTGGCCAAGGCGCTCCGTGCGTACGAACCCGAGGGCGAGCGCCTCGCCTACCCCACCAGCCTCCTCCGCTACCCGAGCGCGGCGATGTTCCTGCTCATGCGTGAGGCGTTCCGCCTCGGGCAGCAGCGGATCGAGCGGGCCGGGACGGTGGCCGAGCAGATGCGGTTCCCGCACCTCGCGATCCTCGCGTGCCTCGACGAGTTCGGATCGTCGAGCCAGCAGGACATCAGCCGGCGGCTCCGTCTCGACCCGAGCGATCTCGTCGGCTTCGTCGACTGGCTGGAGTCGGCGGGCTTCGTCGAGCGCAAGCGCGACGCGCGCGACCGTCGTCGTTACGCCGTCGACCTCACCCCGGCGGGCCGCCGGGCCCTCCGGATCCGCGCGCGCGCCGCCGAGCGGATGAACGAGGAGCTGTTCGGCGCCCTGAGCGAGCAGGAGCGGGAGCAGCTCCGGTCGTTGCTGCTCCGCTCGCTGGGAGATCTCGTCCCGCTCCCCTGACGGTGGCGGCGACAGGGTCGGATCGCGGGCGGACCGATGAAACGCCTCCTCAGAGACCTCTATGGCAGGGCCCGCACGAGAGCGGAGTCCCGGCGGAGACGCGCCCGGCGACGGGCCGTTGCGGAGAAGGAACGCGATGACACTCACGGCGGCAGCATCTGGAGATCGGGGAAGGGCGGATCCCACATCGGCTGAGTTACCCGGTCACCGTCGGCGGCCTCCTCAGCGCGCGCGCTGTATGAGGAGGATCATCGCGAGTACGACGACGATCACGGCGACGATCGTGATGACCCCGAGGCCTTCAAGTGCAGCGATCATGAAACCACCTCGCAGCCAAGAGGTACCCGGACGGCCCTTCCTTAACCCGGCGGTGACCGAGATCCCGAGAGGAGAAGGACACCGACGACGACCAGGACGGAGGCCTCGAACCATCGGGACGCACGGCCTGCCACCGTGCTGCCATGGCGTGGATCCGAGTCGATCGAGTGGACCTGTCCCGCCGAACGTCTTGGCGATCGTCGGCATCTGCGAAGTCGTCCCGGGTGGGCGTGGAGCCGAGGGATCGCCGGATCGCCAGCACAGCCCGCCGATACCGCTTGCGGAACAGGTTCATGGCCGTGCGGTAGAGGTACCCGACCGGGTCCTCCATCGCGCCCACCTGCTCCCACCGTTCCCAGACCTTCAGGAACGCGTCCTGCATGAGCTCCTCCGCCTCCGCACGGTTCCCGGTAACGAGCCACAGGCGACGAAACAGCGTCCGACTCTCGGCGTCGTAGAAGGCCTCGAAGCTTTGGGAGACCTCCAAGGAGGCAAAGGCCTCGGCAGCCAGATGGATCGGCTCGTTCATGTCGTATCGATGAACCCCTGACGGGCTCCAAATGTGCAAGCGTTCGGCCAAGAAGTGTAGGAACGACCCCGTTAGAATTGAAACCCCGGGCTCCGCTCATGAGCGGCGCTTGTCAGACGGCCGGCTCGCCGTGCGGCACGGGCTCCCGGTGCGCCCAGTAGTAGCGCTCCTCGAGCTGTTGCCCTTAGGCAATCGGCGTGGAAGGGTCTCCATCGTCCTCGACCAGCAGCGACTGCCGGAGCGCCGTCAGTTCCGCCCTGATGCGGACGAGCTCCTCTTGCACCGTATTCGTGGCTGCAGGCGCGATTGGCTCCTCTTCGGTCTTCGACTGAGGAACGAGGATGCTGGCCAGGAAGCTGGCCAGAGCGCCGATGATCCCCACCCCGGCGAACATCACGAACGCGCCGGTCACACGACCGGCACCGGTCACCGGGAAGTAGTCCCCGTATCCGACCGTGGTGATAGTGACCAGCGCCCACCACAGAGCTTCCCCACCGGTCGTGATATTGGCGTTGGCGGCTCGGCTCTCGGACTGCAGGACGAACCGCCTCCGGCTTCCCACTCTGGCCCGGCAGTGATCACCCCACTACCGGGGTGACCACTCGCGGGAACGCTCGACGGACCGCTCGCGGGAAAGCGGACGTGTGGCCAGGCCGGAGCCGCCGCTCCGGATGGCACCTGAGGGCTTCGTGCCCGGGCGAGGGGAACCGCTGTCGGCAGGCGGCTCACTTCGACGTGGACCCGTCCGCTCGCGCTCGATCCGCCCCCTACGCATCGCGCCGGGCAGGATGCCCAGCGCTCAAGCCTTGGCAGGTTTCGAAGGGACGACGACATCGCCCGCGATGATCTGCGCTCGCAGGTCCTCGATCTGCGGGCGGATGTCGTCGATGAATCCGCCGCTGTAGGCGATATCGACGCCGCCCTCGGCGAGGCCGTACTGCCGGACCCCCGACGTGAGGATGCCCCGCGAGTAGTCTCGGAGCACCTCATAGACGGCGACGTCCACCCTCTTCACCATCGAGGTGAGCACGTGGGACGGCCAGGCCGCGATGTGAAGCTCCGGCGGCGCGTCCTTGGGGTCCATCGCCGCGATCTCCTGGTACTCATCGACGTCCACCCCGATCGCCCACACATGCCTGTCCCGGATCTCGGCGGCCGCCTGGAACACACCCCGTCCCGAGGCGCTGGCGGCATGGAAGATGACGTCGGCGCCCCACCCATACATGCCCGTGGCAACGTGAAACGCATACGTCGGGGAGCCGAACGCGCTGAAGTCGAAGTACGGGGTCAGGTATGTCGTCCGCACCTCGATGCTCGGATCGACCGCCCGGGCCCCGGCCTCGTAGCCGGCCTGGAACTCGTGCATCATGGGGATGTCCATGCCGCCGATGAACCCGATCCGTCCGGTCTGGCTCTTCAGGGCCGCTGCGGCGCCCACGAGGAACGAGCCCTCGTTCTGGGCGAAGGAGACGTACGACACGTTAGGGAGGCTTGGATTGGGTCGACCGGTGAAGTCGATGGCGACGTAGCGCGTGTCGGGGAAGTCTGCGGCCACCGCGTTCACGTCGACGGAGTTCGGCTCGACGAGGATCAGGTCGACACCGTCTTCGGAGAGCCGGCGCATCTCCCGATCCATGAGATCCAGGGCAGCGGGGACCTTCTCCGCGTCGAGGTTGAACTCGGAGATCGCGCGATCGACGCCCTGCGCGAGTAAGCCTTGGTAGGCGTCCTCAGCGGGCGCCTTCAACAGTGCGGCTCGCGGCGGCAGCTCCGCGCCAAGGGCTCGAGCGGCGTCGTCCGCGAGTTCGCCCGCCGAGCGTGGACGGTCGTCCG
>JBAVEY010000175.1:0-21122 GCA_049587975.1 Actinomycetota bacterium | reverse complement strand
ACGGATCCATGCATCAGTTCGATTACCGCATCGACGAACGCGAGGGCGGCGGCTCCACGATCCGGTACGTCCACAGCGGCATGCTGGGCGGCGACTGGGAGGCCGAGTACGAGGCGATGAGCGAGGGCGACCCGATGTACCTCGCCAAGCTCGCCGAGTACGTCACGTACTTCTCCGGGCGGTTCGCGACGCCGATCGACACCCACGGCCCGAACGTCCCCGACCGGGAGCAGGCGCTCGAGACCTTCCGCCGCGCGCTCGGGCTCCCGGGCTCGGTTGCGGAGGGCGACCAGGTTCACCTCACGCCGGAGGGGCTCGCTCCCATCGACGGGGTCATCGACCACGTGTCCCCCAGCTTCCTCGGGGTGCGCTCGAGCGACGCGCTCTACCGGTTCATCTACGGGTTCGACGGGACGACGATGGTGGGACACCACCTGTTCGACGGCGCCGTCGACCAGCAACAGGCCGAACGCGCCTGGGCGTCCTGGCTCGCGAACGTCTTCGGCGGCGCCGGCACCGCATCGGGCTAGACTGACTCACCCTCCCCAAGAAGTCCCATCGGAGGTGCGATGGCCGCCGGCGGATCGTCCGCGACACGGGAGCGTGACCGGGACCGCAACCGTGTCGCACGGTTGCTGAAGTCGCACGCCCCACCCGATTGGGAGCAGCGCTTCCGGCGCGCCGAGCTCCTGGATGCCGTGATCGACGGCGAGCCCATCCAGATGTTCGTCATGGCCGCCGACATCCGCGAGTCCACGACCTTGATGAAAGAGTCGGTGAGGTTCGAACGGTTCGCGGTCGTGATGGACAAGTTCGTGAGTTCCGTCCGGCTCGGGATCCGGCGTTCGGGTGGTTGGTTCGACAAGTTCACCGGGGACGGGTTCCTCGCGTACTGGATCGTGCAGTCCGGGTCGCAGGACGAGTACGAGGAGCGCTTCGTCCAGACCGCCGGGGACATCACGCACACCGCCAACATCCTGATCGACCTGTTCCACCGACGCGTGCTGGAGGACTTCCGGAGCAACTCGAGGAACCTGTCGGCCGGGGTCGGTCTGTCGATGGGCCTGGACGCAGGGCCCGGCTACCTCGTGAAGATCGCCGACGAGCTGACGGTCGTCGGCCCACCCGTGGTCGGCGCCGTCCGCATGGTGACGGCCGCGGCGCTGCCGCGGGAGATCGTGGCGAACGTGTACCTCGGCGAACGGCTCCGCGAGGGGCAGGACGGGGCGTACGAGGCGTTGGGGGTGACGGTCAGCCGCGAGTTCCGTCCGACCAAGGAGTACCCGAAGGGTCAGGAGGTCTACGCGCTCACGTTCCAGCAGGACGGTTCCGAGCTCGAGCCGTCGGATGAGGTGTCCCCGGAGAGCGGCACCACGTCCGCGGTCGGCCCCGCCTCCGACGAGACGGTGGCCTAGCGGGCCAGGGGAGTTGGGTCGGCCGAAGGCCGGTGGTCGAACAGGAGGGGGGCGATGGGGGAGGGTTCCGAGCAGGCGGCGGAGTCGGCGGTCACCGAGGGCTCCGGCGCGGGAGCGCCTCCGCCCTGGGTCCCAGCGACGATCCGCCGGAGCATCGTGTGGGCGATCTCAGCGGTCCTGATCACGCTCGCCGCGCTGTGGTTCCTGGGGCTCGAGCGGAACCTCGTGGGGTACCTGATCCTCGCGGAGCTGCTGGCGCTGTCGCTCGAGCCCGGCGTGATCTGGCTGCACGAGAAGCGGGGGCTCCGCCGAGGCAGCGCGACGGCGCTCCTGCTCGTGAGCGTCCTCGCGATCGTCGTCGTGTTCGTGGTTGCGATCGCCGGGGTGATCGCGCAGGAGGCCGATCAGATCATCGGGCAGTTGCCGACGTACATCGACCAGGTGAATGACTTCACGCAGGACCACTTCGACACGACGATCATCTCGGCCTCCCAGCGAGCCGACGCGGCCAACGCCGCGAAGAAGATCCAGGACTACCTGACGCGTCACATGGACGAGGTGGTGGGACAGGTGGCGTCGCTCCTGAGCGGCATCTTCACGCTGTTCACGGTCGGGCTCTTCACCTTCTACCTCACGGCGGACGGCCCCGAGGTGCGTCGAGCGCTGCTTTCGAGGCTTCCGCCGGACCGACAGCGACACGCGCTCTTCGCCTGGGAGACGGCCATCCGCAAGGTGGGGGGCTACCTGTATTCGCGGCTGCTCCTGGCCCTGATCAACGGCGCGCTGCTGTACCTCACGCTCAAGATCATCGGCGCGCCGTTCGCCCTGCCCCTGTCGCTGTTCGCGGGTGTCGTGTCCTCCTTCATCCCCATCGTCGGCACCTACGTGGGGGGCGCGGTCCCGGTCCTGGTCGTGCTGGCCGAGAACGGAACGACGGCCGCGCTCATCGTCGTGGCCGAGATCGTCGTCTACCAGCAGCTCGAGAACTACTTCCTCAGCCCCCGGATCAGCGCGAAGACGATCGAGCTCAACCCAGGGGTCGCGTTCGGCGCTGCGATGGCCGGCGGTGCCGTGGGCGGGTTCGTGGGCGCGTTCTTCGCGCTGCCGATCGCCGCGACGATCCAGGCGTTCCTCTCCACCTACACGAAGACCTACGAGGTGGTGGACTCGTCGCTGACCCGGATCGACCACCCGCCGGCGAAGGCTCCGAAGGCGGGGCAGCGCCGATGGGGTCGTCGCTCCGAAGTCGAACACTCGGAGGCGGGACCATCGCCCGACGCCGGAAACGCTCCTGATTGACGGGCACGACTCGAGGAGGTCGGGGCGACGATGCTCAGGAACGTGGCGGCGCCCACCGAGGTGTTCCGAGCGACCGCGATCGCGGCGCGGGGCGCCGATCGGCCCCGGGGGCCGGCATGATGACCGCAGACTCGAACCCGTTCGAGACGAGCATCGCCCCGTGGCTCGCGGTGCGCGACGCCGAGCGGGCGCTGGCCTTCTACCGGGCCGCGTTCGGCGCGGTGCTGGAGTACCGGCTCGAGGGCGAGCAGGGGGACCTCGTCGTCGCTCGACTCTCGATCGGGGGCGCGAGGTTCTGGATCCAGGACGACCCAGACGCCGGTCCGCTCGCACCCGGGGTGGGGTCGGTGCGGATGATCCTGTCCGTGGTGGACCCGGACACGGTGTTCGACCGGGCGGTGGGGGCGGGGGCCGCCGTCGTCGCGGCGGTCCACGAGGAACACGGATGGCGGACCGGGAGGATCACGGATCCGTTCGGCCACGACTGGGAGATCAGCCGGCAGGGATGAGGCAGCCCGAGTCAGGTGGGTACTTCCTCCGCGAAATGGCACGCGACCAGGTGGCCCGACCGCATCGAGCGCAGGGCGGGGACCTCCGACGAGCAGGCCTCCGGGGAGTCGAGCTTCTCGCGCAGCCAGCATCGCGTGTGGAACGGGCATCCGGGCGGCGGGGCCGCCGGGCTCGGGACGTCGCCGCGGAGCACGATGCGCTCGCGCTTGGCCTCCACGACCGGATCGGGGATCGGGACGGCCGAGAGCAGCGCGATGGTGTACGGATGTAATGGCTCTCGGTAGAGCTCCACCGCCTGTGACCGTTCCACGATCCTTCCGAGGTACATCACCGCGATCGCGTCGCTCACGTGACGCACCACCGCGAGGTCGTGCGCGATGAGGATCGAGGTCAGTCCGAGCGTTCGCTGCAGTTCCTGGAGCAGGTTGACGATCTGCGCCTGGATCGAGACGTCGAGCGCGCTCACCGGTTCGTCCGCGACCACGAGATCCGGGTCGAGCGACAGGGCCCGTGCGACCCCGACGCGCTGGCGCTGACCACCCGAGAGCTCGTGCGGGTACCGGTCGGCGTGACTCTGGTGCAGGCCGACGGTCTCGAGGAGCTCGGCGACCTGGCGCTTCCTATCCGCTCGCGTGCCGAGGCCGTGGATGTCGAGTGGCTCGGTGATGCTCTTCCCGACGGTCATCCTCGGATCGAGCGATGCGTACGGATCCTGGAACACCATCTGGACTCGGCGCCGGAGCCGCTTGAGCTCGACTCGACCCAGCGACCAGACGTCCTTGCCGTCGAACACGATGGTCCCGGCGGTCGGTCTCGCGAGGGCGACGATCGCCCGCCCGAGGGTGGTCTTGCCGGAACCGGACTCGCCCACCAGGCCGACCGACTGCCCCCGGCGCACCTCGAGGTCCACCCCGTCGACGGCCCGAACCTGGCCGATCTCGCGCCGTAGGAGGAGGCCCTTCGTGATCGGGAAATGCACGCGAACGTCGCGCAGCTCGAGCAGGGGATGGTCGGGGTTCAGGTGACGGCCCCTGGTGCGGGTGCAGCCTGGAACCCGGCACGGTCGGGACGCGCGAGCTCGACCTCGTGCGGCGTGACCGGGTTGTGGCACGCGAGGACGTGCTCGCCGGCATCGGTGGCCGGGTCGACGGGGACGAGTTCGGGCATCTGCTCCCAGCACGCCTCGACCCGCCACGCGCACCGCGGCGCGAACGGACACCCCTCGGGTTCCCGCCGCAGGTCCGGCGGCGAGCCCTCGATCGGGCGCAGCATCCCCACGTCGCCGTCGAGCCGCGGGATCGAATGCAGCAGCCCGACGGTATACGGGTGTCTCGGCGACGCGAACAGTCCCCCCGTCGGTGCGGACTCCACGATCTTGCCCGCGTACATCACCGCGACCCGCCGGGTCATCCGAGCGACGACCCCTAGGTCGTGCGTGATCAGGATGACCGCCGTCCCCGTCTCCGTGGTCAACCGCTTCAAGAGCTCGAGGACCTGGGCCTGGATCGTGACGTCGAGCGCCGTGGTCGGCTCGTCGGCGATGAGCAGCTTCGGCTCGAGCGCGAGCGCCATCGCGATCATCACCCGCTGACGCATCCCGCCGCTGAACTCGTGCGGGTAGCGCTCGAGCTGCCGTTGCGGGTCGGCGATCCCGACGAGCCGCAGGAGCTCGGCGGCTCGCGTCCTCGCGCTCGCCGCGTCGACCTCGCGGTGCGCGCGGATCGTCTCCTCGATCTGCTCCCCGATCCGGAGCACCGGGTTCAGGCTGGTCATCGGATCTTGGAAGACCATCGCGATGTCGCGTCCGCGCATCGATCGCATCAGCTTCTCGGGAAGGGCCGCGATGTCCCGACCGTCGAACACGATCGCCCCGGTCACCTCGGCCGCGGGTTGCGGCGGCAGCAGGCGCATGAGGGCGAGGCTCGTCACGCTCTTGCCGGATCCGGACTCGCCGACCAGTCCGAGCGTCTCGCCGCGGTCGAGGTGGAGGCTGATCCCGTTCACGGCGAAGATCATCCCGTCCAGCATCCGGAAGCGAACCCGAAGGTCGCGCACGTCGAGCAGCGCGGGCGCCGCGGCACGGTCCGGGTGGTTCACCCCGGGGGCGCTCGAACTCACCCCGGAGGCTTCGGGCGAGGCTGGAAGGTCCCGCCGTACATCGGCAGGTCGATCTCGGGACCCTCGCGGTCGATCTGGTCCCACATCCGACTCAACCCCACCGAGCCGAACTCCCGGACACGCGTGACCGCGTCGAGGTCGAGCACCTCCGTCAGGTACTCCTCGCCGTCGCCCCCCACCTGCAGGGCGTGGCCCTCGGGGTCGACGATGATGCTGCGGCCAGGCCCGGGCCGGCCGCCCATGTTCGGGTTCACGACGTAGACCTGGTTGACGATCGCGTTGGCCCGCGCGAGCACCAGCTCCTGAGCGCGGTCGGTCGTCGCGGTGGCGGTCGGCTGCAGGATCACCTCGGCGCCCATCCACGCCAGGTGTCGCGAGACCTCGGGGAACCAGCCGTCGTAGCAGATCATCAGCCCGGCCCGGCCGATGCCGTCCAGGTCGAACACGACGAACCCGTTGCCGTGGGTGGTCCGCTCCCACGGCTGCCACGGGAAGAGCTTGCGGTACCGCGCGACGATCTCGCCCTCGGGCGAGATCGCGAGCGCCGTGTTGTAGACCTTCGCGCCATCCCCTTTCTCGTAGATCGATCCGGGGACCAGCCACACGTCGAGGGTCTCGGCGAGCTTGCACAGCCGGTCGGTGAGCGGGCCGGGGATCGGCTCGGCGACGGAGGCGTCGTACCCCGCGGGGTACGCGGTCGCCATCCCGCCGATCGCCGACAGGTAGAGCTCGGGGTAGACGAACAGGCGCGTCTGGGGGAACGACGCCTTGAGCCTCGCGAGCTCGGTCTCGAACTTCTGATAGGTCGCGGTGACGTCGTACGCAACCGGAGCGGCCTGGACCGCGGTGACCGGGAGTGGCCTGCTCATGCTTCGTCCTCCTCGCTCGTCATGGGGCACCTGATCTGGGCTGCTGCTTGTCCTTCCGTGCGATCGCCGTTCCTCGTCCCGCTCCTACCATCGGCCCGCCCGTAGCGAGCCGCGCAGCCGCGGGTCCAGCCAGTCGCGCAACCCGTCGCCTAGCAGGTTGAAGCCCACGACGGTTACGGCCAGCGCGAGCCCGGGGAACGTCGGGTACCACCAGAAGTCCTCGAGGAAGCTCCTCGCATCCGTCATCATCGCACCCCACTCCGGCGTCGGGGGCTGGGCGCCCAGGCCGAGGAACGAGAGCGACGACGTGAAGAGGATCGCGTACCCAACGTCCAGCGAGGCCTGGACGATCACCAGCGGGAAGACGTTCCGCAACAGATGCTTGAACACGACCCGCCCGGTGCTCGCGCCCGCGACCCGTGCCGCCAGGATGAACTCCCGTTCCCTGAGGGAGAGGACCTGCCCGCGGACGAGCCTCGCGTACCACGGCCAGAACACCGTCGACAGGGCCAGCATCGTGTGGGTCAGGCTCGGTCCGAGGGTGGCCGCGATCGCGGCCGCGAGGATCAGGGCGGGGAACGCGAGGAACAGGTCGGTCACCCGCATGATGATCTCGTCGGTCAGGCCGCCGACGAGGCCGGCGATCATCCCGAGGATCGTCCCGATGGCAACGGAGGCGATCAGGATGACGGCGGCCACGTAGAGCGAGATCCACGCGCCGGCCAGTACGCGGCTGAACAGGTCGCGGCCGTAGTCGTCGGTCCCGAAGAGGTGATGCACCGACGGAGGTCGCAGCCGCTGGAGCAGATCGATGTGGTTGGGTGGGTAGGGAGCGAGCACGGTCCCGAAGATCGCGACGAGCACGACGAGGCCGACGATCGTGACCGCGATCACGTTCAGACGCGATGCGTGGAGGAAGCCCCGGATCGCGTCGAGGCGCCGACGGGCGGGGACCGGCTCGACCGCGGTGACCTCGATCACGTGTATCGGATCCGGGGGTCGAGGAACAGGTAGACGACGTCGACCACGAGGTTCACCACGACGTAGACGAGGGCGATCATCAGGGTCACGCCCATCGTGGCGTTGTAGTCCGATGCCCGGATCGCGTCGTACGCGTACCGCCCGATGCCCGGCCAGGCGAAGATCGTCTCGACGAGGAAGACGCCGCCCGCGAGCAGCCCGAACTCCAGGCCCAGGATGGTGACCGCGGGCAGCAGGGCGTTCCGGAGCGTGTGCCGGACCAGCACCCGCCGTCGGCTGAGTCCCTTGGCTTGCGCGGTCCGGATGTAGTCCTCGCCGAGCACCTCGAGCATGCTCGTGCGGACCATGCGCGCCATCAGGCCCACCTCGGCCAGCGCCAGGACCGCCACGGGCAGCACGAGGTGCGTCGCCGCGTCGGCGAACGTGTGCCACTGGCCGGCCAGGAGGCTGTCGACCGTGTACAGGCCGGTCACGTACGGGGGGGCGGGGATGCCCGTCGCGAGCCGTCCGCCGAACGGCAACCAGCTCAGGCGCGAGTAGAACGTGAGCTGGAACAGCATCGCCAGCCAGAACGCGGGCAGCGACAGGCCCGCGATCGCCACGAACCGGACGCCGACGTCGCTCGGCGCGCCGCGCTTGATGGCGGCGACCACTCCAAGCAGCACGCCGACGGCCGACCCGATCAGCATCGCGAACAGGGCGAGCTCAACCGTGGCCGGGAAGAACGTCGCGAGGTCCGAACGTACGGGTTGCCGGGTCACGAACGACGTGCCCAGATCGCCGTGCAGGAGATCGCCCATGTAGGTCAGGTACTGCTGGAGGAGCGGCTTGTCGAGCCCGTAGATCTGGCGGATGTTCTCGAGCGCCGCAGCGTTGGCCCGCGGGCCGGCGATCAGCCGAGCCGGATCACCGGGAGCCACCCGGGACAGGAAGAACGTGATGAGGGTAACGCCCCAGAGCACGAACACCATGAACAGGAGCCGTCGTGCGATCAGGCGGCTCATCCGCGACCCCTCACCCGGGATCGACGAGCCGCCGGATCAGCCCCTGGACAGTGCGTAGTAATCCCACGTGAGGATGTACAGCGGGTTGAACACCTGGCCCTGGATGTCCTTGCGGAAGTAGGTGTCGTCCAACTGCTGGCCGACCGGGATGATCGGGGGATCGACCCTGGTCATCAGGTCCTGCGCCTCGTACATCTCGTCCGTGAGCTTGGCATCGTCGGTCTGGCTGAACCCGTCGTAGATGATCTCGTCCACGCGGGCGTTGTGGTAGTAGCCGCTGTTGTAGCACGGGCACACGTCGGGGGCTGCATCGCTGTTGAAGATCACCCACGAGTAGTCCGACGGGTCGTTGTAGTCCGGCCACCAGCCCCAGTAGTACATGTTGGCACGCTCGCTCACGGGGCGATCCGTCGTGAGGTCGGCGTTCATCGCCGAGAACTCCTTCTCGACCAACCGGAGATGCAGCCCGACCTTCTCGAGCTGCTGCTGCATCACCAGGCCTGCCTCCTTGCCGAAGCCCGTGTAGTACTCGTACGTGAGCTCGGTGCCGGGCTCGACGCCGGCCTGGTTGAGCAGGTCTTGGGCCTTTTGAACATCGGTGTCATACAGGAACACGTTGGGGTCGTGCGTGAACAACAGGTCCGGGAAGGGCCCGTTGCCACGTTCGAGCGTGCCCTTCATAACCGTGCTGAGGAATTCGTCGTAGGGGAAGAGGTAGCTCATCGCCTGTCGAGCCTCGGGGCTCGCGAGGGGTCCGTACGCCCCGAGGATGATGTAGGTCATGTCGAGGTTCTTGAAGTCCCCGACGACGAAGCGACCGTCGCTGCGGATGGCGGCCGTGTCTTCCGCCGTGCCGGCGTAGGCGATGTCCACCTCGCCCGACTCGAGGAGCTGACGTCTGGTCGAGGCCTCGGGGATCGATCGGATGATGATCTTGTCGAAGTGAGGGCCGTCCCAACCGCGCCAGTAGTTCTCGTTGCGCGTGAGCACCACCTGGTTGCCGGGCTCGAGGGTGTCGAGCACGTACGGACCGGTGCCGACCGCGTGCGACAGCAGGTACTCGTGCCCCTGATCGGTCTCGCCCGTCGAGTGCTCCTCGAAGACCTTGGGGCTGACGAGACCGGTGCCGTACTGGGCCGCCATCACGACGTCGAAATGCGGGTACGGATAGGCCAGATCGAACCGGATCGTCTGGGGATCCTCGACGACGATCTGCTTCTCGGGTTTGGGGAGGAACGAGCCGAGGATGAACTGGGTGCCGAGCTCGATCGTGATCGTGCGGACGTAGTTGGCCTTGACCGCGTTGGCGTCGAGCGGGGTGCCGTCGCTGAACGTGACCCCCGGGTGCAGGTGGAACGTCCAGCTCGACGCGTCGGCGTTGGGTTCCCATGAGTCCGCGAGCAGCGGCTCCACCTCGCTCGCGCTGTCACCCTTGAGGCGGATCAGGCTCTCGTAGATGCCTCGCCAGATGAGCGCCTCGCTCAGCAGGTACGCGCTGGCGGGATCGAAGTCCGCGTTGAACGCGTCGACGGCGACGACGAGGGTGTTCGGATCGCGATCGAGCGAGGGGCTGGTCGAACCGCTCGCCCCACCGGACTGCTCCCCGGTGCCCGTGCAGGAGACCGCGAGGACGGCGATCGTTGCGAACACCGCGAGCCGGACCGAGCGACGATGCGTCATGGGTTCCCCCTCGAGCCTGAGGGGCCGGTTCTAGCATTCGACCGAGCGCTTGGTCAACATATACTCGCGCCCGTGGCCGAAGGGGTTGCCGGGCAGGGAGCCGGAGACGGAGACGGGCGAGAAGGCCGCGGGATCGAGACGCGGCGGCGCATCGTCGAGGCGGCGTGGGGCGTCATCGCCGAGCGCGGACTGAGCGGACTCACCACCCGGCAGGTGGCGAGCGCGGCGGGGATCTCGCACGGGATGTGTCACTACTACTTCGAGAGCAAGGACGACATGGTCCTGGCCGTGGTCGATCACGCGAGGCGCTATTGGATCGACCCGCTCGAGCGTCTGGTGGACGGCACGGCCTCACCCGGGGACAAGCTCGAGGCGGTCATCCGCTGGATGGCCGAGCCCGCGACGCGCGAGGTGATGCGCGTCCACCTGCAGCTCATGGCACACAGCGAGTACGACGATCGCCTCCGTTCGCGCATGTCGGCCGAGTACTCCCGATGGCACCGTGGATACGTGCGGCTGTTCCGCGAACTGAAGGACGCGGGGTCGATGGTCCCGAACGCGGACGAGGAGACGTTGGGCGTCGGCTTCGCGACGCTGGCCGACGGCCTGGTCGACCAGCAGTCGCTCGATCCCTCGCTCGAACCCGCCGGCGTGATGCGGGCGTTCCTCGCGCCGTTCGTCCCCTCGGTCGCCTGACGCTTCCGGCTCACGACGGCACACTGGGTGGACGCGAACCGGTCCGCCCATCCAGACAGGAGGGAGCCGATGCCCGATGACCTCACCACGGAGGCCTCGATCACGATCGCGGCGCCCGCCGCGAAGGTGTGGGAGGCGCTGACGACGCCGGACCTGATCAAGCGCTGGTTCTTCGGCGTCGACACCGAGACCGACTGGGTCGTGGGGAGCCCGATCGTGCATCGCGGCGAGTACCAGGGGGAACCGTACGAGGACCGGGGGACGATCGTGGAGGTCGAGCGCGGCCAGCGGCTCGTGCACACGCACTGGAGCCCGGTGTCCGGCCTGCCCGACCGACCCGAGAACTACCAGGTGGTCACCTGGTCGCTCTCGGAGCGAGACGGTGCGACCCAGGTCACCGTGAGCGAGGTGAACCTCCCGACCGAGCAGGCCAAGGAGGTCTCGGAGCAGGGCTGGGAGGGCGCGCTCGCCGGCCTGAAACGCCTGCTCGAAGGCTGATCTCAGGCCCGGGCTGCCGAGCGTGGGGTCGGCTCCGTGACCGCGTACGTCTCGAGCCCCCGGATGAGCAGGTCGACGCCGAACCGGTAGCGCTCGTCCTGGTCGCCGGAGAAGAGCACGTCGGCAGCCCCCCGCGTGTTCGGGAAGCGGTCCTCGGGCAGCGAGGCGACGTAGTCGCGGAGCATCCGAACGATCTCCTCGGGCGGCAGCTCCTCGCCCGTCGGTGAGGCGATCCCCAGGCTCTCCTCGAACGCGAAGGCGCCCGTGTACAGGCCCATGAGGTCGCCGGTGAAGGCGATGATCCGGTCGGGGATCCCGACGGGGCGGAGCAGCTCGAACAGCCACTCGGTCAGGAGCGCGAGCGTCGGGCCCGAGGGGATCCGGCCGAGCGAGATCCGGGCGCTGTCGCGATGGCGGTGCAGGACCGCGCGCGTCTGGTCCGCCAGCTCCCGCAGCTGCTCCTGCCACCGAGAGGGATCCGGCGCCGGGAGCTCGACCTCCTCGGTGATCCGTTCGAACAGGAGCTGCAGGAGCTCTTCCTTGTTGCGGACGTGCCAGTAGAGCGAGGCCGCGCCCGTCCCGAGCTCCTCGCCCACACGTCGCATCGACAGGCCGTCCATCCCGTCGCGGTCGAGGACCTGCAGGGCCGCGTCGGTGATCGCGTCCTTCGTGAGGGGAGCCCGGGGTGCCGCGTGGGATCGGTCGGGGAGCCGCCACGGGGGGTCGGGGACCTCGGCCCCGGCGGGGGGCTCCGTCGCCGTCGGCTCCTCGTCCATCGCCTCTCACTCTATCAGCCGCCAGACCGTCGTTCGAGTATCGAACAACGTTTGACAGAACGGTGGTCGGGTGGCAGAATGCTGTTCGTGAACGGAACGGTGTTCGAACCGGTTGAGGAAGGAGGAGAGCGATGACCCCGACCATCGAAGCTCACGGGCTCGAGAAGCGGTTCGGGCGCACCCGTGCGTTGGACGGCCTGGACCTGGTGGCCGAGCCGGGCCAGGTCGTGGCGGTGCTGGGCCCCAACGGGGCCGGGAAGACCACGCTCGTGCGTGCGGTGGCGACGCTGCTGCGGCCCGACGCTGGGACGCTCCGCGTCGGCGGGCACGACGTGCGACGTGAGCCGGGGCTGGTGCGCCGCGCGATCGGGCTGGCGGGGCAGTACGCGGCGGTCGAGCCCGCGATGAGCGGGCGCGAGAACCTCGAGATGGTCGCTCGCCTGTTCGGTCAGGACCGGCGCGCGGCACGGGCCAACGCGCAGGCCGTCCTCGAGCGGCTCGGGCTGACCGAGGCTGCCGATCGGCTGACCAGGACCTACTCGGGTGGCATGCGTCGGCGGCTGGACCTCGGTGCCAGCCTGGTGGGAGCCCCCAGGCTGCTGTTGCTGGACGAGCCCACGACCGGGCTGGACCCGCGCAGCCGGATCGAGCTCTGGGACGCCATCCGCGGCCTGGTCGGGCGAGGCACGGACGTCCTGCTCACCACCCAGTACCTGGACGAGGCCGATCACCTTGCCAACCACGTCGTGATCGTCGACCGTGGCCGGGCGGTGGCGTCGGGCACGCCGGCGGAGCTGAAGCGCCGGATCGGCGGGAACGTGATCGAGGTGCACGTTCGCGATCGCGACGACCTCGCCACGGTCGCGGCCGCGCTCGCGAGGCTCGACCACGCCGAGCCGCAGATCGACGAGGCCACCGGGCGCGTGAGCGTCGGCGTCGAGTCGGGTGGCGACGGGCTCATGGATGGGCTGCGGGTCCTCGAGGCGGTCGGCGTCCAGATCGACGACATCGCGCTGCGCCAGCCCAAGCTCGACGAGGTGTTCCTGGCGCTCACGGGGCAGCCGATCGAGGACGGCTCGGCGCAACCGGCTGCCTGAGGCGGCCTGCAAAGGAGAGGAGGAGTCGACATGGCAACCATCGATCCGACGATCGGCCGGCGTTCCACCGGCCTGGGGGTGAGCACGTTCGCGGTCGCGAAGCGGGGGATGCTCCGCTACCTGCGGACGCCCCAACTCGTCGTGCTCGGCACGATCCAGGGCGCGATGTTCCTGTTGATCTTCCGCTACGTGTTCGGTGGGGCGATCGACATCGGCGGGATCGGCTACGTGGACTTCCTGGTCCCAGGGTTCGTGGTCACGGGCCTGTTGTTCACGGGCATGGGGGCCGCGACCGCGATGGCCGAGGACCTGGAGCAGGGTTTCGTCGACCGGCTCCGCTCGCTGCCGATCCCGCGCAGCTCGGTGCTCGCGGGCCGCGCGGCGGCCGACACCGCGATGCACACCTGGAGCCTGGCGATCACGATCGCGATCGGCTTCGCGGTCGGTTTCCGCATCCACGGTTCGGCGACGGATGCGCTGCTGGCCTTCGGCCTGTGCGTGGCGTTCGGGTTCGCGTTCGAGTGGCTGTTCATCACGCTCGGCCTGGTCGCCGGCACGGCGCAGGCCGCGCAGGGGATGGCGCTGCTCGTGTTCCCGCTCACGTTCGTGTCGAGCGCGTACGTGCCGGTCGAGTCGATGCCGGGATGGCTCCAGGCCTTCGCGGAGCACCAGCCGGTCACGTACATGGTCGACGCGGTGCGGGCGCTGACCCTCGGCCCCGAGGCCGAGACGCTGCTCGGTCACCCCGCCGGCTACTTCGTGACCCGGTCGCTGCTCTGGGCGGTGGGGATCGCCGTGGTGTTCGCCGCCACCGCGATCGCGGAGTACCGGCGGAGCTGACGCGAGCGGATCTCCGAGGCACGAACGCGAGGACGAGGAGAGGGAGGAGTGAACACGATGACGAGGGACATCGATCATGAGGCGGGGATCGCGGCGACCGAGGACGGCCACCGCGTCACCGTCGAGCTCCGCCAGACGCGCGAGGGGCGGCTCGAGTTCGCGAACGGCGCCGCGCGCCTGTCGATGCGTGGCGCCGACCCGAACGGCGACCTGCTGCGGGCGCGGTTCCGAGGCTCGCCACCTCGGGTCCGGCTCGAGGCTGAGGCCGTCGTGGTGCGCTACCCGCTGGTCTCCCTGCCGTTGGAGTGGCGGCGCCGAGGAGCGGAACTCGAACTCACTACCTCCGTCCCGTGGGAGATCCTGATCCGTGGCGGGGCATCGGGGGTGCGGGCCGACCTGCGTTCACTGGACGTGAGCGCGGTTCGGGTCGGCGGCGGCGTGAGCGACGTCGAGCTGTCGCTCCCAGCGCCGACCCGTCCCGTCGAGGTGCGGATCGACGGCGGAGCGAGCTCGGTGCGGATCGTTCGCCCGCGTGGGGTCCCGGTCCGGCTCCAGGTCGCCCGTGGGTCCTCGAGGCTCGAGTTCGACGATGAGTCGTTCGGAGCCGTCGGTGGCCGCCTGCGCCTTCGGAGCGACGGGTTCGATGAGGCCGACGGGGGGCGGTACGACGTGGTGGTGGGGGGAGGAGCCAGCCGGCTCTCGGTCACCGCCGCTTGAGTTCGGATCGACCGAGCGGCGCGATCGTGGGGGAGCGCCTCCGCCTCAGGCCGACCCGCGCGTGCCCGACGCGAAGCGACCCGGCGTCGTGCCGACGTGACGACGGAAGTGTCGCGTGAGGTGCGCCTGGTCGTGGAACCCGACCTCCGTCGCTACGTGCGCGACGGGCTCGCCCTCGAGGAGGCGGCGGCGCGCGGCGTCGATCCTCCGCCCCACGAGGTACCGGTGCGGGGCGATGCCGAACGTACGGGTGAAGCACCGGACCAGGTGCGCCGGCGACACGTGGAGGATGCGCCCGGCCTCGGCCAGGGTCATCGCGTCGAAGCGGTGCTGGTCGAGGAGGTCCCGGAGGTCGGCGGCGATCTCGCCGTCGGGGCGCCCGACGGGATCGACCACGCGATCGCGCAGGTGCCCGCGGAGCCGGGTTCCCAAAGCGGACAACCTCGCCTCGGCCTCGAGCGCGTCGTCCGGGTGCCGGAGCACACGGTGGAGCGCCCCGAGCTCGCGAACGATCTCGACGTCCTCGATGTCCGGATCGTCGACGGCTCGCCCGATGAGGCGTTCGTCGAGCACGCCGTTGCCGACGTAGAGCACGCGCTTGCGGTAGCCGGCGCCGTCCGCCGCTCGCCCGTCGTGCACCACGTGCGGCGGCAGGATCGTCACCCGCGCGCCGCTGGTCCCGCGGTGCCGTGTCTCTAGGTCGTACCGGACCGCGCCCTCGTCGACGATGAACACGGTCCACGCCTCGTGTGTGTGCGGAGGGTACGCGTGGTCGAGGAACCTCGCATGGAAGACCTCGTCGATGCCCGGCACCGCGGGTTTCCATGCCTGGATCCATTCGCGGGGCGTGGCCGACACCAGGCGTCGATCGTACAAGACCCACCACCGTCCTCAGGGCTTGGATGAGTCACATGCCGACCCGACCCCGCGGGACCCGATCGCCGTGAACCACCTGGTCGCGCTCGTGGTCTTCGCGTTCGTCGGCTCGGTCTCGCCGGGACCGAACAACGCGGTGCTGTGGGCTGCGGGCCTGCGGTTCGGGTTCGGCCGGACGGTCCCGCACGTGCTCGGGACGGCGCTCGGGATCGGGGTGCTCGTCGTCGGGGTGGCCGCGGGGATCGGCGCGCTCCTGGAGGCGGTCCCCGCGCTCGAGCTCGTCCTCAAGCTCGGTGGTTCCGCGTACCTGCTCTACGTCGCCTACCTGGTCGTCGGGGGAGGAGCCATCGGGCGCACGGACGTGTCCGGTCCACTGAGCCTGTGGCAGGCGGTGGCGTTCCAGTGCGTGAACCCCAAGGCGTGGATCTTCGCGGTTGCGGCCGTCGGCACCTTCCTCCCCGCTCGGCCCGTTCGCGTTACCGGTGCCGCCCTGCTCGTCGGCACCGTCATGGCCGTCGTGGCGGGCTCGTCCTCGATCTGGGCCGCGGGTGGGGCGGCGCTCGGCCGGGTCGTGGACGATGCGGGGATCCGGCGGGCCGTCAGCGTCGTCCTCGCCGCCCTCCTGGTCGGCTCGGTCGTGCTCATCTGGGTCTAGGACCGACCACGGCGGGACCCGGTCATCCTCGCCGGCTTGCGGTATCCCTTGGGGGTGGACGAGCCGACCGAGGAACGGACGCGGATCCTCCGCGCGCTGGCGGAGGGAGGCTGCGTCGATCCCGGCGCCGAGGCCGACGCGCTGCTCGGGGCAGCAAGCGGCGGCACCGGACCCATCCACGAGCTGGTCGCTCGCCGGCTCCGGGGCGAGCCGCTCGCCTGGATCACCGGGTGGGTCGGGTTCTGCGGCGTCCGGGTCCGCGTGGATCGCGGCGTCTTCGTTCCCCGGCCGCACTCGGAGGGACTGGCCCGGCGGGCCGCGACGCTGCTGCCGTCCGACGGCGTCGCTGTCGATCTGTGCACCGGGTCCGGCGCGGTCGCTGCCGTCCTCGCGTCGGTGCACCGGCGGGCCACCGTGGTCGCCACCGAGATCGATCCCGTGGCCGTCTCGAGCGCCCGCCGCAACGGTGTCCGCGCGCTCGAGGGGAGCCTCGACGAGCCGATCCCGTCGTCGATGCGTGGCCACGTCGACGTGGTGACGGCGGTCGTCCCCTACGTGCCAACCGAGGAGCTCCACCTCCTGCCGAGGGACGTGCTCGACCACGAGCCGCGTCGCGCGCTCGACGGGGGACCGCGCGGGACGACGATCCTCGTCGGGGCGGCCGAGGCGGCCACGCGCCTGCTCCGTCCCGGCGGCAGCGTCCTCCTCGAGCTCGGCGGTGACCAGGCGACCGAGATGTCGGCGAGCCTCACGGATCTCGGCCTCACGCAGATCGCCGTGCACAGCGACGACGACGGGCGGGACCGCGCGATCGAAGCACGGACGCCGCCGATGGAGGGCTGATCGGTCCCCCAACCGCTCGGGTGATCGGGGTTACCACCGAAGGCCGAGGCCGACGCACGCCTCCCTCAACTCCGGCCAGAGGTCGGAGTCGGTGCAGGCGATCCCGGTCCCCGAGGTGATGACCGTCCTCTCGCCCTCGGCGTACCTCAGGAACACCTGCTCGCTGTCCTCGATGTGCGATCCGGCCGGGACGTTGCCCGGATGGGCGTAGACACGCGCGTAGCCGTTCTGACACTCCTGGATGGACACGGACTCCCAGATCAACGGAGATCCGATCCGGAGCTCACGACGGACGGCCGCGAGCATGTCCTCGGCGTTGCACGAGGGGGCCGAACCGATCTGTGAGCTCAGGCCCGCCAGCGTCGATCGGAGCCCGTCCACACGGGCACGCAGGTGCCGGACCTGCGCCGTCAGGGCCGCGGCCTCGTCGGCGGAACGACTCGCTTCGGCCTGTGAGGCCGCAAGGTCCTGCTTCGCCTCGTCGCGCTGCTGCACCGCGGCGGCAAGGGCGGCGTTGTGGTCGGTGACCTTCGCGTGCTGCCAGGCGTAGACCGCCATCCCGGTGGCGGTCATCGCGACGATCGCCAGCACCACCACCAGGGCGATCCCCCCGCGCCGTGATCCGGTCCCCGTATCGGCGGGCGGAGGTCCGGAGGAACCCTCGTCACCCCGTGATCCAGGGCCTGCATCTGCCCCGACGTCCTCATCCGACTCGCCTCCTCCGGGGTGATCGACGGGGGCCAGCGTGTCAGCTCGGGGAGGATCGTCGGAGGGTTGATGGACCCGAGACCCGCGGGCCTGTCACGCTCGCCCGGTCTGTCTCGTCGGGGGCCGGTCGCCCCCCAGGCATCGTGACGTTCGTCGGCAAGCCCCGGCCGACCAGGACGTATCGTGACGGTGACGCAGGAGGTGGCGCCGATGAAGTCGGTGACCGGTGTGGAGCGCTTCCTCGAGGCCGCGGACTACGAGTTTCGGCGGCGGCGCGAGTCCCGTGCCACGCGCATCCATCGGCCCGTGATCACGATCTCGCGCCAGGCCGGATCCGGATCGCACGTCGTGGCGCAGGAGCTGGTCGCGAGGCTCCAGAAGCGAGACCCTAACGCCTCGCCGCCATGGACGGTGTTCGATCGGAACCTCGTCGAGCGAGTGCTGCAGGAGCACGACCTCCCCGAGCGGATGGCCGAGTACATGCCCGAGGACCGGGTCTCCCGGATCGCCGACACGATCGACGAGCTCTTCGGGTTGCACCCGTCCACGTGGACGCTCGTCCGCAAGACCGCGGACACGATCCTGCGTCTCGCGGAGATCGGCAACGTGATCGTGATCGGTCGTGGCGCGAACATCCTCACCGACCGGCTCGCGTTCGCCTTCCACGTCCGACTCATCGGGTCGGAGCGCCGGCGGATCGAGCATGTGCAGGACTACCTCCACCTCGGCCCGCAGGCTGCGGCGGATTACGTCCGCGCCACCGACCAAGGGCGGAGGCGCTACGTCACGAAGTACTACGGCCGGGACATCGACGATCCGCTCCTGTACCACCTCGTGATCAACACCGATCGGGTGCCCTACGCGGAGGCGGCCCGGATGATCGCCGACGCCGTGCCCGTGCATCGTTCCGGGTCCCGGCCGGTCGCGGGAGCATCGGCTTCTGGAGCCGTCGCCGTACCGAAGTGAGCGCGGGTCCCGCGCCCGGACCGACCGGACACGCACCCGAACCCCAGGGCTGCCGTTCAAGGCCGCCGTCGATGGGGCCGACCCTTGATGCATGAAGTGGCTGATCCTCTGCCTCGCGGTCGCCGTGATCGGTCACGCCTGGTGGCGTCGACGTCGAGGCGGCGCCAGGCAGAGGCGGCTGATGCAGCTGTGTGAGCGCGCCGGCCTCGACTTCGCGCCGCTCGATCTCCGCCTTGACACGGCTTGGTTGCCGTTCCCGGTGTTCGGGCATCCGGAGCACGGCACGGAGAACGTGGTCTGGGATCGGCAGGCGGGCGACGACGTGCACGTGTTCGATCTGTGGTACGTGGACGCGGACGAACGCGGGGTCGGCGAACGCCGACGGCTCACCTGTGCGGTCGTGCCGCTGCATTCGTCGTGTCCGCGTCTGCGGGTCGCCCCACGGAACGTGGTCGTCGCCCGTGCGTTCGGGGGCGAGGAGGTTCGCCTGGAGCTCGAGGCGTTCGATCGCCGGTTCCGAGTGGAGACCGATGATGCTCGCTTCGCCATCGCCTTCTTGGACCAGCGGCTCATGGAGGCCTTCCTCGGGCTGCCCGACGATGTCACCGCCGAGGTGAACGAAGACGTCCTGCTCCTGTCGGCCCCGCTCCTGCCTGCGGAGCACGTCCTCGTGCTCTTCGATGCCGCCGTCGCGATCCGGCGTCGGATCCCCCGCGTCGTGGCGAGCCTGTTCCCCCCGCGACCCGACCGGGGAGCCCACGAGCGTCGCTGGCTCCAGGGACGGTGGAGCCCGGAGTCGACCGGCTCGAACCTCGCGTAACGCCCGACCGAGGGGAAGCCCGAGAGGGTCGCATCTCCGACGCGGGTGCGGGTTCCGCGGTCGCGGTGCCGACGGGACGAAGGCCCCCTCCGGATCCGGTCGAGCTCGCAAGGCCCCCCGGGCAATGGATCGTGCTGGTCCGTTGACGGTCGCGGAACCGATCCGGGTGCCGTCGGACCTGGAACCGAGGTAGGCCGACCACTCCTTCGGGTACGCCCTCCACCGGACCCGCTTCGCGCTCGTCCTCGCGATCGTCCTCCACGCCTAGCGGCGAGTGGGGCATGAGGCGCACCGTGAGGCCGCGCTCGAGAGTCTGCCATCCACGCCCTCCTCGGTCTCCCCGAGGACGGCGTTACGAGCGAACGCCCCGGCCGGGCGGCCGGGGCGTTCCGCGGTTCGCTTGGCTCAACCGCGCTGGTGGCGATCGTAGATCTCCGCCGGGAGCCCGTCGCCGATGACCCCGCCTGAGAGCTCGGTCGGGGTGTTGGCGTTCAGTGGCGACAGGCCCAGCAGGTTGCGACCGTGCATGTACACGGGTTCCAGCGGCGACAGGCCCAGCAGGTTGCGACCGTGCATGTACACGGGCTTCAGCTCGCTCGGCGTGTTCGCCGCCGTGCCGCCGACGAATGTCTGCTCGACTCCGCCGACGGTCCCGGCGCTCAGCTCGCTCGGCGTGTTGACCACGTGGCGGCCGACGAACGTCGTCTCACCCTGCCGCCCTTCGCGGTCGAGCGAGATGGCGACCACGGCGCTCGTCAGCACGACGAGCGACGCGAGGAACGTAGCGAGCAAGATGGAACCGCCCGCCCTAGGCGCCTGCAGCGTTCCGACCCTGGTGCTCATCGTTCCCTCCCTTCGGTCAGTCCTTCCCCTTCGGTCAGTCCTTCGCTATGTCTCGAGGCGACCGTAGACCGAACGTTCTGCCGGGTCGGTGCTTTGAGGCACCTGGCCGAGGTGACCCCGCTCACCCCGGCTCGGCGGGCTGGGCTGCGGCGCGAGGAGGCGCTCGAAGATTCTTCTTTTGGGGACGGCGCGTGCCTAAGTCGCCTTGGCGTCGCACCTAGCCACTGGGCGCACCGGGACCCAGCCCCACACGGCGAGCCCGCCGTCTGAGGTTCGAGAGCTACAGGCGCTTTGGGGATTCTCCGCTAGGAAACCATCACGTAGTCGTCCAGGAACCCGCGCGCAGCAGCCGGCATCCGGCCGGTAGGCCATGTCCGTCGTCTTGCAGACCGCATCCCCGTGACGGTGATGGAGACGATCAGGTTCGAGGACGTGCCATCGAGGAAGTCAGGTCCGCCAGAGTCGCCGTGCAGGTCCCGACGCTGCGAACCTGTTCGGGTGCGATCCTCATCACCTTCAGGTGCGCCTGCAGCGCATCGAACCCGGTGCGGCCTAGACGCGATGTATTGAACCGGTCAACTGGCCGCCGTTCGATGAATCAAAGCTCGGAATCGAAGAGGTGCCACTCCCCAGGAACCCCCTTGAGTTCATGTACGCCGCCGTCGGAGAACTTGAGCCCCCGAGCTGGTCACCAGATCCTTCACCCTCGAGGAGACCAGAACGTGATTCGGGGGCGCCATCGAGGCAACTTGGGCACCGATGTGGACCGCTATGCCTCGCACCTTGTCGTCGACGAACTCGACCTCCCCCCGTGTGAAGTCCCGCGCGAATCTCGATGCCCTGCTCCCTAAGCGCGTCGACAGTAGCACGCGCACATTTCACCGCTCTCGCGGGGCCATCGAACGTCGCGA
>JBAVEY010000174.1:0-2626 GCA_049587975.1 Actinomycetota bacterium | reverse complement strand
CCGAAGTGTGGCTGGACGTTCACTGGGTCAGCGGTCTCGGAATCACGCGCGGCCACTGGGCACACCGTGAGCCGCCGCATGGCGATCCGGTCGTGTAGCCAAGGGTCCCCCAAAGGTCCGGTTGTGTCTTCGTCGCGGAACCGTTAGGACGTTCCCAACATCTTGGGGCCATCATGGTATTGCGACGGAGGCCACAGCATTAATGCGCCGACCTGAGTCCCACGCAACATTGACATCAGGCTCACCTGGTCAAGGGGGGGGTTCCGCCGTGAGCGTCCGTTTCGCCTCTTTGAACGTGGAGAACTTCTTCGCTCGCCCCAAAGCACTCAACCTGATGACCTGGGAGGCGGGCCAGGACATCCTCAGCGCCTACAACGAGTTCAACTCACTCATCCAACTCGCTGACTACACGCCGGCGATCAAGGCCCGCATGAAGCAGCTCCTGACCGATCTGGATGTCTACCGAGAGAACGATGCGGGGATCGCGCATCGCGTGCGAGCGTCAGACCCCGAGTGGGCCTGGCTTCGGGCCAATCACGGGACCTTCGACGTCGATCACGAGGCCACCGGAATCGAGATCGTCGCAAACAACCGCAGCGACTGGATCGGGTGGCTCGAGCTCGCGACAGACATCATCAACGAGACCAGTGTGGAGATCCTCGCCCGAGTGATCGACGACCTGCACGCCGATGTCCAAGGAGTCGTCGAGGCCGAAAGCCGACCGACTCTCGTCCGATTCAACGAGGAACGTCTCCTGAACCCGTTCGACCACGTGATGCTCATCGACGGCAACGACTCGCGTGGTATCGACGTCGGGCTCATGACGACGGCACAGTTCGATATCACCTCGATGCGCAGCAACGTCGACATGCCCGACCCGCAGGCGCCAGGCGACCCCTTATTCAGCCGCGACTGCGCCATGTACCAGGTCACGCTGCCAAGCAACGCCATGGTCTGGGTGCTGATGAACCACTTCAAGAGCCAGATGGGAGGGAGCGGACCCAAGCGGCTGCGACAGGCCCAGGGCGTCCGCCAGATCATCGACGATCTCATGGCTGCGGGCGACACCAACATCGTCGTCATGGGCGACCTCAACGAAGGGCCGGCTGCCCAGGGACAGCCAGCAGCGAACCTCGTCCCGTTGTACGACCAGAACAGCCCCCTGGTCGAGGTCTACGCGCTCCAAGCGTTCAATCCCGGATCGAGGCCTGGGACCTTCCAGACCTGCTCACTCCGGAACCGCCTCGACTACATCTTTGTCTCGCAACCACTCGCGGGTCTGGTGGTCGGTGGTGGGATCGAACGCCACGGCCTATGGGGCGATCCTGAAACCAGGGGCCGTCCCAAGAACTGGGAGATCTACGGCGACATTGGGAGCGTGCACGACTCGGCATCAGACCACGCCGCGATCTTCGTCGACATCACCCTCTAGCCTCGGTCGGGCTGAGGGATTGGGCCGCCGCTTCTTCCGCACCGCACGGCGAGCCGGCTGTCTAGGGCTTCCCTTCGCAGATCACATGAAGTGCGATGCCGCCTCTCCGGATGGCGTCGACGCGCGCGCTTATGAGGGGATGGATCAGCGGGCGGCGGCCCCGACCGGTCACCGGAGAGCCCTTCGGATCGCGCCGCAATTCGAGGAATCCCTAGCGGTCACACTCCTCAGAGGATGGTCTATCCCGCTCCTAGCTCAAGCAGCAGCTCACGAGCCCAGCCCGCGGCCACGACGTTGCCCTTCCGCTCGTATCGTTCGGCCGCCTGTTTCGCAGCGTCAGCCGCCTCGTTCGATCGTCCGGCAAGCCGAAGAACCTCTGCGAGGGCCATCTGTGCATCGCCCTGCAGGTTGAGCCAGTCGGTCCCCTCTGCGATGGACACGGCCTCGCGCGCGAGTCGTCCGGCTTGGTGCGATTCCCCGCGCCGAGCGAGGACCTTCGCCTTTGCGAAGCGGGACGGGACCTGTGCCGAGATGTCGCCCTCGACACTGAGTTCCTCGCCCTCTTGGGCGAACTCCAGCGCCTCGTCGTCACGACCGAGCTGTACCAGTATGTCGGCGAGGCAAGCTGCCGACGTGGCCTGATACGCCTCCGCCCCCACCGATCGGTGGGCCTCGTAGCCGGATCGCCGTTCTCGCTCCGCCGCGACCAGATCCCCCGCGTACAGCTCAACATCGGAGGCGGCATTCGTCATCCCAGCGAGGCCATGGGTGTTCCCGAGCTCTTGAAACAGTAATCGCGCGTGGGCGATCGCCGCTCTGGCCGCCTCCACGTCGCCGCTCATTGCCTCGAGCAGGGCCCTCATCGACGACACGGACGCCTCGTGAGCAGGGTGCCCTTTCACCCGTTCGAAGACATGGCGCGACATGGCAACGCCCTCGTTCACTGGCGTCGGACCGAGGACAGCTGCATTGAGGCCCCTCCAAAGGCACCACATCTCCGCCGATGTGTCACCCGCGGATCGCGCATGAGTCGCAGCCCTCGAGGCCGCCATCTGCGCTTCGCGCGCTCGTCCCCCTCCGAGGCGGATCCATGCCAGCAAGCTCCAGCTCCTGTACAGCCCCCACTCGTCGCCCAGCTCCGTGAAGATCTCGATGGCACGATCGATGGTTCCGGTGATCTGCTCGGTGGGGATC
>JBAVEY010000173.1:0-2186 GCA_049587975.1 Actinomycetota bacterium | reverse complement strand
GCGTCGCGCCGGGGTGGGCCAAGGCACTGTTGCTCGGCGCGGCCGTGGCCGGGATCGCGGCGGTGTGGTACCGCGCCTCCCGGCGGGAGCCGAGGGAGCTCGGCCTTCCGGCGGCGGCAGCGGTGTCGATCCTCATGCTGTCCGCACCGCTGCTGTCGCCCCCCTACATGATCTGGCTCGCCCCATGGGCCGCGATCGCCTGGACGGAGCGAACGGGGTACGTACGGTGGCTGCTGGCCGCCCTGATGCTGGGGAGCGGCCTGATGCTGCTCGCGTCCAGTTCGGCGCTCGCCGACGTCGCTCTTTGGTCGGTGAAGGCGATCCTGTTGCTCCGCAACGCGTTGCTCGCGGCCGTTCCCGCGGTCTACCTGCTGGAGCGAAGGATCGTGCCATCGGCGGCTCCTGCCGCCCCGACGGACGTCGAGACCCGCCTGAAGATCAGCCCCTCGGCGTCCTCGTAGACCAACTGCCAGCCCGGGTCGGCCCGCATCCTCGGGATGAGCGGCCCCTGCTGGTCGCGGGCGAGGACGGCCACATCCACGTGCCACGAGTCCAGGGTCGCCTGCCAACCTTCCACCCCCGCCGAGACGGCGTAGTACTTCCACCACACGCTCTGGGGCACGACCTCGACGAGGGAGTCGACCAACACCAGGTTGCGAGGGAACTCGAACTCCAGCCACGAGCCCCACGGCTGCGCGTTGAACACGAGCTCGCCGGGTCGCAGGATCCCGTGCAGCTCACGGGTGATCCCCACCGGGGCATACGCCAGCCGTCCATCATCAGGCATCGCCCGTCCCGTGTAGCGGGCCCACGGCATCAGGACCGCGATGAGGGCCAATGCAAGCACGCCGACGATCGCAGCGTTCTGCGGCCCGGCGGGGTCCCGCCGTTCGGTGGGCGCCGGCCCGTCCACCAGCACCCCGGCAAGCACGATCGGCGCGACGATGGCCCACCAGTACACGCCGCGGATGGCGGCCAGGGCGATCGCCAGGAACACCCCAAGCGACAGCAGCGACCCCCACGGGACCGGTCTGCGCACCCTGGCGATCAGCAGCGCCGCCACCACGACGATCGACAGGAAGAACGCGGCCCCTGTGTACGTTCCGATGGTCGGGGGCTGCCACTCCGTGATCGTTTTCCGGATGACCGGATTGGTGGCCAGACCTGCGGCGTAGGACCACACCCGAAGGCCGTAGGGGTTCACCGCCGTCGCGAGCAGGCTGCCGAGACCGGCCAGGAGCAGCGTCGGTGCCCTGAGTCCGCGTACCCACCGGTCCTCGACCCAAGCCAGCCCGAGCAGCAGGGGCGCCATGAAGAAGCTCCCGTGCAGGTTGGCCCACAGGACGGTGACGGGGATCACGATCCACACGCCTGTCGGATGCGTATGGCGACGTGCCACCAGCCAGGCTGTGACCGCGAAGCAGAGGATGGTGAGGAGTTGGGGTCGAAGCACCATGAACCCCGCCGGAAGCAGGACACAGCTCGCCAGCGTGAGCCACGCCGCGCGTCTGGTCGCCGCCCCCGCGGCACGACAGGCGAGGAACACGAACGTGAGCGCGAGCCCCACGAGAAGTGCCCGGAGCGCGACCAGGCCGAACCATCCGCCCAGCCGGAACGCGGTCGCTAGGACGATCTGAGCCAGCCACTGCTGGTTGAGCCAAGGCTTGCCATACGCCGCGGTCGAGAAGACGTCCGTCCGAAGGACCGCGTGCGTGTCGAACATGATGTCGCCGGCCCGGAGGTGGTAGGTCAGGTCGATCGCGAAGAGCGGCGTGGCTGATATCACGAGGACGGGCAGGACGATCGCGATGGCTGTCCAGACCTGCGAGAGCCGGATCGTCCCCATGCCGATGGCCGGCCGCCATGCGGCGCGGACGAGTGCAGAGGCAGTCACGGACTTTGGGCGGCACACACGAACGCAATCGGCAGGCCACAAGGGCGACTGAAGCGCGCGCACTCCTCCTACGTAGAACTTCATACGCAGAGCCAGTGGAAGCCGGGATACCGAGGCCTCAAGCCCCTCCCCTACCTTACCGATAAAGCAGCGGAGACATGCGGCGCAGAAACATCCGGCGCCGTGTCTGACCGAAAGGAGGTGAACGGATGTTCCTCGCACTCTACGTTGGAGCGCAGACGCTGGTGGCGGACCTGCGCGGCAAGCTGAGGCGGGAGGATGGTGCGGTCGC
>JBAVEY010000172.1:0-9316 GCA_049587975.1 Actinomycetota bacterium | reverse complement strand
GATGGAGCTCACGTGGCCGAGGTGGAGCTCGTCGAGAACCATCAGGGTCGGCTCGACCGGCCCGCGGTAGCCGATCCGCTCCAGGTACGCGTCCAGATCGAGCGGCACCCCGGCATCATCGCCGAGTCCCGCCGCATCCATCGAGGGCGTCGTCGGTGCGCGGCTGCTTGCGTTTCGCTTGCGGTACACTCGGGGCGTGCGCTCGATCATCGCCACGAGGCTCGACCCCACGCTCTGCGCTGAGGTCATGCGATGGCTCCCGGGGGCCCTGGCGGGCAACGAGCGCTCTGCGCGCCGATACGCCCGCGCCTGGCGCGAGCTCGTCGGCTCGATCGTCGCGGAGCACCCGGAGGCGCCACCCTCCGCGACCGACGTGCTCGAGCATCTCGCTCTCACCGCCCCGTTCGATCCCGATGGGCCGCTGCGAGAGCTGGTGTCGGTGGCGACGCGCATCATCCCGGGGATGAAGGGCGCCACGATCCCCCGAACGTTGCGAACCGCGCCTCTGGAGGCGACCGATCTGCGCGGCTTCGCCAGGGCGGTGCTGATCGAGACCGGCCGCCCCACCTCGGACCTCGAGCGCCTGATGCGCTCGTGGGACCTGACGATCACCGAGGTCGGCCGGCTCTTCGGCGTGCGGCGGCAGGCGGTCCAGCAGTGGCTCGACGAAGGCGTCCCGACAGCCCGGCTGGCCAAGCTCCTCGCGCTCGCGGAGATCGCCGACCTGCTCGAGCGGAACCTGCTGCCCGAGCGGATCTCCGGCGTCGTCCGGACCCCGGCCGAGGCGTTCGGCGGACCCTCGATGCTCGAGATGATCGCGTCCGAACGGCACGAGGAGCTCCTGCGGAGCGTCCGGCGGTCGTTCGACTGGGCCTGGACCGCCTGACGGCCGGTGAGGTTCCGCCACGTCGTCCGCGGCGGGACGTACCTGCGCGTCGCCGACCCATCGTGGCGATCGCCGCTCGACGGCCGCTTCGCCGGCGAACGGGGAGCGCGCTGGAACCCACCGGACTCCTTCCCGGTGGTCTATCTCTGCTCGAGCGTCGAGATCGCTCGAGCGAACGTGCTCCGGCGTTTCGACGGCTTGCCCTATTCCGCCCTCGACCTGCTCCCCGATCGACGCCCGGCCCTGATCGAGACGGACATCGGCTCCCATCGCGCGGTCGACGTGGTCACCGACGCCGGGTGCCGCGCCGCCGGCCTCCCCACGACCTATCCGCACGCGGCCGACGGCACCGAGATCGGGTGGGACCTGTGCCGCGCGATCGGGCGGATCGCCTGGGATCAGGGCGAGCGATCGATCGCGTGCCGGAGCGCCGCGGCCCGGCCGACCGACCTCGGCGAGGAGCTCGCCTGGTTCGTCCGCGAGACGGCCGACCGTCTCCGCGTGCGACGGCGTCGAGCGTTCGACGACTGGTTCGCCTGACCGAGAGCGCGCTCCGCCGACTCGCTACAGCCGCAGGGCCTGCGGCCTCGACATCAGCACGTCGGGGTCGTCCCAGTCGACGCCCTCGACATCGATGTAGAGCTCGATCTCGTTCCCGTCGGGATCGGCGAGGTACAGGCTGTGCGTCATCCCATGATCGGCGGTGCCCATGAGGGGCACGCCCGCCTCCTGCAGGCGGGCCAGCGCCGCACGCAGCTCGTCGTCCGTGTCTCCCACCTTCAGACCGAAGTGGTACAGGCCCACCCGCCGTCCGGCGGGGATCGGGGCGGCGTCGGGGCCGACCTCGATCAGGAGCAGCTCGTGGTGCGTGCGCCCGCTCGAGAACATCGCCGCGGGAAACGGCAGGCCCTCGCCTGGGCCGACCTGGCGCCAGCCGAGGACGTCCCCGTAGAAGCGCAGCGAACGCTCGAGGTCCCGCACGTACAGCACGATGTGTCCGAGCTCCTTCACCCCGCCCGGCCGCTCATCGGTGGTCGCCATCTCGTACCCCCATCCCATCGGTGTCGATCCAACCCGAAACGCTGTGTCGCACCCCAGTATGCCCGCGCCCGCGACCGGCGGATCAGGGCGCCAGCCGGAAGACGGTCCCCGTCAGGGAGAGCACGTAGAGCTCGCCGTCGGCGTCCTCGCCGAACGAGGCCAGCGCGTCGACCCGAGGGCCGAGGGCGCGCACGTGCGCGGCTCGGCCGTCCCGCGAGACGAACGCCTCGAGCGCGCCGCGGCAATAGTCCGCGAATACGTAGGCGCCGACCAGGCCCTCGATCTCCTGGCCCCGGTACACGTACCCGCCGGTGACGGCGCACGAACCGTCACCGTTGGGGTACTCGAACACGGGTGGGACCGTCCCGGGCACGGACCGGCGCTCGAACGGGTGGGTGCCCTCGAGCAGGTTCCATCCGAAGTTCGACCCGCCGCCGGAGCCCGCGACCTCGACGTCGATCTCCTCCCACGCGTCCTGCCCGACGTCGCCGATCCACAGGTCGCCGGTCGCGGCGTCGAAGGAGAACCGCCACGGGTTCCGCAGGCCGTAGTCCCAGATCTCGGGACGCGCGCCCTCGCGCCCCACGAACGGGTTGTCCGGCGGGACACCGTACGGCCGGTCGCCGGACGGCCGTGGCGAGATCCGCAGCAGCTTGCCGAGCAGCGTCGAGAGCGACTGCGCGTTGCCCATCGGGTCGCCGGCGCTCCCCCCATCGCCGAGCGCCACGTACAGGTACCCGTCCGGCCCGAACGCGAGCGCACCGCCGTTGTGGTTCGAGTACGGCTGATCGACCACCAACACGTCACGCCCGGTGTCGGGATCGATGACGTGGTCGAACGCGAACTCGATCACGTGCGTGTCGCCCGCGGTGTCGGTGAGGTCCACGTACAGGTACCGCGCGTCCGGTGAGAACGCGAGCCCGAGCAGGCCCTGCTCGCTCCCGAGGGACACGCGGTCGGACAGGTCGAGGACGACCCGGGGACCCGAACCCGCGACGAGCGCGACCACGCGACCCACCTTCTCGGCCACGTACAGGGCCGGATCGCGCGGGCGCACGGCCATGGCGACCGGCTGCTCGAGCCGCGCGACCGGAACGAGCCGGACGCGCAGATCCCTCGGACGCGGTTGCGGAGAGGCCGGGGCCGACGTCGGACCCTCGGCTTCCGTCGAAGTCGGGCCGGTCGCCGTCGGGCGGTTCGCGTCGCCCGACCCGCACGCCGCGAGGAGGACGGCGACGAGGAAGAAGGGGAGCACCCGGCGCTGGGGACGGATCACGCCCTCGAGGCTACCGACCCGGACCCGCACCCCCGGCCGAAGGGCCGCGCCGCCGCCGGACGACGATCGTGGCGAGCGCGCCCACCACGATGCCGAACGCCGCGCCGGCGACGATGGGCCAGGCCCCGCTCGCCTCGGGCACCGTCCCGCCGGCAACCGCCGCGGTGTTCTCGAGGGCCAGGTCGGACGCGTCCACCTTGGTGACGGGACCGTCGGTGGTCGTCGTGTCGGTCGCTCCGCCGATGCCGTCACCTACGACGACCACGCCGACCATCCCGACGTGGTAGGTGCACAGGTACGGGTAGACGCCAGGTTCGGGGAACCGGTACGTGACGGCCTTCTTCTTGAAGCCTGCGTAGTCGCCCCAGGTCGCGTTCGCACCCAGGACGGAGTGTGGGACCGGATCGACGTTCGTGAACGTCACCTCGCCGCCGGTCGACACGCGCAAGATCGTCGGCGAGAAGCAGTAGTCGCGGATGTCGACCCCGGCCCCCACCGCGTCGGTCACCGGCTGACCGCATCCGCCCCCGCCGCTCGCCGAGGCGACACCGGGCGCGAGCGTGAGCACGCCGAGCGAGACGGCCACGGCGGCGGCCGATACCCCCCGTCGGATATCTCGCGTGTGCATCCGCGCCTCCTCTCGGTCGCTTTTCTGACACGACCGGCGGCTCGGCCGAACGGTTCCACCGGTTCCGACGCCCGCAGGTGATCGAGGGAGAAGGAGGGACTTGACACCTCGGCCGCGCGATGCTGCCCATGTCCTGGGGCCGAAAGAGGTCACGCGTGCCGGATCTCGAGACCGCGGCGCTCGGAACGCCGCAGATCGCCGTCTACGGGCTCATCAACCTGCGGACCGACGGCCGCAAGCTGGTGATGGCGCAGAAGCTCCAGCGCCTCGCGCCGAGCGGCGTGAAGTGGGACGTCCACCGGTTCGAGTTCGACGACGGCGCGCTGCGGCATATCGACGATTGACTGGCACGAGGGCGCCGCGACGACCTACGCTCCGCCTGTCATGTCGATGTACGCGACCCCCGAGGATGAGTGGGCGGCCATGCTGAGTGGGACCCACCCCCACCTCCACGACAAGAGCCCGCTCCGGTTCATCCCCTCGAACCCGCGGTGCAAGCTGTGTTCCGCCCCCTTCGGCGCACCCGGGTCGTTCGTGCTGAAGCGGTACGGTTTCAGACCCTGGGAGAAGAACCCGAACATCTGCGGTCGATGCTTCACGAGCATCGAGGCGGCGGCGAAGATGTGCCCCGGCTCCGTCGAGGATCGGGAGGTCAACGGCGCCGAGGTCGAGCTCACGATGTTGTTCGCCGACGTCCGCGGCTCGAGCAAGCTGGCCCGCCAGATGCCGACCAGGGACTTCACGCTCCTCATGAACCGCTTCTACTCGGTCTCCAAGGAGGTCCTCGTCCAGCACGACGCGATCATCGAGAAGTTCGTCGGCGACGAGGTCGTGGGGCTCTTCCTCCCGCTGCTGACCGGTCCGGAGCACGCGCGGCACGGGGTCGACGCGGCGGAGGCGCTCCTTCGCGCTACCGGCCACGGCGACGGCGCGCCGTGGGTCCCGCTCGGTGCGGGCGTGCACACGGGGACCGCGTTCGTCGGCGTCGTCGGCACGAAGACCTCGAGCGATTTCACCGCGCTCGGCGACCCCGTCAACATCGCGGCCCACCTCGCCTCGCAGGCGGCGGCCGGCGAGATCCTGGTCACCGGGGCAACCGTGGAGGCGGCGCGCTTGGCGGCGGACGACCTCGAGCGACGACACGTCTCGCTCAAGGGCCACCCGGTCGACGCGATGGTCCTGCGCGTCGACCGGCCGGCCAAAGGCGAGCCGGCGCGCTGATCCCGTGGCTCGTCCGCGAGGGTCCACCTCGGTCCGAACCATGACCACGAGCGGGCCGACCCGGTGAACGCCACCCGGCGCCTCCTCAAGATCCACCCGGGCGAGATGCGGCTCGTCGCGCCGATGGTCGCGCTGTCCTTCGTCGGCATGGCCGGCCTCGCCGTCGGTCAGAGCGGGGCGAACGCGCTCTTCTTCGCTCGCATCGGGACGGACGCGCTCCCCCTCATGTACCTGGTCCAGGGCGCGACGGCCTTCGCGTTCATGCTCGCCCTCGCCACGATCCTCGGTCGGGTCGAACGACGGCGCGCCTACCTGGCGATCCCGGCCGGGCTCGCGTCCGTCGTGCTCGCCGAACGGCTGGTGCTGCTCACCGACGCGCGCTGGATCTTCCCCGTCCTGTGGTTGACGGTCGCGCTCGCGATCTTGCTGCAGAACGTCTTCGTCTGGGGGACCGCCGGTGGCGTCACCGACACGCGCCGCGCCAAGCGGTTGTTCCCGCTGTTCGCGGCCGGCGAGATCCTCGGGTCGGTCGTCGGCGGCCTGCTCACGGACCCGCTCGTCCACGCGATCGGGACGGAGAACCTCCTGCTGGTCTGGGCGCTCGCCCTGGCCACCTCGTTCGTCCTGTGCCGGGTCGTGCTGGCCGCCGGCGCGAGCCCACAGCCGCCAAGACGCCGGGTCCGGCGCAACGCCTCGCCCGTCAAGGACCTCCGCGTCGCGTTCGGCTACGTCGCCCGGTCGAGGCTGCTCGTGTGGATGACGCTGGCCGCCGTCCTGTTCTCGGTCCTGTTCTTCTCGCTGTACCTGCCATGGGCCACGGCCGCCACCGAACGGTTCCCCGATGCGGGTGAGCTCGCGGGGTTCCTCGGGCTGTTCTGGGCGGCGATGACGGGTGCGGCGTTCCTCGTGTCGGTGCTCGTCACCAACCGGCTCTTCGGCCGGTTCGGCATCGCCACGATGATGCTGGTGCTCCCCCTGCTGTACGTCGGGTCGTTCGGGATCTTGCTCGCCAGCTCCGGCTTCGTGACGCTCGTCGTCCTGCGGTTCGTCGACGGCGTCTGGCTGCAGGGCGTCGCCTCGCCGGCGTGGGAGACGCTCACGAACGTGATCCCCGATGCCAGGCGCGACCAGGTCCGGACGTTCCTGGGCGGCGGGCCGGCACAGGCCGGCACGGCGATCGCCGGTGTGATCGCCCTCGTCGGTCAGGACGTGCTGTCGCCGCGTCAGTTCGCGGGGATCGGTCTGGCGACCGCCGCCATCGCCGTCTACGTCACCTGGCGCGTGCGCGCCTCGTACGCGTCCGCGCTCGTCGACGCGCTCCGCGAGGGACGGCCGGAGGTGTTCCCCGACGTCGCGGTGGCCGGGGTTCCGTTCGCGTTCGAGCCCGACGCGCAGGCGCTGCACAGCCTGCTCGCGGCCGCGGACGACGAGCAAGCGTCGGTTCGACGGCTCGCCGTGCAGTGGCTGGGCGAGGCAGATGACCAACGTGCCATCGCCCGTCTCGAACGGGCCCTGCGCGACGACGACGCGACCGTTCGCGCCCTGGCCGTGGTGGCGCTCGCGTCCCGTCCGGGACGGGGCGAGCGGCTCGAGGTGCTCGGACCTTTGATGGACGATCCCGATCCCTCCGTGGCCGCCTCGGCCGCCGTCGCCGCCACCGGCGGACCGAACGGCTCCGTCGCCGCGCGTAGGCTGGCGGAGCTCGTTCGAGACCCCGACCCGGTCGTTCGAGTGACGGTGATCCGCCGCCTCGCCGATGCCCCCGCCGACGTGGCCGCACAGCTCTCGTCGCCCGCACTCGGCGACGAGGACCCTGGCGTCCGGGCCGCGGCGGTGGCGACCCTCGCCGTCGTCGCACCGAGCGAGGCCCTCGGGCCGGCCATCCGCCTGTTCGAGGACCCGAGCGCGCGGGTGCGCGAGGCGGCCGCGCGGGCCGTCGCGAGGGTCGGCCAACGTTCGGTGGACGATGCGCTGGCGGCACTCGATCGCCCCGCGGCCCGGGACGCCGCCCTGCAAGCCCTGTCCCGATTGAACGTGGCGGGGCGAGAGGCCGACGTTCGGCGGTTCGTGGAACAGCGAGCCGCCGAGGCCGCACGCGACGACGAACTCGCCGCAGCCGTCCCGCCCGACGGGGCCGCCGCAGCACTCCTGAAGGACGCGCTCCGCGAGCGGGCGCGGGCGGGCGGGCGCTCGGCGCTGCGGGCCCTGTCGCTGATCTCGACCGACGCGGCCGCGGTGCGTTCGGCGATCGAGAGCCTGGACGCGAACGACCCGGGTCAGGTCGCGAACGCCCTCGAGACCCTCGAGGCCACCACCGACGGGACGCTCGCCGGCCCGATCCTGGCCCTGTGGGAGCCTTCCGAGCGGGCGAACGGCGCCGCGGGAGACGGCGGGCCGAACGATTGGCTGCAGCCGACCCTCGAGGACGATGATGCGTTCATCGCGGCGTGCGCCGCGGCCGTGCGGGCGGCGCGGGGAGGAGGTGACGGGATGGCTCGGGCGCGGACGTCGATGCCGGTGATCGAACGCGTCCTGTTCCTTCGACGCGTTCCGCTGTTCGATGAGCTCGCGCCCGCCGATCTGAACGCGATCGCCGAGGTGGCTCGGGAGCAGTCGTTCGCGGACGGCGAGCTCCTCGCGGCCGAAGGGGAGCTGGGTGACGAGCTGCTGATCGTTGTGAGCGGCACGGTCGGCGTGGAGACCGGGGGCTTCGAGATCGCGAGGAGGGGTCCCGGCGAGGTCGTGGGCGAGATGTCCCTCATCACCCGCGGCCCGCGGATCGCCTCGCTCGTGGCCGACGGGGACGTCCGCGCGATCCGCATCGGCCGCCGGGAGTTCGAGAGCATGATCCACGATCGCCCGGACATCGGGATCGGCGTCATGCGCGTGCTCGCGCACCGGCTCGCCGAGTCGCGACCCGGCGATCGCGCGCCCGATTCCATCTCGTGAGCAGGGGGCCCGCCGGACGCCATGCAGCGCGTCAGAGTGGCGGTGGGGGCGCGGGGGGCACGGGCACGGGCACGGGCACTGCAGCGACCGGCGTCGGCCGAGCCGCCGACGCCGCGCGAGCCGCGATCATGAGCGCGCCCAGCCCGGCGATCGACGCCACCGCCCAGACGAGGCCGCCCAGGAACGGGATCAGCGCGAGCCCGCGCAGGGTGGCCCACCCCAGCAGGAAGGCCATCATCCGCGAGCCGGGGGGCTTGACCAACTGACGCCCGAGGACGTGCGCACCCGCCACGTAGCCGACCGTGTAGAGCAGGGCGAGGGCGAGGAGCAGGAACAGCCCCAGCGGGATCGCGACGACGACGACGAGCAGCAGCACGGCCACGATCGGGAGCAGGAAGAAGATCGCGGCACCGAACCCGAACGATGCACCGGTCCGTCGGCGGAACGCGTCGTCGAGGCCACCGTCAAGGCCGGGCGCGAACAGCAGCAGCGCGAGCCCGAGGAGGAGGGTGGACACCGAGTAGCCGATCCACCACGCGAGACGCCCGACGAACCCGAGCCCTTCGAAGTCGAACCGTCCGGAGATGCCCTTGACCTCTCCCCCGATCGTGGCGCCGTCCTCGATCCGGGCGCTCTGCCGACTCACGACGTCACCAGCGACCTCCGCGCCGGAGCGCACGACGACGTGGCCGTTGAAGGCCACGACGTCGTCGCCGACCGTTCCCGAGATGTCGACGTCGCCGTTGAAGACCACCACGCTCTCCGTCACGGTCCCCTGGATGTCCGCGTCGCCGTTGAAGGTCAGCGCCGTCGCGACCGTCGCATCAGGCGCCACGAGCAGGTCTCCCGACAACACGATCTGATCATCGGCGCCCGGCTGCGCACCTTCGTCCTTCGCGATCGCCGTCGTCGCGAACGTGGTGCCGAGGAACAGCGACGCCGCGATCAGGCCGAGGAGCGTCCCGCGGGTCTTCCGTCCACGGATCTGGCGCATGTCGAACCCCCGATCCCGTCGATCCGGCTCAGACGTCTCTTACCCATGTGGAGCACGGTCACATTTAGCCACCGAGGCGCGCCGTGCCTCGGCTCGGCCCTACGCGCGTCCGTCGGTCCTCGGCGGTGGGCGAAATGGTACCGTGATGCCGAGGGCAACGATCGCGGTTTTTCAGCTACGAGCAGTTCCCTCACCCGGCTGCTACGGCCGGCGCCGTGAAGGGCAGCAACCAGGCCCGGACGGCGAAAGGAAGGAGGGATCGCACGTGGCAATCGGAACCGTGAAGTGGTTCAGCCCCGAGAAGGGCTTCGGATTCATCAC
>JBAVEY010000171.1:0-1600 GCA_049587975.1 Actinomycetota bacterium | reverse complement strand
GTACAGCATCGACAGGGACGTGGAGGTGACCTTCGACGATCTGGACGGCGGAACACGTATGACCGTCGTCCAGAAGGGGTTCCCGACGGCCGAACTTCGGGACCTCGTCGGTGACGGCGTATCCGTCATGCTCGACCGACTCGAGGGGCTCTTGCCGTAAGGCTTGCGTGAGGTCGGGAAGGCTGATGCGCCTTGGCACCCCTCGGCCGTCATCCCGAGCGCGACTAGGGAACGGTGCCGCTCGAGGTGTTGCAGGCTAGGGACGCTGCGCAACACGGCGTTCATGAAGGTAGGGAACGTGATTAGCGATTCCAGGAGAAAGCGTTGACCGAACCCGTCGCGAGGACACTGGCTCGCGCTCGAGAGGCAATCACACTGCAGGCGTGGTCGGAGGCCTTCGAGCTGCTCACTGAAGCCGACCGACTGGACCAGCTCGACGCCGACGGTCTCACGATGCTCGCCGATGCCGCGTACCTCGCTGGCAGCCCCGGATCGTCCCGGGCGGCCACGGAACGACTGTACGTCGCCCACTTGGCGCGTGGCGACAACAACGCCGCCGCCGCAGCGGCGGCTCGTGTGGCGGGGCTCCTTCTCGAGGAGGGCCTGATGTCTCCGCTCCGCGCATGGGCGACACGAGCTCGAGGTCTTCTCGAGAACGATCCGGATTCGACCGTTCACGGGACCCTGGCGAACGTGATGATGTGGGCTGCAATTGCCTCCGGCGACGGGGAAGCCGCGCTCGCGGAGGCTCGGAGGGCGATCGAGGTCGGAACCCATGATGGTGAGCCGGCCATCCGAGCACTCGGTCTGAACGGTGAGGGGCGAGCGCTGATCCTGCTCGGTCAGATCCAAGAGGGGTTGGCGCTCCTGGACGAGTCCACCGTGGCCGCGATGTCCGGGGAGCTCGATCCGATCAGTACGGCCGCGCTGTTCTGCAGCACCGTGTGCGCGCTTCAGGCGCTGGCGGAGTACGACCGCGCCGAGGAGTGGACCCGGGTGATGGAACGCTGGGTCGAGGAGCACGCCGTTGGTCCCTTCCGAGGGTGGTGCCGCGTCCATCGGGCCGAGATCCTGCGACTCCGAGGCCAGTGGCGGGACGCCGAGGGGGAGGCGCGGCGCGGATTCGAGGAGGTTCGCTCGGTTGCTGGGATTGACCGTGGCTGGCCGCTCACGGAGATGGCGAATATTCGTCTGCGAACCGGCGACCTCCAAGGGGCGGAGGAAGCCTTCATACAGGCGCGCGAGCTGGGTTGGGAGCCCCAACCGGGCCTTGCTCTCTTGCGGCTCGCCCGAAGGGACGTGCGCGGCGCGGCGGACGAAATCAAGGAGGCCCTGGAACATCCGCCTGAATTCACCGGGTGGGAGCGCCCACCGAACTCGCACCTTCGTCGTGCCCCACTGCTCGCTGCCCAGGTTGAGATCGCGACGGCCGGTGGCGATCTTGAACTCGCTGATTGCGCGGCGGAGGAGCTCGAGAACATCGCAGAAACTCTCGGGACCACGGCGATCCGGGCAGCGGCGGCGAGCTCGCGAGGCGTCGCACAGCTCGCGAGGGGCAACATGGCCGAGGCCCGTCGGAGCCTCGAGGCCGGCACCAGGC
>JBAVEY010000170.1:0-6795 GCA_049587975.1 Actinomycetota bacterium | reverse complement strand
GGCGGGAGATCGCCGGTTTCCGTGTCGAGTCGGAGATCTTGCCGTCGGTCTCGACGCGATGTGGGTGTCGAACCTGGGCGAGGGGACGATCTCGCGGATCGACCCCGTCACGCATGCCGTGAAGACCCTCCCTATCGGCGCCCCAGCCGCAGCCATCGCGGTGGATGACGTGCACGGCGTGCTCTGGGTGGCGATCGCGCAGCGGCGCGCGGGCGGCGACTAAGGCCGCGAGCCCGAGCAGTCCATCCCGCCGCTAGTCCAGCAGCAGCAGCGCGACCTCGTATCCGCTCATCACCGTGCCCTCGGCAGTGTCTGGTTTCACGACATAGTTCCACTCTGTCTCGCGACATCGTTCACACCTCAGGACGAAGGGGTGTGGGATGTCGCTTGCGAGGCTGGTCGTCACCGCGGTCAGGGTCGAGGGGCGCACGAAGGCCGAGGTGGCCCGGGACTACGGGGTCTCCCGCCGGTGGGTCCACGAGCTCGTTCGCCGGTTCGATGCCGAAGGGGAGGCCGGCCTCGAGCCGCGGTCCCGCCGGCCGAGGCGGAGTCCGCACCGCACCCTGGGGGTGCTCGAAGACGAGATCGTTGCCTTGCGCAAGGAGCTCGCGGACCAGGGTCTGGATGCCGGAGCCCACACGATCGCCTACCACCTGACCAGGCGTCACGGCGAAGGATCGATCCCGTCGGTCACGACGATCTGGCGGATCCTGTCGCGCCGGGGCTTCGTGACCCCGCAGCCCCAGAAGCGACCGAGGAGCTCTTACGTCCGGTTCGCCGCGGAGATGCCGAACGAGCGCTGGCAGGCGGACATCACGCATTGGACGCTCGCCGGCGGCGCCGAGGTGGAGATCCTGAACGTGCTCGACGACCACTCACGGTTCCTCGTGGCCTCCGATGCGCGGGTGGTGTTCAGGGCCGCCGACGTCGTGGCCACCTTCCATGGAGCCGCTGCGGCCCACGGGTTCCCGGCATCGCTGCTCACCGATAACGGCGCGGTGTTCACCGCGGAACCGCGCGGCGGGGGTCGCTGCGCGATCGAGGTGGAGACGGCGAGGCTCGGGATCCGTCACGTGCGCTCGACCCCCTACCACCCGCAGACCTGCGGGAAGGTGGAGCGGTTCCACCAGACGGAGAAGAAGTGGCTCGCGAAGCGTGACGCTGCGGTGAGTCTCGCCGAGCTTCAGACCGACCTCGACCGGTTCCGGGTCTACTACAACACCGTCAGGCCGCACCGGGCGATCGGGCGGCGCACGCCCGCCGAGGCCTTCGCCGGCCGGCCCAAGGCGGCGCCCGCGCTCGCCGGGTTCACGGTGCCTCCGCACTTCCGGGTGAGGCGAGACAAGGTCGACATCACCGGGGTGATCACGCTGCGTCACAACTCCCGGCTGCACCACATCGGGCTTGGCCGGAACCTCTCCGGCACACGGGTGCTCGCCCTGGTCGACGGCCTCCACGTGCGGGTCCTGACCCAAGACGGGGAGCTGCTCCGGGACCTGTCCCTCGATCCGACCCGCGACTACCAACCGCACGGGCGATCGTGAGGTGGAAGGATGTCCCGGGACACGTGTGAACGATGTCCCGAGACATCACACCGTGCCCTCGGCAGGAATCGAACCTGCGACACTCGGTTTGGGAACCGGTGCGCAACTTGATGAGGCCGCGAGCGACTTGCGAGATGTCTCGACAACCCTTCGACAAGGGTCGAAACGCCAAGGGGAGAGCTCGACCGTTCAGTAGGCAAGGTGGCTGCGGGAACCACTTCGCTTTGGCCGTGACGGCGCTCGAGACCGAGGGAACAAGCAGGCGCCGCGGCCCCTCGTCCTCTGTCGGCACGCGAAAGGCTGTCTAGTCATCGATCCGTTCATAGTCACGGACAAGCGCTTGCAGACCCTCAATGGAGTTTGAATAGTGTCCCGTTAGGTCCACTTTTGTGGTGTGTCGGCGCATCGTGGCCGGATGTGTCGGCGCATCGTAGCCGCTCCTCATGATCCCTGAGGCTGATAGTCGCGGGTCGGGTCAAGCGTGAGCTGCCGCAACAGCTCACCGTCCTGAGACACCACCCGGACGTTGAGACCGTCCACCAACAAGATGACGCGCTTGCCCTTGTGGGCGTGTCTCACGCCGTTGTGATGGAGGCGGGTCCGGTGGCGCAACGTCACCTTGCCGTTGTTGTCGATCCGATCCCTTCGCACCCTCACGCCGGCACCGACCCGGATCATGGGTCCTGATGGCCTCGCCTTGTCGCGGGCCTCGAAGGCGACCCTCGGCGGTCTGCGTTCCCTGGCCCGGTGCGGCCTCACCTCGTTGTAGTAGGCGACGAACCGATCGACCTGGGCCTGGAGCTCGGCGATCGAGCTGCCCGGCTCTTGTCACACGTCCCTGCTCGTCGGCAGGAGCCGACGGATCCGCCAAACTGCGAGCGCGACGAACACGACCGTGAGCACGACGAGGCGCCCGACGGCGGCGCCGCCCGTGGGCATTCCCGTGCGCTCCAGCGAGCCGGGATCCGGCACGAGACCCGCGTACACCATCGTGGCGAGCCACTGCGGCGAGAGCTGAGCGATCCCGGCCAGCACGGCGCCGAGGAGCCGCTCGCCGATCAGGACGATCCCGAGGGACCACCACGCGGCCCGGCGGACGGCGGCACCGATGAACACGAAAAGCGCTAGGTAGGCGGCCGTCCCGGCGATCGACGCGAGCGCCATCGGGCCCACCGCGTCGGGCACGCCCGCGATGGCCGCCGACAGCGCCAGTGCGGGTGTAACGGCGGCGGCGGCCACGAGCCAGCCGGCCGACCACCTAGCGAGGACGATCGTGGAGAAGGGCACGGGCGACAACCACGTGAGACTGAACGAGCCGGTCCGTACCTCGGCGGCCAGCATGGCGTCTCCGACCACCAGGCAGGCCAGGGGGAGGACCAACCCGAAGAGCGCGCCGCTGATCGTGTTGAACCGGCCGGCGGGCGTCGGGTCGTCGACGGTGTGAGCGAGGAGCCCGAAGAGCAGGGCACCCACGCACGGGAGGGAGAGCAGCAGGGCTCGCTTGGGCGGCACGCAGATCCGTAGCGCGTAGACGAACAGGGCCACGAAGGGGCGGGGGAGGGCGCGTTCGGCGGGGGGCGCGTTCAACGGACCAGCTCCCGGAAGGCCGACTCCAACGAGTCGTCGAGCGGGCGTACCTCGAGGAGGCGGACGCCGGCCCGCCGGGCCACGCCCGGCAACGCCAGTGCGAGATCGAGCGCGCGCGGCGACGACACGACAACGTCGACGCCGTCGATGCCGATGCCGATCACCGCCTCGACCCCAACCAGTGCGGCGGCGAGCCGCCGCGGGTCCGACGAGCGCAGGAGCACCTGGCGGGGGCGGTCGGCGATCGCACTCCTGATGGCGTGGTGGTCGCCGGCCGCGGCAAGGCGACCGCGCACGAGCACGATCTGTCGGTGGGCCAGGCGTTCGACCTCGTGAAGGATGTGCGAGCTCACGATCACCGTCCGGCCCTCGTCGCCCAGGCGCTGGAAGAGCTCGATGAGCGCCTTGCGCTGCACGGGGTCGGCGCCGTTGAGCGGCTCGTCGAGCACAAGCACTCGGGGATCGCTCACGAGGGCGGCGGCCACCTTGGCGCGCTGGCGCATCCCCTTGCTGAAGCCGCCGACGCGACGGTCGGCCGCGTCGAGGAGACCGACCGCCCGCAGGGCGCGTTCGGGCGCGGCGCGGTCCCGCACGCCGTGGAGGGCGGCGGTGTAGCGCACGAGCTGACGGGCCGAGAGCACGCTCGGATCGGTGTCCTCTTCCGGGACCAGGGCGATGAAGCGCTGAACTTCGCGCCGCGCGCGAGGGTCGAGCCCGTCGACGCGGACGGTGCCCGCGTTGAGCGGCAACATCCCGCTGACGGCGCGCATGAGCGTCGTCTTGCCCGCGCCATTCGGACCGAGCAGGCCCGTGACCCCGGGCCCGAAGGAACAGGCCACCTCGGACAGCGCGACCTTGGGGCCGAACCACACCGACGCGCTGTCCAGAACGACCGTGGCCTGCTCGGCGAATGCTGGGTCGGCCGATGGCGGAGGCGGGGGCAGGGCGCTCACTGGACCCGCCGATAGCGGTAGGCGAGGTACCCCAAGGAGCCGGCTACGACTGCGGCGTAGACCAGGATCACGCCGAGGCCCGCCCCCTCGGCCCCGCCGACGAGCGAGGTGGGATCGACGTGGCCGAGGAACACGAGGTCGGTGATGCGAAGCGGGATCTCCAGCACATTGAGGAGCCCCCACAGGCTGCCGTTCTCGAAGAGGTTCTCGACGTCCGCACCGCCCGCGGAGACGAGGATCGACGACACCGTCCCGGAGACGAAGACGGTGGCGAGCAGGGCCACGCCGCCGACGATGCGACGCGTGGTCGTGGCCGACAGGGCAAGCGCGAGCGTCGCCCAGTACAGGGAGAACAGCGCGATGGCCACCGGTACCTGCCACAGCACCTCGGCGTTCTCCTTGAGGAAGTCGAGCGCGCCCTCCTCGACCACGAGCATCTGGCCGACGAACAGCACGACCTGAGGGAGGAAGCCGAAGCCGAAGAGGATGGCGGTGAGCGCCCCGACCTTGGCCAGGATGTAGTCGTTGCCCGTCAGCGGGCGCGAGAAGATCAACGGCAGGACGCGATTGCGCCGGTCGGGGCACACCATGTCCGGCGCCGTGACCGCGATGAAGAGCAGGAGCGTGGTCGACACGCCGACGTAGTCGCGGAACGTGATGACATCGACGTCGGCGGCCGGGGTGTTCCGCGTGATGTACTTCACCCCGACGTTGATCACGGCCGGGATCGTCGCGATCGCGAGCAACGACCACGGCAAGACCTTCTGCCGCCACGACCGGCGGAGCCCGAGGGCGCGGCGGATCGAGAGACGCACGAGGGCGGCGCGAGAAGCGCCTCGACCGCCGCGCTGGCCCTCGTAGGGGCGATATCCGCGGTCGTAGACGGCGCCGCCGGGCAGCGACCGCGCGCTCACGGCGGCTCGTCCAGGAACAGCTCGTCGAGGGACGTGCGCCGGGTGGTCATCGCATGCAGAGCGAGGCCGAGGTCGTCGGCGCCGTCGCGGACGAGGTCGAGCACGCGGCCGTCGTCGTCGCCGTCGACTCGGACGTCGAGCGTTTCGTCGTTCACCAGGGTGACGGCCACCCCGGCGGCGCCGAGGAGGTCGGCGAGCCGCGCGGCGCCGTCGTGCACCTCGACCCGCAGGGCTCCCGTGCGGTGCAGGAGGGCCCGGGTGGCGGAGGCCTGGCGCAGCTTGCCGCCGTCGATCATCACCACGTGGTCGCACACCCGCTGGACGTCGTCGAGCAGGTGGGTGGCGACGAGCGCCGAGATCCCGAAGCCGGCAAGCCGGCCGACGAGGGTCAGCATCTCCTCGCGGCCGATCGGGTCGAGGCCGGCGGTGGGCTCGTCGAGCAGCACCACCTGCGGGTCGGCGACGATGGCCTGGGCCAACTTGGTGCGCTGGCGCATCCCCGTCGAGAAGCCGCCGATCGGCCGGAAGCGAGCCTCGTCCAGGCCGACGAGGTCGAGCACCTCGGAGGCGCGCTGGCGAGCAGCTCGGGGCGGCAGGCCGGAGAGCTCGCCGAAGGTGGCGACGACGTCGGCGGCCGTCTGGTCGGGGGGAAGGCAGTCGTGCTCGGGCATGAAGCCGAGGTGGGCTCGCACGCCGATCGGATCATCGGCGACGGCCCTTCCCGCGACCTCGATCCTGCCGGCGGTGGGGCGCAGCTGACCCAGCGCCAAGCGCAGCAGCGTGGTCTTGCCCGCTCCGTTGGCACCGACCAGCCCCACGGAGCCGCGGGGGACGTCGACGGTCAGCCCCTCGAGCGCGAGGGTGCCGCTCGGGTACCGGAAGGAGAGTCCCTCTGCGCGCAGCAGCAGGTCGTCGGCCATGTCGGAACGCGGCGCCATGCTACCGGTCGGCGCCTCGTTCAAACCGATCTCGCCGCCGGCATGAAGCTGTCATCGCGGTGGAGTGTCAAGAAGCAGGCTCCACGATTTCTCTCCGGGGACTGGACGCGCGTTGCTCCGGTGCAGCTACGTCGCGCGGCTCAGGCTTCCTCCTCGGCGACTGCGGACACCAGGTCGGGCGTCGAGGTCCGGCTGGCGAGGAGGTTGAGCGCATCGTGTGATGGGGAGTTCGGTTCCGCCGTGTACGCGAAGATGGTGAGGCCGGGCTCGGCGGGGAGCTCCAGGGCCTCGTAGGTCAGCGTGAGATCACCAACGATGGGGTGATGGAAGTGCTTGACGCCGGTGCGGTGGAACCGGACGTCGTGGGCGCGGACACGGAACTCCTCGCTGCGCGCGGACAGCTCGCCGATCAGGTCGGAGAGCCTCCGGTCGAAGGGGTCGCGTCCGGCCTCGCCGCGCAGGAGGGCCACGACTTCGTTGGCGATGTTCTCCCACTCGACGTAGAGATGCAACTGTGGGAGGCAAGGGTTGGTCGATCTCGAAGCTTCGGGTGCTCATCCACATATCGGCGCTCTACAGGGGCCTTCCGCTCCACCCGATGACGAGAAGGACCCCTACGCGTTCCGGCTCGACCTTTCGAAGTTCGGGATGTCGACGGTCCGCATCGTGTTCGGCCGCGAGGTCGGAGTCGGCACGACAGCACTTCACTCAGGCCTCGGGTCGCAGCCGTTGTCGCTCCTGAAGCGATCGGCCACGCTGAACCCGAGGTGGTGGGTAACCCGCGCGCTTGCTGTCGCCGCCACGACACTCCCAGCCGCCAGTCGCCGCCGCCGCCGCCGGCTGGCCGGCAGTCCCTAGG
>JBAVEY010000169.1:0-3648 GCA_049587975.1 Actinomycetota bacterium | reverse complement strand
TCGCCGCTGCAGATCACGACGTCGGGCTCGAGCTCGTTCAGCTCGACGATCACCCGGTTCATCAGGTTCGGAACGAAGTAGGGCGAGCCGACGTGCGGATCGGAGATGTGCGCGATCGTGACCACGTCACGCCAGTCTAGCCGCGCCTGCGTGCTCCCGGCCTTGGATCGCGTCCGCCCGTGGGACGATACGGCCTGCATGAACGCCCTCGACCTGTTGCTGATCGTCCTGGTGGTGCTCTCGGGTCTCAGCGGCTACCGGCGAGGGTTCACGTTGCAGGCATTCGGGTTCGGCGGTCTGCTCGTCGGCCTGGTCGCCGGCGCGCTGCTCGCGCCGTTCGCGGCCGGCATGGCCGAGGGCCCGTACGCGCGCGCGGGCATCGCCGTCCTGGTGCTTCTCGCGCTCGCCGGGGTCGGCAATGCCGCGGGCTGGTACCTGGGCGTCCACGCCCGCGATCGCGCCGCCACCCGGTTCCGAACGGCTGACGCGGTGGCCGGCTCGGCGGTCGCGGTGGTCGCCTCGCTCCTCGCGATCTGGTTCATCGCGCTCAACCTCGCGAACGGGCCGTTCCCGGGGGTCGCGACCGAGATCCAGGGCTCCGCGGTCGTGCGCGCCCTCGACGCCTCGCTGCCTCAACCCCCGTCGTTGCTCGCGCAGGTCCGCGGACTCTTCAACCGGTTCGGCTTCCCGGACGTGTTCTCGGGCATCCCGCCGTTGCCGGCCGAACCCGTGGATCCGCCGACCCAGTCCGAGGCGACGGCCGCCGTCGACGCGGCCGCCTCGAGCACCGTCCAAGTGATCGGGCCGGCGTGCGATGTGATCCAGGAGGGTTCGGGCTTCGTCGCGGCCGAGGGGTACATCGTGACGAATGCGCACGTGGTGGCCGGCATGGACGATCCCGAGGTGCGTTCGGCCGCCGGCTCGTGGACAGCCCGGACCGTCCTGTTCGACCCCGACCTCGACCTCGCCGTCCTCTCGGTCCCGCAGACGCCGGGGCCGCCCCTCGCGTTCGCCACCGGACCACTCGAACGCGGTGCGCCCGGGGCGGTGCTCGGCTACCCGCAGGGCGGGCCGCTCGACGCCCGCCGTGCGGCCGTCCGGGGGACGATCGAGGCCGTCGGTCGGGACATCTATGACCGGGGCGAGGTCGAGCGACTGGTCCTCGAGCTGCAGACGTTGGTCCAGCCCGGCAACTCGGGCGGGCCGTTCGTCCTTCCCGACGGCCGCGTTGGCGGGGTCGTCTTCGCGGCCTCGTCGAGCGACGAGGATCTCGGGTACGCGATCGCCGCCGACGAAGTGGACGACGTCGTGCGGAGCGCCGTCGGGCGCACGGGTGCGGTCGACACGGGGCCCTGCATCGACTAGCCCGGTGGGACGAACGCGGTACCTGCCTGCGCCGAGGCGAACGGACGCGCCGCCTATTCCTCCATCACGACCCGGACGTCCCCATCACGCGACAGGAGCGAGAACGAGGTGATCTCGCCCTCCCGACGGAAGACCATGCTGATCCGGCTTTGGCCGACGGAGAGATTGCGTACCTCGACGCTGTTCAGCCACGTCGGCAGGTGCGGGAGGTTGACCGTCAGCCGGTTCTCGTGCGCGCGCGCCGACAGGCCGAGGATCGCCTGGAGCATCAGGAACGGGGACCCCGCCGCCCAGGCCTGCGGCGAACACGCGATCGGATAGCTGACCGGTCGATTCGGTGTCCGGCGCGTGAATCCGCAGAACAGCTCGGGCAGCCGCAGGTAGTCGGCCGAGACGGCAGCGTCGAACAGCGCCGTCGCAACCCGATTGGTCGCCCGCGCGAACCGGTAGCGCTTGAGCCCGGCGGCGATCAGCGCGTTGTCGTGCGGCCACACCGACCCGTTGTGGTAGCTCATGGGGTTGTACGCGGCGGCGGACCGACTCATCGTTCGAACCCCCCACCCGGAGAACATGTCCGGCGCGAGCAGACGCTTGGCCAGGGGCAACGCCTTGTCCTCGTCGACGATCCCGCAGTACAGGCCGTGGCCGGGGTTCGACATCAGGGTTCGGACCTGCTGCTTGTTGGCGTCGAGGGCGGCCGCGAAGAAGCGCTCGTCCTCCATCCAGAACGCCTCGTTGAACCGCACCTTCAGGCGCTCCGCCTCCTCCTCGAGCCGCCGAGCATCGTCCTGCCGATCGAGCGCCCGGTAGACGTCGGCCATCCTGGTCTTCGCGAGGTAGACATATCCCTGCACCTCCGACAGCGCGATCGGCGGCTCGGCCAGCCGGCCGTCCGCGTGCACGATCGAGTCGTGCGAGTCCTTCCACCCCTGGTTCCGCATCCCCCGCGGCGAACGGCACAGGTATTCGACGAACCCATCGCCGTCCAGGTCTCCGTACCGCTCGATCCACTCGAGGGCGGCCTCCGCCGCCGGGAGCAGCGACCGGGCGAACGCGACATCGCCCGTCCAGCGCAGGTGTTGCGCGAACACGATCAGGAACCACGGGGTCGAGTCCACCGATCCGAAGTACGGCGAGTGCGGCATGATCCCCGCGCGCGCCAACTCGCCGTCGCGGACCTCGTGGAGGATCTTGCCCGGCTGTTCGTCACGCCAGTCGTTCTCCTCCGTGCCCTGACGAGCGGCCAGCAGCTCGAGCGCCTGACGCGCGGGCTGCGTGTTGACCGTCAGGAGCTGGTGCGACGCGATCAGCGAGTCTCGACCGAAGATCGTCACGTACCACGGGATCCCGGCCGCCAGCACCCCGCCCTCGCCGATCCGAGTATGCAGGGCGCGGAGATCGCGCAGGCTCCGGTCGAGCAGCTGGTTGAACAGCTCGTTGTCCGTGACGATCTGCGTCGACTCCCGCTCCCACTCCTCGTAGGAGCGCCGGAGCTCGTGTATCGCGTGGTCGAAGTCCGGCGCGGCACGCTCGTGTTCGCCGCCGAGGGAGGGCTCCACCGAGACCGACAGGAGCCTCGTCTGGTACGGGTCGAGGTGGATCCGGAAGATCGCCGTCGCGAGCGCGTCCTCGACGTCGATACGGTCGGGTTCGATCCCGAAGCGGATCCGGGTCACCCGCCGGACCCGGTCCCGGCCTTCGTGAACGAACTCGATCGCGGAACCGGCGATCGTCGGCGGATGCGAGCCTCCCGAGTGCCGGTGGGTCATCCCACGGACGTCGAAGATGTCGGCGAAGTCGGCCCCCAACCGCAACTGGATCTCCAGCGTGACGTCGAACGGGTTGTAGTTCTTGATGCGGATCCGCTCGAACAAGTGACCGTGGATCGCGCGGATCCGCCGGACGTTGATCGTCTGTTGCGGCGCGCACAGGACCTCGCCGTCGAACAGGTCGGGGTTCGTGAGGTCGACGTGCGACATGTAGCCGCGCTCGGCCGACGACGACAGCAGGACCAGATCGCGTCCGTTGATCGTCATCCGGAAATGGGAAAGGAACCGCGTGTCGTGCGAGTACAGGCCGAGGCCGTAGTCCCCGTCGTGATCCAGGTTCCCCTCGAGGTCGGAGTACAGGAAGGTCTCGCCCTCCTTGACCGCCAGGGTCTTGCTCGCGAGGTCGGTGACCAGGACCGGGGCGGCGCCCTCCTCGGGCTGCGCGGCCGGCGACGGGACGACCGCGGACGAGGTCGCCGGCGGCGGCGCGGCCGGCTCGACCACGCCCAGCGAC
>JBAVEY010000168.1:0-2235 GCA_049587975.1 Actinomycetota bacterium | reverse complement strand
CTCCGGATAGCTCCAGAACCCGCCGATCCGGTCGGCCCGCTCGAACGGGGAGCATCAGGACGTGGAGGAGCTCGGCGCGGGGAGTAGGGCCGAGCGCGTCTAGGCGTTCCTGTAGTCGGCGCTCGAGCTGATCGGGTCTCACCGGTTGGAGGCTACGCTGTCGGACTGTCGCCCGCGTATCCGGAAGCTCGATCGCATCTCTGAGTCTCGGCAATCGGTCGCCTGCGGTCTAGCCAGAGACATGTCGCTTCAGCCAGTCTCTCACCCGCACATACAACCCACGATCACCTCGAAAGGTAAACACGACGTCGAGGAGGACGAGGAGTCCGGTGATGACTGTGAGGACTCGACCCCATCCCGGCTGGTTTGGGTTTGCAAGGACCCAGGCCATGCTTGCGAGCACCAGCACGCCGCCAATGCAGGAAAGGATCCGTCGCAGGGTCGGATTCTCAGCTTCGGGTCGCATGGCCGAATGTTGGTCTACGGACCCCGTCTATGACGGCCATCCGAGCTTGACTCCTCGCGCAGGGTGAGCCACAGCACGACGTAGGAACCAAGCGCAACAAGTAAAGACGGAGTACGCGATCTCCCTCGCGGCTTGAGCCCATACCCACAACTCACCCGCTGTCTCCGACGTGAAGAAGTCGGCGAAGCCCCCCGCGAAGCGAATGTCGACGATGGCGTTGAGAACAACCCAGATAGCGCCCCGCCACGAGGGTCGTCCAGCGGAGGACTCCGAGTAGCGGGCCACGACGAACGCGATCTTTGAGGCTCTCGTACTCCTCGAACTCGTCCTCGAACTCGTCAACCTCGTCGTGGTTGTCCACCATCCGGGTATCGACCGGCAACCGGAGGCGCTTGATGTCGTCGGATCGTCTCGGGGCGATGCTCGCGTTCCTCGGCGGGTAGCCACCTCTCGTGGAGCACCGCACGCCCGATGGTCAGCGAATTGCCGGGTGGTTGTCGGTCGCCCTTGGGCTTCCCCTCCTGCTCATCGGGGGCTATCTTCTGTCGCACTTCATTCGAATCGGACCGGACATCGCCATCGTGTATGTCTGGTCCGGCGGCCTCGTCGTGCTCGGAGGTGGCATGACGGCGGCTGGCATCTGGGTCCTCCGCCAACGTCGTTTGTAATCCCCCCTACCGCCTCGGACGCTGGCCGATCGGCACGGAACCGGGAGGACGCGGCATCGGCCTCGATCGCCGGGGGTCGGGGTCGTGCTCCTTGCAGACCTGGACCAGGTAGACGGTCCCCGCGAATCCGGCTTGGTCCGGGTCCGGCGGGTCGCCACTGGCGACGAGCACGCGCCGCGTGGCATCGAACCTGCACTGGATGTCGGCGTCCACGTGCTGGCAGCGGATGACTCGTCGCCCCCGTTGAGATTGGTGGAGGAAGCGGGGAGAACGTACAGCCCGCCTCTGACAAACTCAGGCGACATTAATGAACGCTCGCACAGCCCAAGGTTCTAGGCTTTGTTCGTGGACGCAAGACCGGCTTCGGACGTCTACGACGACGAACCTTGGGAGCTGGTCGCCGCCTACCGCGTCACTCTCTGGGAGCAACCCGCTAAGCCGTCCAACATCGACCAGCCCGCGCGTGGGTGGGCGCTCTTCCCGGGGGCGCCCATGGGGTGGGAGGAGATGACGTTCGAACTTGCTGGTGCTCATGACGTTCGCGAAGTGATCCAGTGGGCGGAAACGACGCTCGCGTCGGGCGAGGGTCCGGCAAGCCGTCGCGGCGTTCCAGTACAAGACCGGGAATACGTGATCTATGCGAAGGCGCAGAGTGAGGATCGTTGGCTGCACGTCGCGGGCTGGACCCCAGTGCTGCCGTCGGATTCCCCGTTGAATCTGAGACGCCTCAGGTGACATTCGCGAACGCTGGCGCATCGCAGGATGCTCTACGGTGTGCACGTGAACACCGCGATAGGTGGCGTCATCCTGGTGAGCGGATGTGTCTCGCTCGCGTACGGGCTCCTGGATATCTTCGCTCCGTCGCTCACCACCCGATGGCAGGTACGGTCAACCGCTAAGCACGGCGGCTCTCGACAAGCGGTCGGGATGGGCTTCCAACGAGCCCTCGGGATCGACCCTGATGCTGAGCCCTGGAACGATGGGGCAGTCAAGCGAAGGGTCCGCTGGATTGGCCTGGGGGTCTCGGTCTTCGGTCTCGCGGCGGTGGCCCTCGGGATGTGGATGGTGGCTTCCGACTAGCTCCAGCGACATCTGCCAACC
>JBAVEY010000167.1:0-15216 GCA_049587975.1 Actinomycetota bacterium | reverse complement strand
GCGGTGCACCCGGACGGACCGCGGCGAGCCCGATCCCGACGATCGCACCGCCGCCGAGCGCGGTCCCCGCCAGCCGGAACGCCTCGCGTCGATCGTCCCGCCACGCCGTCGCGGCGGCCACGAGCAGGATCGCGACGCACACCGCCAGGAACTGCGGATGCGAGAGACCGCCGCCGGCGAGCACCACCGTCGCGAGCAGCGCCGCCCGCAGCCGTCGGTCGTCCAGCAACGTCCCCGCCGCGAGGAAGGCGGCCGCGGTGATCAGGTTCGCGACGTAGCCGGCCGCCAGGTGGACCGCGAACGTGCCGGCGAGCAGGCCCGCGAGCGCCCATCCCATCGCGCCGGTGCCCCGTCGGACGAGGGCCGCCGACGAGAGCCCCACCGCCACGCCGAGCGCGACCTCGAGCGCGGCGGTCGCCTGGACGACGGTCAGCCCCAGGGTCCCTTGCACGACGAGCGAGAGCGCCGGCACCCCCGGCCGAGAGCCGATCGCCGAGAGCCCCTCCACGCCCGCGAGCCTCGACCACCAGAGGTAGACGGGCGCGTCCGGGCCGATCGGGAACGAGGCTCCTCGCGCGACGAACGGCCACAGGAACCACGCGAGCAGCACGACGGCAAGCCCGAAGATCAGGAACGCCTCGGTCCTGCGTCGGTCCGTGGCGCTACCCCTGGGCGTCGAACGAGCCGGCGACGTCGACGACGACATCGGAACCGCCGGACAGGTCCGTGCACGTGAACGCTCCCGAGACCCGGTCCGCCGACGCTTGCCCGATCGTGATCCGGCATTCGCCGGCCGAGGAGATGAAGGTCGTGAACGCGTTCTCGTCCTGCACCGTGATCGTGAGCGATAGGGTCGGCGAGGTCGGCTGCGTCCCGGTGAGACTCAGGCCGCCGATGCCGACGGTGCTCGGGTCAGTGCCGCCGGCCGTCGTCGGGAGGCTGCCCGTCGGGAGACCACCCGTCTGGCCGGTCGCCCCGCTCGAGCCGGTCGCGGCCGTGTTGCCCGTCGGCTGGAACGCGGAGCTCGGCTCGACGACGGGCCCCGGCTCGTCCTCGCTGCACGCCGGCAGGAGCGGCAGCGGCACGAGCAGGGCGATCGGTGCGATCAGCCTCCGGGCGCTGCCCACTCTCGTCCCTTCCGTCCGAGCCGCTCGCCGTGGTCGCCGGAACCTACCACGGGCGGATCGGTCGACCGGCCACTGCTAGCATCGCGCCGTGCTCGACCGCGACCTTGCAGCGGACGTCCTTCGGGCCGCACGTGTCCGCGGCGGCGCGTTCGCGGAGCTCTTCGTCGAGGAGCGTCTCGGCGTCTCGGTGCGCCTGGACGACGGCAAGGTCGAGGAGGTGACGACCGGGCTGGACCGCGGTGCCGGCGTTCGGGTCGGGCACGGCACCTCCTTCGGGTACGCCTACTCCAACCGCCTCGACCGCGACGCCCTCCTGCGCGCGGCCGAGGCGGCGGCCGCGTCGGTGAGCGACGGTGGTCCCGGCGAGATCGTCGATCTCCGGACGCTCGAGCCGCCGGTGAGGCACCTCGCCCTGCGTGACGCGTCCGAGATCCCCACCGAGCGCAAGGTCGACTGGGTGCGCGAGGCCGACGAGACGGCTCGAGCGCTCGGGCCCGAGATCCGTCAGGTGACCGCGGTCTACGGCGACTCGGTCCAGCGCCTGCTGATCGCGACCAGCGACGGACGGTGGGTCGAGGAGGTCCGCCCGCGCGTCCGGCTCTCGGTATCCGCGGTCGCCGGACGCGACGACACGATCCAGACGGGCTTCCACGGTCCGGCGGGCCTCGCGGGTGCCGAGTTCTTGGAGGCCAACCCGCCGTCCCGCACCGCCGAGATCGCCGCCCGCCGGGCGATCACGATGCTCGACGCCGAGCCCGCGCCTGCCGGTGAGACGGCGGTGGTGCTCGCGCCGGGGATGGGAGGCGTGCTCTTCCACGAGGCGGTCGGGCATCCGCTCGAGGCCGACATCGTCGACAAGGAGGCGAGCGTCTACCGCGGCCGGGTCGGGGAGCGGCTCGCCTCCGAGATCGTGAGCGGCGTCGACGACGCCACGGTCCCGAACGCGTGGGGCTCGTTCTCCTTCGACGACGAGGGCGCGCCGGCGCAGCGGACGGTCCTGTTCGAGGATGGCGTCCTGCGTGGCTGGCTCTACGACCGGCTCCGGGCGGACAAAGACGGCGTGCCGTCGAGCGGGAACGGACGGCGGCAGTCCTACGCGCACCCGCCGATCCCGCGCATGACGAACACCTACATCCTGAACGGGTCGTCCACGCCCGAGGAGATCTTGGCCGGCACGGAGCGCGGGGTCTTCGTGACGGCGCTCGCAGGCGGCCAGACGAACCCGGCGACCGGCGACTTCGTGTTCGGCTGCGCGGAGGCCTACCTGATCGAGCGGGGCGAGACGACGAAGCCGGTCCGCGGCGCGAACCTGATCGGGCGCGCGATCGAGGTGATGTCGAACGTGGACGCGATCGCCGCTGACTTCGACATCTGGCCGGGGGTCTGCGGCAAGGACGGGCAGGGGGTCCCCGTGGGGAGCGGTTCGCCGACCCTGCGGATCTCCCGGATCACGGTGGGGGGCACGGGTGCCTGACCTGTTGGAGCTCTGCGTCGCCGCGACCGAGGCGGCCGAGGGCGACGAGCAGGTCGAGGCGTTCGGCGAGGAGCGTTCGACGACGTCCGTGGAGGCCCACCGGGGTGAGGTCGAGGGCCTCACGTTCGCCGAGTCCCGCGGCGTCGGCGTTCGGCTCATCTCGCAGGGGCGTCTGGGGTTCGCGCACGCCGCCGATCCGTCGATCGACGAGGTGCGCGAGGCGGTCTCGCGGGCGCGGGAGAACGCCGCGGTCGCATCCCCCGACCCGTTCAACGCGCTCCCCGCCGCCGAGCCGATCGAGCCGCTCGAGGGCCTGTTCTCCGACGCGCTCGCCGGCATGACGACGAAGGAGAAGGTGCCGATCGCGCTCGGGATGGAGCGGGCGGCGACCACGACCGATCCGCGCGTGCGCAAGACCGAGGCGGTTCGTTACGGCGACGCGGTGGGCGGCGCCGCGATCGCGTCCACGGGAGGTGTGCGCGCCGAGTACCGCGCGACGGGATGCTGGGTCGTCGTCGTCACGCTCGCCGAGCACGACGGCGACACGCAGACCGGCTTCTCCTACCGCATCGCGCGGCGGGTCGAGGACCTCGACCGAGACGGCGTGGTGGCCGAGGCCGTCGAGCGGGGCGCGCGGATGCTCGGTGCGACCAAGCCCGCCACGGCCCGCGTCCCGGTCCTGCTCGATCCGGTCGCGGCATCAGCGTTCCTGGGTGTGCTGTCCGACGGCTTGTCGGCCGAGGCCGTGCAGAAGCAGCGATCGCTGTTCGGGCCGCTGGTCGGCGAGCGCGTGGCCTCCGACGTGCTCACGCTCGTGGACGACGGCCGGCTGCTCGACGGGCCGGGGGCGGCGCCGTTCGACGGCGAGGGGGTGCCGACCGCTCGTACCGAGCTCCTCACGTCCGGCGTCCTGAACGGGTTCCTCCACAACACGTACACGGCCCGGCGCGGCGAGACCCGCTCCACCGGCAACGCTGTGCGCGGCTACCGATCGTCGCCGGGCGTCGGCACGACGAACCTGTTCGTCCGGCCGGGCGATCGGTCGCTCGACCAGCTGCTCCGCGAGGCGGAGGGCGGGGTCCTCGTGCAGGACGTCACCGGCGTCCACTCCGGCGCGAACCCGATCAGCGGGGAGTTCTCGGTCGGCGCCACCGGCCTGCGGATCTCGGGCGGAGCGCTCGGGGAGCCCGTTCGCGAGATGACGATCGCGAGCACGATCCCCGAGATGCTGCAGACCGTCGTCGCGCTGGGCAGCGACCTCCGCTGGTTCTCCTCGGTCGGGGTCCCGTACGTGCTCCTCGGCGAGATGACCCTCGCCGGCGTGTAGCCGCGGCCCGCGGTTCAGATCACCGCCGAACGCGCGCCGGTCGCGATCACGATCAGGACCAGGGCGGCCACGCCGATCCTGATCCACAGGAACAGCGCGAAGTCGTGCACGCGTAGGTACCGCAGGAGGAAGGCGATCACGAGGAAGCCGCTCACGGCCGAGGCGGCGATCCCCGCGATGAACGGCCCGCGCATCGCGTCGGGGATCCCGGTGCCGGCGAGATCGATGCCCTTGTAGATCGCGGCGCCCGCGATCACCGGGAGCGAGAGCAGGAACGAGAACCGGGCCGCCGTCTCGCGGTCGAACGTGAGCACCCGGGCCGCGGTCATCGTCACCCCCGAGCGGGAGACGCCGGGCTGCAGGGCGAGCGCCTGCGCGATGCCGAGCACCAACCCGTCGCGGACCCCGAGGTCGTCCAGGTGCCGCCGGGACGACGCGACCCGGTCCACGACGTACAGCACGACCCCGAAGACGACCAGCATGACGGCGATCAACCACGGCTGTCCCAGCGTGTCCTGGATGAAGCTCTCGAGCGTCGCCCCGACGATGACGGCGGGGATCGTCCCCACGACGAGCGCCCACGCGAGGCGCTCGTCGCTCGAGCCGATCCTTCGGGCCGCGATCGAGCGGAACCACGCCGCGGCGTACCGAGCGACGTCGTGCCGGAAGTACACGAGCGCTCCGGCGAGGGTCCCGATGTGCAACGCGACGTCGAACGTCTTGTTGAGGTTCGGATCGGCCACGATCGGCCAATCGAAGAGCCAGGGCACCAGGATCAGGTGCCCCGAGCTCGAGATCGGGGCGAACTCGGTCACGCCCTGCGTGATGCCGAGGACGATCGCCTGCAGGATGGTCAGGGTGGCTCCTCCGGGAACGACGAAGCGGTGCGACGGAACGCGTCATCCTATCCGTGCCGGACGCGGTCCGCGGAGCGGATCAGACCGCGTCGAGCGGCGCGATCGCGACGGTGATCTGACCGAACGCCGTCGCCTGCGCGAGCTGCTCGGCGGTCTCGGGGCTGACGAGCAGCACGAGCGAGGGACCGGAGGACCCGCCGGCCTCGAAGGTCCCCGCGTCGTCCTCGACGATCGACAGGATCTCGAGCCCGCTGCCGACGGTGTCGGTGTACGGCCGTGGGCCGCCGAACGTCGCGATCACGTCGACCCGGTCACCAGCTCGCAGGACGCCGGCCGGGAGCCCCGACGCGACGACGAAGGCTCGCAGGCCGCTCGCGACCTGCGAGGCGACGGGGCCGCCCACGCCTCCGACGCGCGTCTGCGTCACAGCCTCGCCCCCGGCCAGATCCGACACGAGTGTCCGCCCCACGGTCTGCTCGACCGACCGGAACGCCCCCGGTGGGGCGAAGGCGGACGGCACCCGCTCGAGCCGGACCGCGTCCCCGCCGATCACCGAACCGCGCGCGAGGTCCCGATCGGCCACCACCACCGTCACGACGTCCCCGGCCCTCGGCCGAAGGGCGTCGACCTCGGCGGCGTACCCCCGCACGATGGCGAACGAGGTCGCACCCGCGACCACCGCGAGGATCGCGAGCATCTTGGACCGCAGCGACCATCGCCGAACGAACATCCCGACTCCGTTGCGCACCGGGGGGAAGCCGTGACGCTACGCGATGCGGTGACGGCGCGCTGTGAACCCGGTCACACCCCGCGATCACACCCCGCACGCGGGGCACGTCACGCCGGGCGAGGCCCCTTCGGCGGCGCGAGCGGGAGGACGCGGACGCGGAAATCCTCGAGCGCGCGCCGGCCGACGATCAGCGACGTCGCCTCGCGGACGCGTTCTCCGAGCTGCTCCGGGTCGTCCTCCGTCGTGAACCGAAGCTCGATCGTGACCAAGACCTTCCCGGTCATCTCACTCCACCTCCACCCGCGCGGTCGCGAGAGCCGTCGCGCACTCGCAGTCGCGCTCGTCGGGCAGGGCGGGGATGACGGAGAACAGCAGGGTCCGCAGCTTCTCGTTGTTCCGCGTGAACACCTGGATCACGTCCTCGTGCGTGACGGGCGGCGCGCCCTCGACCCCGACGTCGAAGTCGGTGATGAGCGAGATGTTCGCGTAGCAGATCTGGAGCTCCCGAGCCAGGAGCGCCTCGGGATAGCCGGTCATGTTGATCGTCTCCCATCCCTCCGTCGCGAACCACCGCGACTCGGCCCGGGTCGAGAACCGGGGTCCTTCGATCACCACCATCGTCCCGGTCGCGTGCGTCGTGATCGAGAGTTCGTTCGCCGTCTCGATGATGACGCGACGCATCGTCGGGCAGTAGGGTTCCGCCCACGAGATGTGCGTCGTGATCGGTCCGTCGTAGAACGTGTGGGGGCGTGTCCGGGTGCGATCGACGAGCTGGTCGCACACGACGAAGTCGCCCAGCCGGACGTCCGCTCGGAGCGATCCGGCGGCGCACGGTCCGACGATGCGCTCGACCCCGAGCTCCTTCATCGCCCACAGGTTGGCCCGGTAGTTGATCGCGTGGGGCGGGAACTGGTGGTGCAGGCCGTGCCGCGGGATGAAGGCGACGCGGTACGGGCCGATCGAGCCGACGATCGGCGGGGCCGAGGGATCGCCGTACGGGGTCTGCACCTCGACGGTCTCCGCATCCTCCAACCACGAGTAGAAGCCCGAGCCACCGAAGACCCCGATCCGCGCCTCGGTCACGAGGGAGGCGAACCCTTCGTCGTGCCGGTCTTGGACGCCGACCCGGCGCCGGTGTCCTTCGAGGTGTCCCCTGACCCCGACGATCCGGAGGAGGGCTCCGACGTGCCGGACGACGGTGGAGAACCGTCCGAGCCCTTCCTCGGCCCGGTGCCGGACTTCGCCGAGGACCGGCTGTCGGTCGCGTAGAAGCCGGAGCCCTTGAACACGATGCCCGCCGGGTGGAAGACCTTTCGCAGAGCGCCCCCGCAGACGCCGCAGGTCGTGAGCGCGTCCTCGGAGAACCGCTGGAAGACCTCGATGTGCTGACCGCAGACGGTGCATTCGTACTCGTAGGTCGGCATGGCGGAAGTGTATCGGGGTATGCAGGTCGGGCCGTCATGGACGCCGGGTTGCCCGATAAGGGTACACTCCGGCTCCCCGCAGCGGAGGCGCGATGGGAAAGGTCCGAAAAGCCGTCATCCCGGCGGCCGGGCTCGGGACCCGGTTCCTTCCGGCGACCAAGGCGCAGCCGAAGGAGATGCTGCCACTGCTCGACAAGCCCGCGATCCAGTACGTGGTCGAGGAGGCGGTTCGAGCGGGCCTGACGGACATCATCGTCATCATCGGCCGGGGCAAGCACGCGATCGTGGACCACTTCGACCGCTCGTTCGAGCTGGAGCACTTCCTGGAGGCCAAGGGCAAGTTCGACGAGCTGAAGGAGGTCCGCGAGATCTCCGACATGGCGTCGATCCACTACATCCGCCAGCGCGATCCGCTCGGGCTCGGCCACGCGGTGGCCGCCGCCGAGGGCCACGTCCGCGACGAGCCGTTCGCGGTGCTCCTGGGTGACGACCTGATCGTGGAGAGCACGCCCCTGCTTTCGAACATGCTCGGCGTCCACGAGAAGTACGGGCGGAGCGTGCTCGGCGCGATGGAGGTGAGCCGCGAGGACATCTCGCTCTACGGCTGCATCGAGCCCGAGCTCGTCGAGAACGAGCACCTGTCGCGGGTGCGCTCGATCGTCGAGAAGCCGACGCCGGAGGAGGCGCCTTCGAACCTGGCCGCGATCGGCCGCTACGTGCTCACGCCCGAGATCTTCGACTGCCTGCGTCGGACGCAGCCCGGTGTGGGCGGCGAGCTGCAGCTCACCGACGCGATCAACCTGCTCGCGCAGGAGCAGGCGGTGTACGCGTACGTGTTCGAGGGCGGTCGTTTCGACGTCGGGAACAAGCTCGACTACCTGAAGGCCACGATCGAGCTCGCGATCGAGCGAGAGGACATCGGCAAGGACTTCCGGGACTGGCTCGGCGACTTCGTCGAGCGCAAGAAGCTGATCTGACGGCCCGCGGGTCCGCCCGTCCGTGCCCGCCGATAGACTGGCTCGGATGGCGACGGCGGGTCACGTCCACGATCACGAGAGCGCCGAAGGCACGATCCCGGTCGAGGAGGCCCGGGAGCGGGTCCTCGGGTCGATCAAGCCGTTGCAGCCACTCGCCCTGCCCCTGACCGAGGCCTACGGCTGCGTCCTCGCCGAGAGCCTCACCGCCGAGCGCGACATCCCGGACTTCGCCTCCTCGGCGATGGACGGGTTCGCGGTCCGTTCGTCGGAGGTGGCCGGCGCCACGCCGAGCGCTCCCGTCGAGCTCCGGATCGTGGGACGCGCGATGATCGGCGAGCGGCCCGAGGGCACGGTGGGCGGTGGCGAGGCGTTCAAGATCGCGACGGGGGCGCCCGTCCCCGCGGGGGCGGACACGATCGTGCCGATCGAGAACGCCGAGGTCGCCGATCGCACCGTGCGGATCCTCGCGGGTTCGGTCGAGGGCAAGCACATCCGACCGAGCGGAGAAGACGTTCGCGCGGGCGAGACACTCGTGCAGGCGGGTCGTCGCCTCCAGGCGCCCGAGCTCGGGCTGCTCGCGACCGCCGGGTTCGCGCATCCGCTGGTGCATCCGCGTCCGCGCGTGGTGGTGCTCTCCACCGGTGACGAGCTGATCCCGCCCTCGCAGCACCCGGACTACGGGCAGGTGCGCGACTCCAACGCCTACACGCTGTTCGCGGCGCTGCGCGAGGCGGGCGCGGTCCCGATGATCGCGGGCATCGTCCGGGACGACGTCGACGCGTTCAAGGAGGTCGTGCTCTCGCATCTCACGCAGGCCGACGCCTTCATCTCCTCCGGCGGGGTCTCGGTGGGGGAGCGCGACGTCGTGAAGGCGGCGTTCTTCCGCCGCGGCGAGGTCGACTTCTACCGCGTCGCGATGCAGCCGGGGATGCCGCAGGGGTTCGGTGAGATCGAGGGCAAGCCGTACTTCGGCCTTCCGGGTAACCCCGTGAGCGTCTTCGTGAGCTTCGAGGTGTTCATCCGTCCGGCGCTCATGAAGATGATGGGACGCCGCCAGCTCTTCCGGCCCGAGGTGCCCGCCCGACTCGACGAGGACGTCACGGGCCCGGTCGGTAAGACCCAGTTCGCGCGGGTCCGCGTCCGGCGGACCAAGGACGGCTGGATCGCCACGCCGACGGGCGGGCGCGGCTCGAACCTGATCGCGACCGTGGCCAAGGCCAACGGCCTCGCGATCGTGCCGCAGGGAACCGAGACCGCCTCCGCCGGGAGCCAGGTGAAGGTCATGCTGTTCCGCTCGATGGAGGACTGACCGGGGTGTCCACCGAACACGTGGCGCGCATCGTCGAGGTCGGCGGCAAGCAGGTGACCGATCGCGAGGCCGTGGCCGAATGCGTCGTGTCGATGTCGCCGGAGGCCTGCTCGCGGCTCGTCGAGGGCACGCAGAAGGGCAACCCGCTCGAGGCGGCTCGGGTCGCGGGCGTGATGGGTGTGAAGCGCACGCCCGACCTCCTGCCGTTCTGCCACCCGGTCGCGGTGACCGGCGCCGAGGTGCTCGTGGAGCCGGACGAGCGCACCGGGGCGATCCGCGTACGAACCACGGTGCGCGCCCACGACCGCACCGGCGTCGAGATGGAGGCGCTCACCGCGGCCGCGGTCGCGGCGCTCAGCCTGTACGACACGGCCAAGGCGTTCGACCGCACCGCGCGGATCGACGGGCTCCGCCTGCTCGAGAAGCGCGGCGGCAAGAGCGGTCACTACACGGCGGAATGAACGCCACGCACGTCATCGTCGCGATGAAGTCGACTCGATGACCTTCGAAGCAACTTGCGCGATGTGTTTGTAGCCCCCTAGCCTCGGTGCTAGCTTCCAGACCCAGCCCAACGTCTTGTGGCGGACCGGGGATCCGAAGACACGGGGGTTGGCTCGGTGGGTTGGCTGTCGCTGGTGGCGTTGGTCATCATGTGGGCCGCGTTCCTCCGTCCCTCGTGGAGGGGTTCCTCGGGAAACAGGACGGACAAGACCATGAAGGACTTCGAGCGGAACATGGACATGCTGGCGGAGACGGGATCCCAGGGTCGGTGGATCGTCACGCCCCGCAAGGGGACGACATTCATCGGACGCCGGGCGCGCGCGCAGGCGCGCGCTCGCGAACGCCGGCGCCGCGTGCTCATGGTCCTGATCGAGAGCGTTGCCCTTTCGGCGTTCATCGGACTGGTGCCGCCGCTGCGGGCGATGTGGTACGCGACCGCCTTCCTGATCGTGTTGCTGGGTGGCTACGTGTGGGCGCTGCTGTTGATGAAGACCAGATCCGATGCCGCCCGCGATCCCGTGCAGCCGCACGAGGACGCCGGCGCGGCTCCATCACGACCGGCCCGGCAGCGGTACGCGGCGGACGCATCGAATCGCATCGCTCGCCGCTCGTTCAACGGACTGCCCGCGCTCGGCGACGACCTCGTGAACATCGTCGTCAGGCCCGCGGCCGAGGTCGACCCGGCCAGCGTCTGAGTTCCCGCCGTGGATCTGGACGGCGTCTCCGCACAGGTTCGACGGCGCTTCGACGCGCGCGTGGAGGCTCGCGAACGCGCCCTCCCCGCGTCGCGACGAGCGATCCGCTCCTGCGCGAACGCGATCCGGGCGATCCATCGCGGCGAGTTCGATCTCGCGCACCGGTTGATGGACGAGGCGCGAACCGCGATCGACGAGGGGCTCGCGGCGGTGGTCGACCACCCCGACATCCGGTTCGCGGGCTACCTGCAGGACGCGCAGAAGGAGTACGCGGAGGCGCGGCTCACCGAGGCGGTCGTGGACGGCGCGAGCGAGGTCCCGACGCCCGACGCGCTCGGCGTCGAGGACGCCCCGTACCTGAACGGGATGGCCGAGGCGATCGGCGAGGCGCGCCGGCGGGTCCTGGATCTCCTGCGCGAGCGGCGCGTCGGCGACGGCGACGCGGTCCTGTCGGCGATGGAGGACATGTACGCGGTCCTGGTCACGATCGATTACCCCGACGCGATCACCGGCAACCTGCGTCGGTCGACCGATGTCGCACGCAGCCTGATCGAGAAGACGAGGGGCGACCTCGCCGTGGCGCACGTGTCGCAGGACCTCCACGATGCCCTGGACCGCCACGCGCGCGAGGTGCTCGGCAAGCAGGACTGAAGTGGCCGTTCGCGATCCGCAAGGAGACGATCCAGCAGCAGTTCGACGTCGGCGCGAGACCCTCTGCTACGCTGGGTCGCATCCCGGGGGTGTAGCTCAGTCCGGTAGAGCACTGCCTTCGCACGGCAGGGGTCAGGGGTTCAAATCCCCTCACCTCCACCAGCAACCACTTGCGAAAACGGAAGGGGACCGGTCGCCCGGTCCCCTTCGTTCTTTCCGGTTCTACCGCCTGCTTCTACCGGCCGTGCTTGCGTGGCGCCCTAGTCCGGGTTCGGGGTCGAACACGTGGCCCTCCTCTCCACCGAGTTCCTCAGCCACGTGCATCCGCGAAACGGTGAGGTCGACCACCGCCCGCTCTCAGCGCGGTGCTCGCTGCGTAGTGACGCAGGTCATGCAGATGCATCCTCGGCATCCCGAGGCGCTTGGTCAGACGGCGGAAGTAGAGGGACAAGCGAGCAGGATGGATAGGGGAGCCGTCCCCGTTGTCGAACACGATGCCCCCCGCCTCTGGGAGCGTTTCACGCCACCCCGGACCGATGGCGAGTCGGCGAGTCGCCTGCTCTCGACGATGCTCCCGCAGGACCTCCACAACGAGCGGATGGAGCGGGACGGGACGAGACCCCCAGTCGATCTTTGGCTCCCCGAAACTGATCAGCGCGCGATCGCCGACGCGGCTGGTGGTGACTGGCCAGCGCTCGCACGCGCCGGGGCCGCCGAGCTGCACTCTGGGGACCTAGAGAACGAGTCCTACGGCGTCCTTCTACTCGCTGACATCCGTGATGTCGTCGAGCCCGATGAACCGATCTCCACGTTCAAGCTCGCTTCGCGGTGGCGTTCGAGTTGAACGAGATCGGCGTCCCGACACCGAACGGCGAGGCCACATGGACGGTCGTTCTCATCGATCGCGTCCTGAGGGAGGAGCCATGAGCGACCCAGGCCGAGGCTTGGGTGCCCGAGTGCAGCGCTCCCTTCGAACGTCTCACCTTGTACTTGGAGGAGAACGACCGTACTACGGATGTGAGGAGTGCGGGTGGATCGAGCGCACGGACCTAGCATCTGGACAGCCGAGAAGGTCGCCCACGACCTGAACGGAGGTGCGGCGTGATGCGGATCGCCGTGGACGAACGGATCCGAAGGTCTCGAGCGGCTCGGCGAGCGGAACGTCACGTTCCATGGCGGCGAGGTCGACGACTTCATAGCCGCGGCGATCTCCCCGACGCCGGCCTCCAGAGGCCAGGGGCCGCCGCGCCCTCAGCGCCAGCCTCCGCCGGCGTCCCTGTGACGTAAGAGCGGCGGGATGGACCGCTCGGGGCTCGCGGCCACCGCCTGTTGACTCGGGGTGATATCTCTCGTTCACTGCGTGACACACTCTGGTACCGAAGCGCAATCAGCCGGAACGGTGCCGTATGTATACCTACCTCGTTCATGACCCAACGAGCCTCGGTGGTGTCGGGGTGGATCGCGAGTAAGTGAACCATCACGCCATCGGGTCCAAGTAACGGGAGCTCTTGATCACACACGGGACACCTTGCCAAGTCCTCCAACGCCATCTCCTTCCCCACCGTGAACCCTCTGCTGATACTCCCAACGTCGTGAACGGCGGGGTGCCGTACACCGACGGGTCGGAGACGCCCTGGGTGGCGATCGGCAACGCCGTACCGATCGACGAACTCGTGTACGAAACGCCAGGCCCGCTCCTCCTCGGTCGGCGGGACGGACTTCAGCCACCGCCCGATGAGTAGACCCAGCACAAACGACAACCCGGTCCACCCCACGAGAGCCCAGCCCCACCAAGGCATGCTCAAACCCTCAGCCTGTTGCAGTGCCGCGATCCCGATGACGGCGCCCGTGAGAACGACCGCCAGCGCGATCCGTCTGATCATGCCCATGGTGACTTCCCACCCCTCCTGCGCTGCGCTCTGTAGCGCTTCTCAACGAAGAGACTATCAAGGTTGGGGGAGGGGTGCAAAGGGTCTGCGACGGTAGTAAGGTAATCTCATGGCAGACCAGGAGGAACGGCTGACGGAGCGGCTGATGGTCCAGCTGAGCCAGCGGGATCTACGCGCGCTCCAGGCGATCGCGGAGGACATGGAGCGCCCCCTGGCATGGGTCGCCCGTCGGGGCATCCGGCTCTACATCTCCCAGATCCTCGAAGCGGAGGAGACGCTCGCCCGCGGTGACCACATCGTCGATGAGATGCGCCGCGAGGCCCGCGAGCGCCGCAAGGCGGAGGAGCAAGAGGACGGACGGTGATCCGCTGAAAGCTTCCCCGTTCTCCTCGCCCATCGCGTCAACCTTGGCCGCATCCTCGCTGGATCGGCCAGCCCCCGCGCTCATGCCCCCGCTGGATAGCGGGTCGTGCCTGACCCCTGCCTACCCCATGCGCGGGTCGGTGCATTCTCGTCAGCAAACGGCCGGGGGATGACGTGAAGGATCCCCTCGGAAGCGATACATGAAGCCCCTCGCTTCGTAGACCGCAAGGCTGTGGTCGTCGTTGCGCGCCGGGCCAGGACCGTAGATGAAGTGGCCGCTCAATGGCCGAGGCCATCCGCGAGCACGCGGACGTCCGTGCCATCATGCCGCTTCGATGCCCGAGGAGATGAACATCGAGGCCGCTTACGCCCTGGGCGAGCGTGGCGAGCATGCGTCTGCGGAGGGGCGCCGGCGAAGGGAGGTCGGCGAGATCGTCGAGGTCGTGATCCTGGCGATCGTGGCGGTCGCCACGGCCTGGAGTGGGTACCAGGCGGCGAGGTGGGACGGTCGCCAGGCCTTCCTGTATCACGAGGCAACGCGGATGCGGGTCGAGGCCGGACTGTCCGCGACGCTCGGCGGGCAGCAGCGCCTGCTCGACATCACGACGTTCAACACGTGGATCGAGGCCCGCGCGCAAGGGCAGGATCGGATCGCGGACCTCTACGTCGATCGATTCTCTCCCGAGTTCCGGGTCGCCTTCGACGCGTGGCTCCAAACCAGGCCGTTCTCCAACCCCGACGCGCCGCCTGGTCCGAGCTTCATGCCCGAGTACCACAACCAGCAGATCGAGCATGCGGCCGATCTCAACGAGCGAGCAACCGAGGCCTCCGTGAGGGGCACCGAGGCGCGCGAGACCGCTGATCGGTATGTTCGACTGACGGTCCTGTTCGCGACGGTGCTCTTCCTCGTTGCGATATCGCAGCGCTTCACCTATCGCGCCGTGCGGCTCGCGGCGACCATGCTGGCCGGAGCGCTGATGATCTTCGCGCTCATCGGCGTGATCACGCTGCCGCGACTCTGAACCTTCGCTCGCCTCCGTCGGCGGGTGAGCGACGCAGCGGTCGATCGCTCGGAACCGGCAACCCGATCGTCCGGGTCCGAACCAAAGAACAGCTGCTGCAACGTCACGCCCGTGTCGTAGCTCTCGACGATCTCAGCCGCGTGCTCCAGGACACGCCCCCATCGGATGCGCGTCATCGCGTCCCTAGCGCGGCCCGTCCGACCCCGTCCATCTTCTCGGCGAGTGCTTCGTCCATGCAGGGGAGCAGGTGGCCGTATCTGTCCAGCGTCGTCGTGATCGAGCTGTGGCCGAGGAGCGCCTGGATCTGCTTCGGGTGCGCCCCGGCCGAGATCGCGAGTGAGGCTGCGGTGTGTCGCAGATCGGATCCTCAGCGGTGCGAGATCCGCCCGCTGTACGGCTGGCTGGAAGATGCGCCGAGAGAAGGTGCTGCGTCGCCAGAGCGGACCTCCACCGCTCGCCTACAAGGAGCTGATGCGGGCCTACCTCGACTGGGCCGACTGCCAGCATCGAGAAGTGGAACCGCCTCTCGAAGGCCTCGATCACCCGCCGACTGAGCTTGGTTACGGGCGTGGATGAGCGACAACGGCCGGGTCAAAGGCTGGTTCGGCTGGCCCGGGGCGAGGACTAGGAGGGCTTCAACTGCGCCGCGGCCTCGCCGGGAAGGTACGGCATGAGGTCGTCGTATTCAGAAGCCGTCGGCTCCCTGACGTCGGCGCCGACCCTGTCGATAGCCCCGCCGAGGATCTCCTGCGCCCGTTCGAGATCGTCGGCGATCCCGCGGTAGAGACGATCTGCCTCGGCGGCCCGCGTCTCTGCTTCCTTACGGATCCTGTCCGCTTCAGCGCGTGCGCGGTCGATGATGCGGATCGC
>JBAVEY010000166.1:0-36244 GCA_049587975.1 Actinomycetota bacterium | reverse complement strand
CTGCTGGCCGGTGGGTCGCCCACCGAGGCGACGTTCGCCGAGGCCGGACGCGCCGCGGCCGCGGGGCTGCGACCCCCGTCCGACATCCACGGCGGTTCCGACTATCGCAAGCAGCTGGCGTCGGTGCTCGTCGAGCGCGCGCTCGCGGACGCGGTGAACGCCGATGGCTGACGGGGTGGTCGCCACCCGGTGGTCCGGGACGCCGGTCCGCCGGGTGGAGGATCCGCGGCTGCTCACCGGCGCGTCGCGGTTCGTCGACGATCTCGCCCCGGCCGGGCTGCTGCACGCCGCGTTCGCGCGGTCGCCGTTCGCGGCGGCGCGGATCGGGTCGATCGACGCCGACCCGGCGCGGATGGTCCCCGGCGTGGAGGAGGTGTTCGATGCGACCGGCCTCGAGCTCCCCGGCCTGCGTCCGGTCCTCGAACGCGACGACTTCGTGGTGACCGAGATGCCGCTGCTCGCGCGAGAGGTCGTGCGGTTCGCGGGCGAGCCCGTGGCGATGGTGCTGGCCGCATCGCGGTACGCGGCCGAGGACGGCGCCGAGGCCGTCGACGTGGACTACGCCCCGGGTGACGCCGTCTCCTCGATCGAGGAAGCGACGGCCGAGGGTGCGCCCCTCGTGCACGCTCGGGCGACGGGGAACCTGCTGCTGGACGCCGCGATGGTCGACCATGCGGAGCTGGATGCCGCCCTGGACGCGGCCGCCGTCGTGGTCGACGCGACGTTCACGAGCGGGCGGCTGACCGCGGCGCCCATCGAGACACGCGCATGCATGGCCGAGTGGGACGAACGCGAACGCCGGCTGATCGTGCACGTCTCGCACCAGATCCCGCACCTGGTCCGGACCACGATCGCCGACCTGCTCGGCCTGCCCGAACACGCGGTGCGCGTCATCACCCCCGACGTCGGCGGCGGGTTCGGCCTGAAGTGCGTGGTCGGCCGCGAGGAGGTCCTGGTCGCGGCGGCGGCGGCCCGGCTGCGTCGCCCGGTGAAGTGGATCGAGGACCGGTTCGAGAACCTCACCGCGAGCTTCCACGGCCACGAGCAGCGCCACGCCGTCCGCGCGGGATTCGATGCGGACGGGGTGCTGCTCGGCCTCGAGGCCGACATCGCGTGCGACGTGGGGGCCTATAGCTGCTACCCGTTCACCTGCGGCGTCGAGCCGCTCATGGCGGCGACCGAGCTCCCCGGGCCCTACCGGCTCACCCGGTACCGCGCCCGCGCCCGCGCCGTGGCCACCAACAAGCCGCCGATCGCCCCCTACCGGGGGGTCTCGCGCCCGCAGATCACGTTCGTGATGGAACGCGTCATGGATCTGGCGGCGCGGCGGCTCGGCCTGGACCCGGTGCAGATCCGGATGCGGAACCTGATCGCGCCCGGTGAGTTCCCCTACCGGAGCGCCTCGGGTCTGGTGGTCGACGAGGGCAGCTACCGCGAGTCGCTGGAGCGATGCGCGGCCGAGCTCGGTCACGGCTCCTGGGGCGCGCGGCAGCGCGACGCGCGTGAGGACGGGCGGCTGATCGGGCTCGGGTTCTCCTGCTTCTCCGAGCGGACCGCCTACGGGACACCGGCGTTCGCGTCGCGCAGGATGGCGGTCACGCCGGGGTTCGAGAGCGCGCACCTGCGCATGGACGCCTCCGGCGGCGTGACCGTGGCCGTCGGCACGCTCTCCCACGGCCAGGGGCACGAGACCACGTTCGCGCAGATCGCGGCCGATGAGCTCGGCCTGCGACCGCAGGACGTGCGGGTCGTGCAGGGCGACACCGACGCGACACCGTTCGGGTGGGGGACCTTCGCGAGCCGCTCGATCGCGATCGGTGGCGGGGCGGTGAAGCGGGGCGGCGCGATGCTCGCCGAACGGATCGCGCGGATCGGGGCGCACCTCCTGGAGGTCTCGACCGACGACGTCGAGCTGGCCGGCGGCGCGGTCTCGGTGCGCGGGGCGCCCGGCCGGTCGGTGACCGTTGCCGAGGTCGCGCGCGTGGCGCACCATGCGGCGCACCGGCTCCCGGACGGCTCCGAACCCGGGCTGGAGGTCCGGGCAACGTTCGATCCGCCGGGCACGTTCTCCAACGCGACCCACGGCGCCGAGGTCGAGGTGGACCCTTCCACCGGCGCCGTCTGGATCCGCCGGTACGTCGTCGTCGAGGATTGCGGGTTCGTGATCAACCCGATGATCGTCGAGGGGCAGGTGCACGGCGGCGTCGCGCAGGGCGTGGCGGCGGCCCTGTACGAACGGCTCGCGTACGACGATCACGCGCAGCCGCTCTCGGGGACGTTCGCCGACTACCTCGTCCCAACCGCGTCCGAGGTCCCGCGCATCGAGATCCTGCACCTCCAGACGCCGTCGGCGCATTCGGAGACCGGGGCGAAGGGGATGGGCGAGGGCGGCATGATCGGCGCACCGGCGGCGCTCGCGAACGCGGTGTCCGATGCGCTCGCCCACCTCGGCGTGGAGGTCGACCAGCTGCCGATCACGCCGGAACGGCTGCTCGCCGCGATGCGCGATGGCGCGGACGCCGCGGTGGGGGGGTCGCCGTGAACGAGCGACACCGGGTCGCCCTCACCGTCAACGGGAGCGATCACGAGGTGGAGGTCGAGCCGCGCCGAACGCTCGTGGACGTGCTCCGCCACGACCTCGGCTACACGGGGACGCACGTCGGGTGCGAGCAGGGTGTGTGCGGCTCGTGCACGGTGCTGCTCGACGGCGAGCCGGTTCGGTCGTGCCTGGTGTTCGGCGTCCAGGCCGACGGCGCGGACGTGCGGACGGTGGAGGGTCTGGGCGACCAGGAGCACCTGTCGCCGCTCCAGGAGATCTTCTCGTCCAGCCACGCGCTCCAGTGTGGGTTCTGCACGCCCGGGTTCCTGATGCTCGCGACCGCGTTCCTGCGCGATCACCCCTCCCCGTCGGACGAGGAGATCCGCGAGGCGATGGCGTCCAACCTGTGCCGGTGCACGGGCTACCAGAACATCCTGCGCGCCGTCCGAACGGCCGCCGACGCGCTCGCCGACCCGGCCGCCAGGCCGTGACGGCCGCCGGGCGACCGCTCCGGGTCGAGGACGGTCGCCTGCTGACCGGCGTCGGGCGCTTCGTCGACGACGTCGATCTCTCCGGACAGCTGTGGCTCCGCGTGGTCCGCTCGCAGGTGGCCCACGCGATCGTCCGCGACGTGGACACGAGCGCGGCCCGCGCGGCGCGGGGCGTGCACGACGTCGTCACGTCGGCCGACCTGCCCGATGTCGGCCCGATCCCGGTGCGGGTCCAGGTCGTCGACCAGCCGCTCGACCCGTACCTGCAGCCGGTCCTCGCGCGCGAGCGCGTCCGCTACGTCGGCGAACCCATCGCGGCGGTCCTGGCCGAGGACCCGTACGCGGCGGAGGACGCGGCGGAGCTTGTGGCGATCGGCTATGAGGAGCTCCCGGCCGTGGCCGATCTCCGGACCGCGCTCGAGCCCGGGGCGCCGGCCCTTTTCGAGGGGTTCGACAACCGCGCCGCCGAGCTCGAGATGGGCTACGGCGACGTCGAGGCCGCCTTCGCGCGCGCGGCCCACGTCACGCGGGCCGAGCTCACCATCGGTCGCCACTCGGGCGTGCCGCTCGAGACGCGCGGGCTGCTCGCCGCGCCGATCGACGGGCGGCTCGAGCTCTGGGGAACGACCAAGGTCCCGCACTTCAACCGCCGGGTGCTCGCCTCGATGCTCGGGATCGCCCTGGAACGGATCCGACTGCACACGGCCGACGCGGGCGGGGGCTTCGGTGTGCGTGGCGAGTTCTACCCGGAGGACTTCCTGGTCCCGTGGCTCGCTCTGCGGACGGGCCGACCGGTCAAGTGGATCGAGGACCGTTCCGAGCACCTGGTGGCGACGAACCATTCGCGCCAGCAGATCCACCGCATCGAGGCCGCCTTCGACGCGGACCATCGGCTGCTCGCGCTCGCCGACGAGGTGTGGCACGACAGCGGCGCGTACGTCCGGACGCACGGGGTCCTGGTGGCGGACCTGACGCTCAGCATGCTGCCCGGGCCGTACCGGGTCCCCGCCTACCTGGGCACCGCGCACGTCGTGCTCACCGACCGGACGCCGTGCGGGACCTATCGCGGCCCCGGTCGCTACGAGGGCACGTTCGCGCGCGAGCGTCTCCTGGACCTCGCCGCGGGCGAACTCGGGCTCGATCCGCTCGAGCTGCGGCGGCGCAACCTCCTCACGCCCAAGGAGCTCCCGCTGCGGCGGGAGCTCTCGGCCATCGGGACCGAGATGACCATCGATGCCGGCGACGTCCGCGGCCTGCTCGATCGCACGCTCGCCGAGGCCCGGTTCGAGGACTGGCGAGCCGAGTCCGCGCTTCTTCGATCGCATGGCCGCTCGGTGGGGACCGGCGCCGCCGTCTTCATGGAGAAGAGCGGGCTCGGACCGCTCGAGCACGCTGGCGTCGACCTGCTGCCGAACGGCGAGATCCGCGTGACCGCGGGGGCCACGTCGCTCGGCCAGGGCGTCGAGACCGTCCTGGCCACGATCGCCGCGGAACGGCTCGGCGTGGAGACCGACGACCTCACGGTCGTGCTGGGTGATACGGACCTGGTCCCCGAGGGCGTGGGATCGTGGGCGAGCCGGTCGACCGTCCTGGCCGGCAACGCGGTGGCCGGCGCCGCCGATCGGGTCGTCGAGCTCGCGCGCGAGGTCGCGGCCGAGGCGCTCGAGGTCGACCCGGCGGATCTCCGGCTCGCGGGTGGGCGGTTCGAGGCCGTCGGGTCCCCGGAGCGGGCCGTCTCGTTCGCCGAGCTCGCGACCCGCTCGGGCGCGGGGCTCTCGGCTCGGGAGACCTTCGAGATCGACCGGATGACCTATCCGTACGGGGTCCATCTGGCGCAGGTCGAGATCGACCCCGGTTCCGGCGGCGTCCGGATCCTGCGGTACTTCATCGGCTACGAGGTCGGCCGCGCGGTGATCCCGGCGCTGGTCGAGGGACAGCTCGTGGGTGGCGCCGCGCAAGGCATCGCCGGTGCGCTCCTGGAGGAGTTCCGCTACGACGACGACGGTCAGCCGCTCGCGACGACGCTGGCGGACTACCTGGTGCCGACGGCGAACGAGGTCCCTGCGATCGGCGTGCTGATCTGCGAGGACTGGCCCGCGGAGAGCAACGCGCTCGGCGTCCGGGGTGCAGGGGAGGGGGGTGTGACGGGGTGCGGCGCGGCGATCGCTTCGGCGGTGGACGATGCGATCGGCCGCCCGGGGTCCGTTCGATCCATCCCGATCACCCCCCACGGGGTCCGGGGCCTGATCTCCCGGTCTGGTGGCTGAGCTGTTCCTCGGAGCTCCTGCCTAGCGGGCCGCCGTCACGCGGAACCGCTGCCCGCACGTCGTGCACTTCATCGAGGTTCGGGCGGCGGGTCCGGCGTGCGTGTAGGGCTGCGTCTTGGTCGAGCCGCAGAAGGGGCAGGTGGGGCGCGCGTCGACGGGTCTCGGGCCGTCCCGCGTGACCCAGGCGTCCTCGAGATCGACCGAGCCCCCGGCCTCGACCAACAGTGCGGCTGCCGCCTCGGCCTTCTCGAGCGAGGCCTTCGGCAGGGCCGCGAAGGGGAGCTCGACGTCGTCCAGGTCGATCTGCTTGGTGGAGATCCGGCCGAGCGCGTCGGCGATCTCGCGCTCGCGACCCTCGGTCCATCCCGTGAGCAGGACGGTCGCCCCTTTGATCTCGTCGTGCCGGCGCGGTCGGTCGCCCATCGGCTCCGTTCCCTCCTCGCGCCCGAACGACGTCGGCAGTGTAGAGCACCGGTCGACGGGGGGCCGATCCCCTGTCTGGCCTCGGCCCGACCCGCGCGGCGGAACGTCCGGCCGCAGGAGCGTCAGGAGCATCAGCGTCGGTTCGGTGGCGACGAGGGCGTGCGGCGTGCCGGTCGTCATGTGGAGCCAGAACCCCGGGTCCGCATCGAGCTCGTCGCCGTCGACCGTGAGGCGCAGCCTCCCCGTCAGCACCTGGACGGTCGCGGCACGAGAGGCGCGATGTTCGGTGAGCCCTTCGCCGGCGTCGAAGCCGAACACGGTCACATCGAGGTCCTCGTCCCGATGGATCACCTTGGAGACGACGGATCCGTCCTGGATGGCGACGGCGGCCGCCGCGTCCGCGATAGCGTCGTACGACATGGCTCCTCCTTCGCGGGTCTCGACGTGTGCCATCATCGTGCCAAGGCGCCTCTCGTGACGGACACCACGACGCTCGAACGTGCACGCCACGCCCTCGATCAGCACGCCTGGCAGGAGGCGTACGAGGCACTCGCATCCATCGCCGACCGGGGGGGCCTGTCCGCGGAGGACCTCGAACGGCTCGCGGAGGCTGCCTGGTGGAGCGCGCATCCGACCGAGAGCATCGAGGCGTTCGAGCGTGCCTACGCGGCGTTCTCGGCGGCGGGCGAGCCGCGCCGTGCCGCCGGGGTGGCGCTCCGGCTCGCGATGGAGTACGCCGACCGGCTGGATTCGGCATTGTGGAACGGCTGGCTCCAGCGCGCGTCCCGGCTGCTCGCCGACCAACCGGAGAGCTTCGAGCAGGGATGGCTCGAGCTCTGCCTCGTACGGGCGAGCTTCGAACGCGGCGAGATGGAGGAGGGAGAGCGGCACGCGATCGCGGCCCACGAGATCGGCACCCGGCTCGGCGATCCGGACCTCGAGGCGTTCGGGCTGGCCCTGCAGGGCGCGATCTTGGTCATGCACGCCCAGATCGAGGAGGGGCTGTCCCTGGTCGACGAGGCGACGTTGGCGGCCGTCGGCGGCGAGCTCACGCCGTACATCGCCGGGAACATCTACTGCCTCACGATCGGGATCTGTCGTAGCGTCGCCGACTACCGGCGGGCGGCGGAGTGGACCGAGGCGGCCACGCGTTGGTGCGAACGCGAGGCGATCACGGGGTTCCCGGGCGTCTGCCGCGTGAACCGGGCCGAGATCATGCGGCTCCGCGGCGCATACGCGGAGGCCGAGGAGGAGGCCAGCAAGGCGCTCGTCGAGCTCGAGGCGTTCGGCCGGGCTCCACAGGCGGGGGCGGGCGCCTACGAGCTCGGCGAGGTGCGGCTCCACCGCGGGAACCTCGACGGCGCCGAGGAGGCGTTCGAGCGGGCCCACCAGCTCGGGCACGAGCCGCAACCCGGGATGGCGCTGCTGCGTTTGGCCCGCGGACGGATCGATGCCGCCCGCGCCTCGATCGGCACGGCGCTGGAGGACACGATGATCCCCGTCGACCGCGCGCGCCTGTTGCCGGCACGCGTGGAGATCGCCCTGTCGGCGTACGACGTCGCCGACGCGCGCGAGGCGGCGGAGGAGCTCGCTGAGGCCGCGTCGGCGATCGACGCGCCGATGCTGCACGCGGCGGCGCATCAGGCGCTCGGCGCCGTGCTCACCTACGAGGAGAACGCCGCCGCCGCGATCGCCGAGCTCCGCAAGGCCGTGCGTCGCTGGGGCGAGGCGGACGCGCCGTTCGAGGCCGCGCAGGCCCGTCGCTGGCTCGCGGTGGCCTACCGCGCTGGCGGCGACGAGGCGTCGGCGCTCCTCGAGCTCCGAGCCGCGAGGGATGCGTTCGAACGCCTCGGCGCTGGTCTCGAGGTCGATCGCTGCGACGCGATGATCAGCGCGGGTGACGGGCGGGACGCCGGACGTCGCGTCGTGCGGACGTTCGTGTTCACGGACATCGTCGGGTCGACCGACCTGATCCAGACGATCGGCGATGAGGCGTGGGAGGACGTCCTGCGCTGGCACGACGACACGCTCCGAACGCAGATCGCCTCACACCGTGGCGAGGTCGTGCACACCACCGGCGACGGGTTCTTCGCGTCGTTCCCCGACGCGGCCACGGCGGCGAGCTGCGCGGTCGCGATCCAACGACGGCTGGCCGAGCACCGGCGCAAACACGGGTTCGCGCCGCAGGTGCGGATCGGCCTGCACTCGGCCGAGGCGACGATGATCGTCGACGACTACGCGGGTCTCGGCGTGCACGAGGCGGCGCGCGTCGGGGCGATCGCGGAGGGAGGTGAGATCTTGGCGACGGTCTCGTCGATCGAAGGCGCGACGATCCCGTTCGAGGTGGGCGACGAGCGCGAGGTGTCGCTCAAGGGCCTTTCGGAACCGGTGCGGGTCGTCGCGATCGGGTGGCAGGAACCGGGGTAGGCAGGCGCGACCGCTTCCACAACGCCAGTTCCACCAGCCCTCGGACGAGCCTGGAGGAGCGGAGGTCACGAGCCCTCCTCCGGCGCCCGCCGAGCGGTTCGTCGATCTTGACCCAGGAGTTGGTGCTCGAGCTCACACCACCGTTGTCGGTCCGGCCAGCCCGTCTCTTGAACCCGGGTGGGCCGGATCTTCCGGCTGGTCCCGGTGTCGGTGCCGACATCGACCCTCGCTTGGGGCCAACGCCTCGAGTACCGCCCCCTCTCAGCCCACGGGCTCGTGCGCGATCACGGGGATCTCGCGATCGGTCTTCCGCTTGTACTCGGCGAACCCTGGCCGGCGTTCGACCTGCCGCGCGTAGAGCTCGTCCGCCTCCGAGCCGGTGATCTGCTTCGCTCGGACCGGGATCGTCCTGATCCCATGCTCGGTCCCCACCTCGACCGATGGGTCGGGATCCGCCAGGACGTTCCGAACCCACAGGGGGTCCGTCGGTGCCCCGCCCATCGTCCCGAAGACCACGAACCGGCCGCCGTCGGGCAGGTAGGCCAAGGGCTTAAGCCGGGGGAGCCCGCTCTTCACGCCCCTCGTGTGCAGCAGGAGCATCGTCGCGCCCTCGAAGTAGCCGCCCACCTTGCCACCGTGGGCTCGGAACTCCTCGATGATGCCGCTGTTCCTGTCGGACATCGCGACCCCTGCTACTCGAGCGGCGATCTCGGGAGGAGGTTGACGCTCAGCGCCACCGCCTCGGCGACGTCCACGATCTTGCGGTTGGACCGGCGGGCCTCGTCGCGCAGCATCTCGAACGCCCGCCGCTCGTCGAGCGCGTGCCGCTCCATCAGGATGCCCTTGGCCCGCTCGGTGATCGCCCGGCGCGCGAACGCGCCCTCCAGGCCCTGGTACTCGGCGAACCGGGACAGGACGACGTCGAGCGAGCTCTGCAGCGCCGAGGCGTCCCGGCCGAGCGTGATGTACGCGAAGATCCCTCGCTTGGCGGCGGCGCGGATGAACGCCTCGTCCTCCACATCGAGGATCGCGATCACCGGGCACGACGCCTGCGTGACGGTGCGGCCGATCAACTCGAGCGCCCGCTCGGAGCTCTCGCCGACGATGACGATCGCGGCGTCGGGGTGCACGGAGGCCGAGGCCTCGGCGACCTCCCCGAGGGTGGTTCGGCCCACCACCTCGTGTCCGAGCTCGGTCACGGTTCGCATCACCTCGTGGAGCCGGTGATCCTCCCCGTCCGAGACGAGGATCCGGAGCCGCTCGGGGTCCCCTTCATCGTTCTTGGCGGTCTTTTCCAACAGCTCGAGCGTAGCGCAGCGCGGTTCGTGCCTGCCAGTGCCACCGAGGCATTGCCTGTGGTACCGGTTGAGGCGTACCGTCAAGGTGCGACCCCAAGAGTCCGGCCGCGTTGCGCGATGCTCGGCGCACACCGGAGCCCAGAGCCACGCTCCCTGACGGAGGTCTTACCTCCAGGAACAGGAGGCAGCGTGCGGGTTCCCTCCGAGACCTTGTCGGTGTCCGTCGAGGAGTCGAACGACTCCCTGCAGGTCCTGCTCTTCGGCTGGCTGGACGCCACCTCGGTACCCGCCCTCGACCGGGCCGTGGCCAACGCCGGGTCACGAGACGTCGTCCTCCATATCGAGGGGCTCACGTTCGTCGACGGGAACGGGTGGCTCGGGGTGATCGGTTGCGAACAGCGCGTGGCGAACCGAGGCGGGCGGCTCCGCATCGAGGATGGCGTTCGGAAGATCCTCGAGCTCGAGACCACGGCCTCCCGATGGCCGAGCTGGTGAGCGTATGAGCGAGTGGCGGGACCGAGAGGTGCGCAATGAATCCCTTTCGCGCGACCGGAACGAGTGGATCGTTGAGACGCGGGGTGCCGTCGCACTCGAACACGAGGCGATCGAGTGGTACGTCTGCGAGTGCAGCGACTCCGGCTGCTCGGCGCGGATCGGCCTGACGGGTCCCGAGTACGAGGCGGTGCGTGGATACCCCACGCGGTTCGCGATCGCGACCGACCACGAGAACCCCGAGGTCGATCAGCTGGTGTCCGAGGGAGGGCGCTTCACGGTGGTGCAGAAGATCGCCGGGGACGCGGCACGGATCGCGCGCGAGACCGACCGACGGCACCGCGACGCGGAGTAGCTCGAGCACCGGGACGCGCCGAGCGCGCTAGCCTCGGAACGGAGGAGGAGGCGCGGTCGCGATGTTCGAACCGTCCACCGCCCTACTGATCGGGACCGACGCCGGCGTGTCCCAGCTGACTGGCGACGGCTCCGGAACCGATGCTTCGTTCGGATCGCGAGCCGCGATCGCGCTCCATCCGTTCGCGAGCGAGCTGTGGGCGATCGCGGATCGACGCACCGTCGTCGTCCGTGATCCCTCCGGGACCTGGACGGACGTCGCGTCAAGCGATGGCCCGATGCTCACCTGCCTCGTGAGGACCCCCGGTGGCCTCTTCGCGGGAACCGACGAGGCGCACCTGCTCCGGCTCGACGGTGACCGGCTCGCCCGCGTCGAACCGTTCGAGGCCACCCAGGGCCGGGACGCGTGGTTCACGCCCTGGGGCGGGCCGCCCGCCGTCCGTTCGATCGCCATGGACCTCGCCGGACGGATCCACGCGAACGTGCACGTCGGCGGCATCCCGCGCTCCACCGACGGCGGCGGCACCTGGCAGCCGACGATCGACATCGACGCCGACGTGCACCAGGTCCTCGCGCATCCGAGCGATCCGGACGTGGTGCTCGCCGCGGGGGCGGTCGGGCTCGCGGTTAGTCGGGACGGCGGGGCGACGTGGGCGATCCAGCGGGACGGCCTCCGCTCGACGTACGCGAGGGCGGTCGCCGTCGCCGGCGATCACGTCCTGCTCTCGGCCTCGAACGGTCCCCGCGGCGGGCAGGCCGCCGTGTACCGCGCCAGGCTCGGACCGCAACCCCGTCTGGTGAAGTGCACCGACGGGCTGCCCGAGTGGTTCGAGGGGAACATCGACTCCGGCTGGCTCGTCGCGCGGGGCCCCGTCGCGGCGTTCGGCACCGGCGACGGCACGATCTTCCGCTCGGACGACGAGGGCGAGCGGTGGAGCGTCGTCGCGGAGGGCCTGCCGTCGATCCGCGTGCTCTGCCTCGTCTGACCCCGCGATCGCCTCGCCCGGTCAGGCGCTCGGGACCAGGCCGAACACCGTCCCCGGCGCTCCCGAGCCGTTCACGTTGCGCGGGCTCCCCAGCACGACCCACGCGCCGACGGGCGGCAGCGCGTCGAGGTTCGTCATGTTCTCGATCGTGAGCCGATGCTTTCGGAGCGTGAGCCACGTGGGCAGGAACGCCGCGTCCGAGGAGGGGTCGGGTCCGAACGTGTCCGTCCCGAGCGCCCCGGTCTTCGCCAGCACGCCGGTGCCGATCAGCCACCGGACCGCGTTCCGGGAGAAGCCCGGCTGGTGCTCGCCGGGCATCCCGCTCCCGCAGTTGAAGTAGTTCGGCTCGCCGTTCCGATCGCCCTCGCCCCAGAAGTCCGAGCAACCAGTGAGCAGCAGCACCGCGGCGCCCGAGGGCATCGGGCCGAACTCGTCCTGCCACGCCTTCAGGTCGGCGACCGTGACGAGGTGGTCGGGGTCGTCCGCGACCTCATCCCGGACGTCGACCACGACCGCGGGCAGGATCAGGTCGGACGGCGAGAGGTCGTCCATGCACAGGGCTCCGTGATGGAAGTGGCACGGTGCGCTGTAGTGGGTGCCCGTGTGTGCGCCTTCGCGCACGAGTTCCAGGTAGAAGCCGTCGTGCGCGACCGTGAACACCGTGCGGATCGAGAACGCCGGATCGCCAGGGAACAGCGGCGTCCTGGTCGGGTCGTTCACGTGGCTGAGGAACACCGCCCGGCCGAAGGCCGGCAGCTCGACCGGTGCGCGCTCGGCGCTCGAGGCGTGTTCGCGCAGCGCGGCGGACGTGGCCGCCCCGCCGACGAACAGCGCCAGCCCGCACAGCAGCGCCAGGACCTTCCGAACGGACGTCGACATCGCGCCCTCCTTCGCTCGTCGATGACCGGACGCTAGCGCCGGCGGGCCGGGAGCGCGAGTCGGGTTCGGGCCAGCCTCGCCGGACGGGCTCAGCCCTCGGCGTCGGGAGCGGACTCGATGATGTGGTCGGGCGTGTGGTGCGCGGCTGGGATCGTGCCGAGCCTGCCGGCCTGGTAGTCCTCGAACGCCTGGAGCAGCTCCGCCTTCGTGTTCATCACGAACGGGCCGTACCAGGCGACGGGCTCCCCGATCGGACGGCCGCCGAGCAGCAGCACCTCGAGCTCGGGGGAGCGGGACTCCTGACCCGTCGACGCCTCAAGGCGGACGGCCTCCCCGGACCCGAACACCACCAGCTGACCGGTCGACACGCCGACCTTCTCGATGCCGGCGGAGCCCGCTCCCGCGAGCACGTACGCGAGCGCGTTGAAGTCCTCGCGCCACGGGAGGTCGAGCCTCGCGCCGGGCGCGAGGGTCGCGTGCAGCATCGTCATGGGCGTGTAGGTCTGGCCGGGACCGGGGTGGCCCGCGACCTCCCCGGCGATCACCCGCACCAGCGCGCCGGCATCGGGCGATGCGAGCAGCGAGACCTCGGTGGCGCGCAGGTCCTGGTACCGGGGCGGTGCCCACTTCTCGGCCTTCGGCAGGTTCACCCAGAGCTGGATCCCGTGGAACAGGCCACCCGAGACCACGAGGTGCTCCGGCGGGCGTTCGATGTGCAGGATCCCGGCGCCGGCGGTCATCCATTGGGTGTCGCCGTTGGTGATGGTCCCGCCGCCACCGTTCGAGTCCTGGTGCTCGAAGATCCCGTCGATGATGTAGGTGACGGTCTCGAACCCACGGTGCGGGTGCCACGGGGTCCCCTTCGGTTCGCCGGGCGCGTACTCCACCTCGCCCATCTGGTCCATGTGGACGAACGGGTCGAGGTCGGACAGGTCGACGCCGGCGAACGCCCTTCGGACCGGGAACCCCTCACCCTCGAGGCCGCTCGGCGCCGCGCTCACGCCGCGGACGCGACGCGAGCGCGCACCCTCCCCGACGGGAGGCACGCGGTCCAGCGTGGTCGGGTCCTCGACGGTGATCGCGGGCATCGCTCTGCCTCGAACCTACAGGACGGCGGGGCTATTCCGCGGCTCTTGCCCTCAGGCTTCGGAGAAGGGAACGCCCCCGGCCTTCGCCGGGGGCGTTCCTCCACACGGAGTGGTGTCTCGTGTGGTCGATCAGGCAGCTGGCGGCTCCACCACCGGCTGCACGTGGAACCTGCGGGCGACGCTGGGGATCGCCAGGCTGGCGAGCACCAGGCCGAGGCCACCGAGCGCGAACCCGAGGACCGCGATCGCGAGACCGAGTCCGACGACCAGGTCCGCGATGTTGAAGGCCATCACCGAGGTGAACAGGCTGGTGCGGAGGGTCGAAGCCTGGAACATGACGTCACGGATCGGGTTGGCGACCGGCTCGCCCTGGTCGTTCTTCAGTGCGAGGGCCTCGTCGCTCGTGTCCCCGCCGTCCGGAGTCATGTAGCGGCCGAGCTCGGCGTAGGAGCGACCGCCGGTGATCTCGCGCGAGTGGACGTCGATGATGTCGGCCATCGCCTTGGCCGTCGTGGCATCCCTGACCTGGACGTTCGGGATCGCAGCGTCCTCGGGGGTGACGATGTTCTGGCGGAGCAGTTCTGCCCTGACCTCGTTGCGGGCGTCGAAGCCCTTGGCGACCGTGTACGTGCCGCCCACCAGGAATGCAAGGCCGATGACCATGAGGATGACTGGGAACGCCTTCTTCATGACCCTCGCCTCCTTTCTGTCTGTGTGCGGCCCGTTTCGTCCGCACCGCGTTGTCGCATACCTTCGGCCATCTCCGCGTCCCAGCCAGGGGTCGTCCGGCACGTTTCGGGTGGGACGATGGGCCTCGGTTCCGGGACCTCGGTCCCAGGCCCCTACGGGCTGGATGGCTCGAGCACGAGCTCGTGCGTGGCCCGCTGAGGCCGCTCAGCCGATCCGAACCTGAAGCGCCGGACGTCCCGCCGCGCCCCGGCGCGACGAGCGTCGGCCGCTCCAGCGCGTGCGCGAACCCCCGGGCGTTCCGTGCGAGCGGGACCGGTCTACCCGGCCCTCATCGAGAGGGCGTCGTCGTCGACCTCGATCTCCAACCCCGCATCGCCGGCGAGGGCGAACACGACGCGCTGCACGATGGGCGGCGCGTGGCGGAGCCGGACCTGCTTGCAGCTCCTCGCGATCTTGGTGACGGCGCGGTGGGCGCCCGCGTCGAAGAAGGTGACCTCACCCAGGTCGATCGTCACCGTGCCCACGCTCCCACGACATGCCGTCGCCAACAGGCTCGCGGTCCCCCGGTCGAGCTCGCCCGAAACCTGCAGGACGTCGCCCTCGCGATGCACGCGCATCGGGGCCGATGCCGGGAAGCCGGCGGAGCTCGCAGCCACCGACAGCGGGTGGGCCCGTTCCGCGCGTTCGATGACCTGCGGCGGGAACCGGTCCTGTGCGAACTGGCACAGCAGGGCCGTGTTGCCTCGCTGCAGGACGCCGAGCTCGTGCGCCATGTCCTCGAGCTCCCACCAGACATCGACGCCGTGGACCTGGCGAAGGCTCCAGCCGCCCTCCACGAACACGTGCGCGCCGGCGAAGCCGTCGTTGATCGCGGCGTCGACGGCCGCCTCGAGCGCGCGGACGTACATCTCGGGCTTGAAGGTGCCGCCGGGAGCCAGGACCGGTGCCGCCTCGACCACGATCAGGGCGCCCGGATGGCGGGGTGGCGCGATCCCCAGCCGCGTGACGTCGTCCGTCGGACCCTCCGACAGGTACAGGGCGCGAGCCCCCTCGAGGTCGGCGTGCCGCACGAACGAGCGCGCCAGCCAGGCGAGGTCGTCTTCCGAGCGCGTGAGCGCGTACCCGTGGTCGCCGCCTCGGAGGGCGGCGGGCGAGGCGAACGCCTGGATCACCGGACGAGGATAGGCGCTGCGCCCGGATCTCGCGAACCCCCCACTCAATCTCCGAGCACGGCATCGCCCCGCAGGTCTCGGAACAGCGCGCGGGCGCGCTCGCCGAGCACCACGACGCTCAGTCCACCGATCGTGGTGCCGCTCCCGCTCGCGACCTCGTTGCGGGTTCGCGCGGGCTCGAACCCGGGCGCGGCCAGAAAGAGCTCGAGGATCTGTCCGAGCGAGAGGTCGGTCTGGAGGAAACGGCTCCCGGCGAGAACCCACGGGAGGAGGGCGTCGAGGCGGCCCCTTGCCACCTGCTCACGGAGCGTCGCGAGCGCCGCGATCATCAGGCGACCCTGGTTCAACGAGCGGCTGAAATCGCCGGCCGGGACGTCGTGGCGGGCCCGCGAGAACGCGAGCGCCTCGTCGCGGTTCAGGTGTTCGGGGCCGCGGCCGAAGTGCGCTCCCGCCGCCGAGTCGTCGATCGGGTATGGGATCTTGATGTCGACCCCACCGACCGCGTCGATGAGCCGTTCGAACCCGACGAAGCCCGTCAGGACGAACGCGTCGATGTGGATGTCCGAGAGCTGCTCGACGGTGCGCACCAGGAGGTCGGGTCCGCCGCGGACCAGCGCCGCGTTGATCTTGCTCGTCCCCGAGCCGGGGATCGACACCCACGAGTCACGCGGGATCCCCAGGACCGAGACGCGCCCCAGGCGCGGGTTGACGCCCACGATGTGGATCGAGTCGGCGCGGGCGTTCAGGGCGGAGCGGCCCGGGCGCGCGTCGCTCCCGATCACGAGGACGAACAGTGGGTCGTTCGACGGTAGCCCCGGCGCGAACGCCGTCCGCGACGTGCTCGGCTCCATCTGGGCCGGTCGGGGCACCCGTCCTCGCACGTCGTAGGAGACGATCCGCCAATCGCCGTTCAGCTTGCGGAGCACGAACTCCCCGCGCTGCCTGATCGGCGCGTCCGCGTCCCCGGATACGGCCGATGCCGCGAAGTCGGTCGCGGCGAACGCGCCGAGCGGGTTGCCGTTCGCGTCGGCGAGGAACGTGAGGTCCAGGGTGGAGCGCTCGGGCACCACGTCGTCGAGCTCGGCTCGGACGGGGCCGAGCGTCAGGTGGTCGAGGTCGTGCCCGGCCTGGGCGCGAGCCTCGCCGGAGAAGTGGGCGAGCAGCGCTGACCGGTCGAGCGTCGGCGCGAGGAACGCCGTCTCGTAGAGGTCCTCGAGGTCCCTTCGGATGGCCTCGGCGGGCGCGGCGACGTCGGCGGGCCGGATCGTACCGTCCGCGGTCTTGCCCGAGATCCGGACGAGTCGCATCCGCAGGTTGGGCGTGCCGGGGCCTGGGGCGGACGAGCCCGACGCGGGTGGGGCCGTGGTCGTCGGCGAGGGCTCGCCGTCCCCCGTGCAGGACGCGACCACGAGCGCGAGCACCAACGCCGGCACGGCGGTCGCTCTCGGTGTGGACATGCGACCGCACAGGGTACGACCACCGGCAACCGCTCCCGGCTGTGGACCGTCTGGTGGAACGCGCTGAGCACGGCGCTCAGACGGTGATCTCGGCGCCTTCCGCGGCGGCCTCGCATCGCTTGCCGTCCACGCCCCACCGCGCGACGACGTCGTCTCGCATCTCGTCGAGCTGATCGTCCGAGTGCATCGGATCGTGGTGGAACAGCAGCAGCCGGTCGACCTTGGTCTTCTCGGCGAACCGCGCGACCTGCTCGGTGGTCGAATGCCCCCACCCGAGGCGGCCCTCGTACTCCTGGGGCGTGTACTGACAGTCGTGGATCAACAGGTCCGCCCGGTGGGCGATCGCGAACCCCGAGATCCAGTCGGACGGATCGTTCGCGAGATCGGCACCCAGGGAGGGTTCGTGATCGGTGAGGTAGGCGAGCACTCGGCCCTTGGATTCGATGCGGTAGCCGACCGTCGGGCCCGGATGGATGATCGCGTTCGAGGAGAACCGCGCGCCGTCGATCTGCCACTCGGATTCGGAGGCATCGTGGTACTCGATCGTCGCCGGCACTTCGGAGAGGTGGACGGGGAACAGCGGCGGGGAGAAGTAGGTGGCGATCCGTTGCTCCAGGGAGGCCACCGGCGAGGCGGGGCCCCAGATGTGGAGCTCGGTCTCCTTGCGCCAGATCGGCTCGAACATCCCGAGACCCTCGACGTGGTCGACGTGCAGGTGGGTGAGCAGGAGGAACATCCGGCTGGCGCCTTCACGGACCAGCCTGGCGCCGAGCTCCCGGATGCCGGTGCCGGCGTCCAGGATCACGACGTCGCATCCGGGCGGGCGGAGCTCGATGCACGACGTGTTCCCCCCGTACCGCGCCGTGTCGCTGCCGGGGGACGCGATCGAGCCCCGGCTGCCCCAGATCTTGCCCCTCAACGGACGGCCTCGTGATCGGGGAGCTGCCAGAAGAGCGCGATCGCCCCGACGAAATCATCGGTGTGGGCGAACAGGGGGAAGGCCGCGACCTCGATCCGCCGGTCGACACCGTCCGCACCACGGATCGTCACGATGTCGTGGCTCGGCTCGCGCTTGAGCATCGTGGTCCCGAGCGCGAGCGACTGCAAGGGGACGGTCCGGCCCTCGGCGTCACGGGGGTTGAACACCGTCGACCATTCGTCCGCGGACATCCCCGCGCCTTCGATGAACTTGCGCGCGAGGAGCTGCTCGGCGGCCTCGTTGTAGTAGATAACGGTGCCCTCGGCGTCCACGAGGAACACGGCCGTCGCGAGCTGCGCGGCGAAGCTCCGCGCCAAGATCAGGACGAGGTTGCGCTGCTGGGGTGCCCGGTCCACGAGGCAGGAGCCTAGTACGAAGGTCGGTGGTCCGGCCTGACGCTCGTGCTGATCGCGCTCGCGATCACCCCGGCGACCACCGCGTTCGGGGTCGCGGTGTCCGGCCCGTTCGACCAGGGGACCTCCGGCGTCCCCGGCGGGCTCGTAGGCACATCGCCGTCCGGCCCTCGCCCCACTTCCGCCGCAGCCCGCTCCGGCGTATCCTGAACGCCAACGTTGAACGGCCGTTCAATCCATCGCGGAAGGATGAGGTCATGCGTTCCGAGCGCACCACTCCCGACTTCTGGCTCCAACCCGCCGAGCAGGACTGGCGCCCTCGCCCGACCCTGGCGGGACGCGACCACACGAGCTTCGAGGTCTGGGACGAGGAGCGGGAACGGATCTGGTGGGGGGACTGGGTCACCTTCGGCCGGTCCGAGGAGGTCGCGGCGACCGGCGACTACGTGGTGCGCGACGTCGCGGGCGAGTCGGTCTTCGTCGTGCGCAACGACACGGGTCGACTGAACGGCTTCTACAACGTGTGCTCGCATCGCGGGACGAAGTTCCTCGACGACGACGACCGCGGGAACCGACGCAAGGCGTTCACATGCCCGTACCACGCGTGGACGTACGACCTGGACGGCTGCCTGATCGGGACGCCGAACGTGCAGGAGAACGAGTTCTTCGACCGCTCCTCCTACCCGCTGCATCCGATCGCGGTGGACGAGTATGCGGGGTTCGTGTTCGTGAACCTCGCCGACAGGCCGCGACCGCTGATGAAGGCGCTCACGCAGGGGACGGAGTCGATGACCGCGTTCGAGCGGTTCGCGATGCAGGACCTGCGGATCGGCGTTCGGCTCGTCTATGAGGTCGAGGCGAACTGGAAGATCATCGTGGAGAACTACAACGAGTGCCTGCACTGTCCCACGGTGCATCCGGAGCTCGTCAAGGTCGTCCCGCTGTTCCGGTTCGGGGAGGTCTGGGACGACGAGGCGCGCGATGGTGGCAACGACATGGTCGAGGGGGCGACCTCGTTCACGATCGACGGGCGCTCCGAGCTCCCGAAGCTCCCCGGCCTGCTCCCCGAGGACCTCGGGCGGTACTACGGCTCGTACCAATTCCCGAACCTGATGCTGAACATGCATCCGGACTGCGTCATGTACTACATCGGCTATCCGAAGGGACCGTCCCACACGACGGTCGTCTCCGAGTACCTGTTCCCTCCGGACGTGATCGCCGACCCGGCGCGCTTCAAGCCCGAGCCGGTCGTCGAGCTCTGGGACCTGATCTCGAAGCAGGACTGGGAGGTCTGTCGGCGGGCGCAGACGGGCGTCGGGTCGCGTTCGTTCACGACGGGCGTGTACCCGCGCCAGGACCGGTTCCTGTACTCGTTCAACGAGGACTACCGGATCCGGATGGGTCGCGAGCCGCTCGGTTAGCGGCGCGCGGCGTCGCGCTCGGCCAGGGTCGCGACGATCTCGCAGCCCACCCGGGCCAGCCGCTCGATCGGCTCCTCGCTGACGTCGAAGGTCGCCTGCGGGTCGAACTCGCCGGTCTCGATCTTCTCCAGCGCGACGTCCGAGACGAGCGCGACAGCACCGGCACGCAGGCCCCAGATCCGCGCGAGGACGAGCAGCACCCCTGTCTCCATCTCGACGGCCAGCGCGCTCGTCCGCCGGACGTCGTCCCAGCGCTCGCGCCACGCCGACTGCTCGTACCCGCCGAAGGCCGACCCGCGCTCGGGGACGTAGAACAGGTCGGTCGAGAACGTCGTCCCGATATGGTGCGGGACGCCCAGGCGGGTCGAGGCCAGGATCGCGGCGCTCACCACCTCGTGATGCGAGGCGGCCGGGAACTCCAGGGGCGCGTACAGCTCCGAAGCGCCGTCCGCGCGGATCGCCGAGTCGAAGATCGCGATGTCGCCGACGCCGGCCTGGTCCCGCAGCGAGCCGCAGGTGCCGATCCGCACGAACGTCGTCGCGCCGACCCGAGCGAGCTCCTCGAGCGCGATCGCGGTCGATGCCGACCCGATCCCGGTGGACGTGCACGAGATCGGCACACCGCGGTAGCTACCGGTGAACGTCACGTACTCGCGGTTGCTCGCGACGTGGCGAGCCTCGTCCCAGAGCGAGGCCACGGCCTCGACCCGTCCGGGATCGCCGGGTAGGAGCACGGACGGGGCGACGTCGCCCGGGGACAGCCGGACGTGGTACTGCAGGCTCACGCGGGGGCGTTCCCGGTGGCCGCGTCGCGTTCGGCGACGATCCGCACGATCTCCGACCCCATGCGCGCGAGACGCTCGATCTCGTCGCCGCCATGGTCGAACTGCTCCTGCGGGTCGAACTCGCCCGAGTCCCCCGACACGCGCAGGACGTTGTCGAGGACCACGGCGACCCCGCCGGCCCGAAGGCCCCAGATGCGCGCGAGCACGAAGATCACGCTCGCCTCCATCTCGGCGGCGATCACGTTCATGCGCTTCAGGTCCTCGAAGTGGTCGCGCCACGACGACTGCCAGTAGCCGTCGAACGACGAACCGGGCCGCGGGTGCATCGCATAGAAGGTGTCGGCGGAGCGCGTCGTCCCCACGTGGAAGGGGTAGCCGAGCCCCTCGCCCGCGGAGATCGCCGCGTCGACGATCTCGTGGCTGGCCACGGCGGGGAACTCGAGCGGTGCGTAGAGCCTCGACGCGCCGTCGTAGCGTGCGGCCGAGTCGAAGATCGCCATGTCTCCGGTGTGGACGTGGTCCTGGAACGTGCCGCACGTGCCGATCCGGACGAACGTCGTCGCGCCCACCCGCGCAAGCTCCTCCATCGCGATCGCGGTGGAGGGACAGCCGATCCCGGTGGACGTGCACGAGATCGGCACACCCTGGTAGGTGCCCGTGAACGTCACGTACTCGCGGTTGCTCGCCACCTCGTGCGACTCGTCCCACAGGCTCGCGACCAGCGGGACCCGCCCCGGATCTCCGGGCAGGAGCACGTACGGCGCCACGTCCCCGGGCGCGAGCTTCAGGTGGTACTGCAGGCTCATCCGCCGTCTTGTACCACTGGAGGCGTCATCTCCGCTCGAACGCCGAGCAGCCGCACGGGTCGGTCGAGCTGGAATCGTTCGAGCGCTCGGGCGGCCGCCTCCGCGATGCGGTCGGCGTCGGTGGTGGGCGCCTCGAGCGTCACGCCGTGCGTGCTCGTGAAGAAGGGCGCGAACCGCACCTTCACGACGACGCGGCTCGCGAGCCGGTCGCCCGCGCGCAGATCCTCCGCGACCTCGCGCGCGATCCGGTCGACCTGGGTCCGGATCTCGTCCGGATCGGTGAGATCGACCTGGAACGTGTGCTCCCGGCTCCGGCCCTTGGCCGTCCAACCCTCCGGGTGCACGCGGGCCGAGCCCTCGCCGCGCCCGAGGCTCGCGAGCCACGGTCCGGTCCGGGGCCCGAACCGCTCGGCGAGGATCCGCTCGTCGGCGGAGGCGAGCTGCCCGACCGTACGGATCCCGAGGTCGGCGAGCCTGACGGCGGTCTTGGAGCCGATGCCCCACAGCTCCGAGGTCGGCAGACCGAGCATCGTCTCGTCCCATCGGTCGGAGGTGAGCACGAACACCCCGCGTGGCTTGCCGAACCCGCTCGCGAGCTTGGCCTGCAGTCGGTTGTCGCCGATCCCGATCGTGCACCACAGGTGCGTGCGCTCGAGGACGCGCCGCTGGATCTCGCGAGCGAGGACCTCGGGGTCGTCGGTGGTGACGGCCAGGAAGGCCTCGTCCCAGCCGGCGACCTCGACCCGCGCGTCGAACGTGCGGAGCGTGTCCATCACCCCCCGGCTCGCCACGAGGTACGCGCGCTCGTCGACCGGGAGGAAGACGGCGTCGGGGTTGCGCCGGAAGGCGGTTCGCAACGGCATCGCGCTCCGGATGCCGAACGCCCGCGCCTCGTAGCTCGCCGTCGAGACCACGCCGCGCTTGCTGGGGTCCCCGTCCCCGCCCACGACGATCGGCTTGCCCACGAGCTCGGGACGCCGGAGTCGCTCGACGGCGGCGATGAACTCGTCGAGGTCGAGATGCAGGAGGTAGCGCCTGGCCACGCGGCCAGCATCGCAAACGGGACCGTTCGCCGTGCCGGAACTACCCCGACACGCTCACGAGCTTCGCGAACTCGTTACCGCCCGTGAGCGCGAGCTCGCTCACGATGCCGACCCCCGGGCCGTAGACCTTCCGGTCGTACGCGCCGGGTTCGATGCGAGTGGCTTCCAGCGTCGTGAGTGCGTGCCGCACGCTCCCGTAGGGGACGCGCACCGAGCCGCCGATGGCCACCACCCAGGCGGTGTCCTCCGCCTCTCCCGCGAGGCATTCCTGCCGGTACGCGTCCGGGATCTGCGGGTCACTGGGCATGACGATCCCCGGCTGCGCGCCGTCGACCCCCGCCACGAACGATCCGGACGTGTCCGTCTTCCCGTTCGGCTCGAAGGCGGTCGTGTCTTCGCCCAGGTACCAGACCGTGCCCTGGTCGTCCTGCGCGTAGAAGTCGAACGTCTTCTCGAGCAACGTCCCATGATGGCGTGCCACGTCGCGCACGACCGTGGCCATGATGCCTAGGATGACCTTCTTCCGATCGGTGACGGTGACCCGGTCGGTCTGACGCTGCTCGTCCTTGGTTCCGGTGTAGACCAGGGTCCTTCCGACGGGCAACGGGAAGTAGGGGTTGTCGATCGCCTCGACGAAGTCCGTCGGATCGAGGACCGGTGCGTAGGTCGTCCCGCACGCGGATGCGGCGCCCTGCGGAGCGCCCGACGCCAACGACGCGCAGATCACCGCCGCCGTTCCCGCAAGCATCGCGACTGCGACCCCCACCAGGGCCACGGATCTGCGTCCCATGAGGGACCTCCTTCCATCGCTCGCCGGCAAGCATGCCGATTCGAAGATGAAGGCAGGGTGAGAGGGAGGCTCCGGGGCCCGCGCGCGTCAGGGTTCCGTCACGGGACCGTGGTCGATCCCAGGTGACAGAACCCCGACGCGGTCGCCGCGTACGGGGGGACCGGCGGCGGCTCAGCCGGTCGCTCGCTCTCGGTCGCCATCTGCCGGCTCGAGCAGCTCCTGGAACAGGGCGCGGTAGTGCACGAGGCCCTGGCGCAGGTCCTCGGTCGAAACGGTGGACACGTTCGAGCCCGTCGAGCCGTTGCGACCGTCCCCGACCCGCATCGAGATGTCGTGCGCGGCGCGGTAGTGCTGCACGACGTCCGGATGGTCCACGGAGATGTCGTCGGCGCGCTGCGCGAAATCGTCCATCGAGTATCCGCGATCCTGCATGACCGCGATGATGAGCGCGTCCGCGTCCCGGAGCGCCCCGACCGGCTCGTCGACGAACCTGGCCTGCGTCCGATCCCAGTCCCGTGTGTACGACTCCTGCGCCGAAGGTGACAGCGAGCGGATGTCGAGCTTGTCCCGGCGTTCGCGGCGGGCCAGCAGGTCGGACTCGCCGCGTCGCACGTCGCCCTCACGCGCGACGGCGCGTTCGTACTCGGGTCCGAAGGTGTCTCGCAGCTGCGTGCGCCGGCGCTGTCGCGCGACGATGTACGCGACGATCGCGATGACGGCGACCACCACCACGGCGATCACGATCCATTGCCAGGCGTCCATGACGGCCTCCTCGCTTCCGATGGGCTACCCAGGCTCCTTACCCCAACATCCCCGCGGGGAAGCATGGGCGCCGGATCGCCCTGGTGCGATCGCCCGCGCGGGTCGGGCCCTTCGACCCTGGCGATGGCTCGCGTCCGACCAGAGGCTGAGGTCGGTCGAGCGAAGGAGGCCAGCGATGTCGCTGACGACGGAGTACCTGCGGATGCGGGGGGTTGCGTTCGAGACGATCCCGCACGACCAGGCGTTCACCACCATCGAAGAGGCCCGCGCGCTCGGGGTCCGAGCGGATCAGTTGGTCAAGACGCTCCTGCTCGATACCGAGCGGGGGCACGCGCTCGCCGTGATCCCCGGAGACCGACGTCTCGAGATGCACCTGGTGGCGCTGGCGGTGGGCGACCCGCATGTGCGCATGGCGTCGGAGCCGGAGATGCAGCGCGATCTTCCCGGGATCGAGCTCGGTGCCGTGCCGCCGCTCGGCGGGCTGTTGAAGTTCCCCGTGTACGTCGACCCGCGGGTGGCCGAGCACGAGACCGTGGTGTTCGCGGCCGGCTCTCAGACCGAGTCGATCAAGATCGGCTCGCGTGATCTGCTCGACGAAGAAGGCGTCACCGTCGCGCCCATCACCGCCGAACCGAGCGATGTTCCCACGTAGGCGTTCCGGCTAGCGCGGAGGGACGGCGGACGCCGAGCGCTGAGCGCGGACGGCTCCGTAGGCGATACTTCGCGCCATGCGCGCGGCGGTGCTGTGGGGCGTCGACGACCTGCGTCTTGAGGATCTACGGCTCGACCCGCCGGAGCCGGGCGAGGTCCGGATCCGGATGGCCGCCTCGGGCGTGTGCCGCTCGGATCATCACTCGGTCCACGGGATCCACCCGCACGCGATGCCGATCGTGCTCGGACACGAGGGGTCCGCGGTGATCGAAGAGCTGGGTGAGGGCGTGACCGGGCTGTCGCCGGGCGATCGCGTCGTCTGCTCGTGGTTGCCGTACTGCGGTTCGTGCCGCCGATGCACCTCCGGGCGTCCGTCGGTCTGTGAGCGGCTCGCGCCGTTCGACGCGGGCTACCTGGCCGACGGGACGACGCGCTTCTCGACCGGCGGAGGGACGCGGATCCACCACAACGTGCCCTCATCGTTCGCCGAGCGATCGGTGGTGCCGGCGAACACCGTCTTCCCGGTCGATCCGGCGCTGCCCCTCGAACAGGTGGCGCTCCTCGGCTGCGCGGTCATGACGGGCGTGGGGGCCGTGCTGAATACGGCCAACGTCCGCACGGGCGACTCCGTCGTCGTGATCGGGTGCGGCGCGGTCGGGCTCTCCGCGATCCAGGGGGCAAGGATCGCCGGCGCGTCGCCGATCGTGGCCGTCGACGTCGTCGAGGCGAAGCTCCAGCTCGCGAAGGACCTCGGGGCCACCGACACCGTGCGCTCCGGACGGGACGCCGCGCCCGAGGGCTTCGACCACGCCTTCGAGTGCCTGGGGCGGCCCGAGACGATCGAGCAGGCGATGCGTTCGGTCGCGCCGGGCGGCACGGCCGTGCTCGTGGGGATGGCGCCGCCCGAGGCGCGGGCGCCGCTCGACGCCCTCCGGACCACCACGAAGGAGATCACGGTGACGGGGTCGTGGTACGGGAGCGTCGTTCCGCCGCGCGACTTCCCGTTGCTCGCTCACCTCCTGAAGTTCGGAGAGCTGCGGCTGGAGCCGATGATCGCCCGGACGATCGGGCTCGACCAGATCCATGAGGCCCTCGCCCGGTTCGAGGCCGGCGAGGAGACCCGTTCGGTGATCGTGTACGAGGGATGAGCGCCGGAGCGTCGCGACGCCTCCTCCGCGCCCGGGGCGTGCGGGCGGTCACGCCGGCTGCGGCGGTGGGAAGCCCAGGCCCCAGGCGTCGTTCCCGCCGTCGACCACGATCGTGGTGCCGGTGATGTAGGCACCGCCCGAGGTCGAGAGGAAGGCGATCACGCTCGCCACCTCCTCGGGCGAAGCGATGCGGCCCAGCGGCGCGGTCCGCGTCGCCTCCTCGACGAACGCGTCGCCGTAGGCCCGGAACGCCTGGGTATCGATCGCCCCGGTCGCGACGCACACGGCACGGATCCGGTGTCGGCTCCATTCGATCGCGAGCCCGCCCGCGAGGTTCTCCAGGGCCGCCCGGGCCGCCGAGGCGTGCACCATGAGCGGGATCCCCCGCCGGGGACTGAACCCGATGAACACGACGAGCCCGCCGCCGCCGGGGATCATCGCGCGTTCGGCCACCGTCCGGGTGAGGTCCCAGACCGCATCGACGTTCAGCCGGTGCACGGCGCGCCACCCCTTCGCCGAGATGTTCTCCGGCGCCGAGACGAACTGGCCGCCCGCGTTGTTCACGAGCACGTCGATCCGGCCGAAGCGCTCGAGGACCGCGTCGACGAGCGCGGCGACGTGCTCGGGTTCGCGGAGGTCGGTCCCGGGCACGGCGAGGATCTCGGTGCCGGCGGCATCCAGCTCCGCCCTCACCTGCTCGAGCGGTTCCACCCTGCGCCCGGCGACCGCGAGGCGCGCGCCCGTGCGTGCGTACTCGCGCGCGACGGCGCGCCCGAGGCCAGTGCCGCCGCCGGTGATCACAACGACCAGGCCCGCGTTCGCGTCGGTCGCGAGCGGCGATCGGAACGCCTCCGGCATGTGCCCATGATGGCAGAGCTCCGGACGCGCTTGACCCGGGCGATCCGTGGGCGTACCACCACCGCGTGGGCTCGCGGTTGGACGAGCTGGCGCTGAGCACCCCCGCCACCCGGGATCGGTACGTGGACTTCCTGCGTGCCGCCTCGATCGTCGCGGTCGTCTTCGGCCACTGGTTCATCTCGATCAACCACCTCGAGCGCGACATCTACTCGACGACGAGCGCCGTCGGGCTGACCTCCGGTCTGTGGGTCGGCACGTGGCTGTTCCAGGTGATGCCCGTCTTCTTCTTCGTCGGGGGGTTCTCGAACCTCGTCACGTACGACTCGTTCCGCCGGCGCGGCGAACCGACCTCGGCGTTCCTCCGGAGCCGACTGGAGCGGCTGCTGCGTCCGTCGCTGGTGTTCCTCGGGTTCTGGCTGGCCGTGCAGATGACGCTCCACGTGATCGACCTGGGCGGGGCGGCCGGACCCCGACTCCTGGGCGAGACGAGGCTGCTCCGTGGGATGTATCCGCCGGCCGCGACGCTCCCGTTCGGACCGTTGTGGTTCCTCGGCGTCTACCTGGTCATCGTGTGCGTGGCGCCGCTCACGATCCGCCTGCACCGCCGCTTCCGGTGGTGGGTTCCGGCCGTGATGGCGGCCGGCGCGATCGTCGTCGACGTCGTCGGCTTCGGCGCCGACCTGCATCCGCTCCGCTACCTGAACGTCGCCTTCGTGCTGCTGCTCCCGCATCAGCTCGGACATCTCTACGCGGACGGCACGTTCGATAGGCTGCCTCGCAGAGCGTTCTGGGCGATGGTGCTGGTCGGGCTCGGCGGCCTGGTGCTCCTGACGACGCCGTGGGTGTTCGAGCCGTTCGGGACGGCACGGTTCGACTGGTTCCCCGGTATCGGCCATTACCCGAAGAGCCTGCTCGGCACCGACGTGGAGACCGTCTCGAACGCGTACCCGCCCACCGTCTGCTTCCTGATGGCCGACATCTGGTCGATCGGGGCGGTGATGCTGCTCCGACCCGGCCTTTCCCGATGGCTCCAGCACCCGCGCCCGTGGAAGGCGACCATCTACCTGAACAGCGTGATCATGACCTTGTTCCTATGGCACATGACGGCCTACTTCGTGGTCCTGCTCGCGCTCTGGCCGATCGGCGTAGGGCATCAGCAGGACAGCACCGCCGTGTGGTGGCTGCTCCGGCCGGTGTTCATCGGGCTCTCGGCGCTCGTGCTGGCTGGGATCGTGGCGCTCGTCGGCCGCTTCGAACGTCCCGCCCATCGCTCTCCCGCGACATGAAAGGCGGGATCGGCCTTCAAGTTTCGCGGCCTGGCATGCCGATTCCTATCGCGAGACTCTGAGTCAGAGGGGGACCACCGCCATGGTGCGCAGAGCGCTTTCCGCAGCGGTGGGGGTGATCGTCGGCCTGGCGCTCGTTCCGGCGTCGGCGGCGGCCACGTCGGAGCCGGTCACGAAGATCAGGTTCACCTGGTCGAACGAGGTGGTCGTGACCCCCTTCTAGGCGCCCCCGCTTCTCGGCGCGGGTGGCGTCGAGGCCCGGCTCTCCCCCCTACGCGTCTTCGGAGCCGGGCCTCGGCCTTTGGATGGCCCGGCGAGCTGTCGTGGCCGTCGTGGCGCCGCGCCATCCAGTCCCCGCGGCGGCGTACCCTGAGGAGATGGCCCAGACCGCGCCCGTCGAGGTCGACCGTCCGGTGGGGGACGAGGACGTGGTTCCCGACGTGCCCTGGATCGTGATCGTGTGGAACGACCCGATCAACCTGATGTCCTACGTCGTGTACGTGTTCCAGAAGCTGTTCGGCTACCCGCGCGAGAAGGCCACGAAGCTCATGCTCGACGTCCATCACAGGGGCCGCGCCGTCGTCTCGGAGGGTCCCCGCGAGCGGTGCGAGTTCGATGTCTCGCGGCTGCATGCGCACGGGCTGTGGGCGACGATGCAGAAGGACCGCTGAGTGGCCGGCGCGCCCGTCAAGCGATCGCGTCGCGGCGGGTTCAGCCTTCGGATCCCGGCGACGGAGCGCGAGGTCCTGGAGACGCTCCCGGGCACGCTGCGCTCGCTGCTCGTCTCCGGCGACGCGGAGGACCCGGCGCTCCGGCGCCTGTACCCGAGCGCGTTCCCCGACGACGAGGACGCATCGACCGAGTTCGCGTCGATCGTGCACGACGATCTGCTCGAACAGCGACTGGCGGCGATCGACACGATGGAGCGGACGATGCACGCCGAGCATCTCACCGAGGAGGAGCTCATCGCCTGGCTCGCCGCCCTCAACGACCTCCGGTTGGTCCTGGGCACGCGGCTGGCCGTCACCGAGGAGGCGACCGCCGCCGACTTCGCCGGAGATCCCGGGTCCGAGAGCGGCTACGAGCTGTACCGCTACCTCTCGTACCTCGAGGAGCACGTGGTGCGCGCTCTCTCCGGCTGAGGTCCGGATCGCCCGCAGGCTCGCGCGGGTCCGCGCGTGGGGTAGGCTCCCCCCGGACGCCGGGCGAGCGACCTCCCCGGACGACGACGACAGGGGGCCAAGGGATGTCTCGACGTGTCCGCACCGCCGCCCGGATCGGCGCGTTCGTCGCGCTGGCCGCGCTCCTCACCGGATGCATCAAGCTGAACATGGATCTGGGGATCAACTCGGACAACACCGTGAGCGGATCCGTCCAGTTCGGGGTGCAGAAGGAGCTGCTCGACCTCACGGGTCAGAGCGTCGAGGACCTGCTGGGCACCGCGGCCCCCTTCCCGAGCGACGCACCGGGCGTGACGGTCAAGCCGTTCGATGACGGCGAGTTCGCGGGCCAGGAGTTCACGTTCGACAGCGTTCCGCTGGACGAGTTCAACTCGGGCGGCATCGCCGGGGGGACGGGTGCCTCGGGCATCTCCGGGGTCACGGGCACGAGCGGTGACGCGCTGAACATCTCCCGCGAAGGGGACACGTTCGTCGTGACGGGCGTCCTCGACCTGTCGAGCGGCCTGTCCGGCGCGACAGGACCGTTCGGGGGCAGCGGCGGCGCGCAGCTGTTCCAGAGCGCGCAGATCAAGATCGCCATCACGTTCCCGGGCGCGGTGATCGATGCGAGCGGTGGCCAGGTGGACGGCAACACCGTGACCTACGTGCCGAAGTTCGGGGAGCGCCTGGAGATCAACGCGACAGGCAGCGCGATCGACAACGGCCAGGCCGCCGATGTCACCGGCGGGAGCAGCGACTCGAACCTCGTGTTGATCCTGATCATCGTCGGCGCGGTCGTGGTCGCGCTCATCGTCGTCTTCCTCGTGCTCCGGAGCCGCCGGAGCACGGGCGGGGATGCCGGGACCCCGACCGGGTTCGGCGAGTCGGCTCCGGCCTCGACCCCCGCGGGAGCTGCGCCGCCGCCGCCACCGACCGACACCGCGCCTCTGCCTCCGCCGATGCCTCCCGCCGCGCCCCCTCCGCCACCCTCCGAAGGCTAAGCCGGTCCTCGGTCCCGCGCTGACCTGGCGTGTCGCTCGCGGTCCCCGTGGCTAGCGACCGGGGATGACGGCGTTCGTCGGTACGAGCGGCTGGCTGTACCGGCACTGGGCCAGGGGGTTCTACCCTGCCGGAACGCCGGCCACTCGGTGGCTCGCGCTCTACGCGGAGCGCTTCTCGACGGTGGAGGTGAACGCGTCGTTCTATCGCCTGCCTCGGCGGGAGACCGTCGAGGGGTGGGCACGGACGGTTCCGGCGGGGTTCGTCCTCACGTTCAAGGCGAGCCGATACGTGACGCACGTCCGCCGGTTGCGCGGATGCGACGAACCGCTGGAGCGGATGTGGGGCGTGTTCACGGGTGCCGGACGCGCGCTCGGGCCGGTGCTCTTCCAGCTCCCGCCGACGTTCCGGGCCGACGAACCCCTGCTGCGTGGGTTCCTGGACTCACTGCCGAACGGGATGCGGGCAGCGTTCGAGTTCCGTCATCCGAGTTGGCTCACGCCGGCGGTGTTCGAGGCGCTGGAGGGGCACGGTGCGGCACTGGTTCACGCCGACCGCCCGGGGATCCGGGCCGAGATCCCCGGGATCGGCGGATGGTCGTACCTCCGGTTCCATCAGGGCACGCGGGCCGCCCCGGGATATCGACGGTCGAAGCTCCGACGCTACGCGGACGCCATCGCCGCGATGCCGGGCCGGGACGTGTTCGCGTACTTCAACAATGACGCCGACGGTGCGGCGCCTCGGGACGCCGTCGTTCTCGGCAAGCTCCTCGCCGCCCGGAGGATCGAGGTCGCAGGCTGAGCGGCCCGGTGATGGGTTCAGGCCGCCCGGGGCACGACCCGCCGGATGAAGACGTCCTCCGGAACGGGCATCCACTCGCCGCCGTCGACGTGGATCGCGGTCTCGACCGGTGCGAGGACCCGTGTCGGCCCTTGGATCTCGAGGACGTTCCCATCCAACCGGGCGGATGAACGCCCGCACAAGCAGTGCGCCGCAGAACCCGCCATCTCGAAGGGCTCGGCGCAGGCGAAGCAGTAGAGCCACTTCACCGGGGTCGGTGCGAGGGTATCGGCCATCGGATCCACCTCATCTCGGCTCGGCCGCTCGGTTGACGTGCGGTCCGGCGTGCAGGGGGGAGGGGGCCCGCCGGACCGCACCGCCATCTCCAGGCCTCCGTTCGTGCGGCCACGGGGCTGCGATCGATCCCGGGAACCGAGCCGACCCCTGACGGGCTCGTCGCTCGGACTCCACGTTCGGCCCCTGTCTACCCCGGCCCCCTACCGTCCAAACGCGAGGCCGCGTCGGCCGCGTCAGGCCGGGCGGCGCTCGAGCTCGAACCAGACGGTGGTCGTCGAGTCCGCCACCACGCCCCACCTGGCGGCCAGGTGGTCGACGAGCTGCAGGCCCCAGCCGGAGTTCCGATCGGCGTCGCCGTCCCCCAGGATGGGTTCGAACCCAGGGCCGCGGTCCTCGACCTCGACCCGGACGATCCGCGGGCTCACCGAGACCCGGACGACGATCGGGCCGACCCCGCCGGCGTGGCGGACGCTGTTCGTGACCACCTCGCTCACGAGCAGCCGCAGGTTCTCGAGCAGCCGCTCGTCGACGGCATCGGCAAGGCGGTCGAGCGTGTGCCGCGCCCGAGGGATCGAGTCGGGTACCGGCGCGAGCGTCAGGGCGAGATCCGTCATCCGGGGCCACCCCCTCCCGACGCACCGGGGGCGTCGACGAACGGGAGGCGTTCCTCGAGGCGGGTGAGGAGGAAGACGCGGTGGACCGGGTCGGGACCGCGGACGATCTCGAACGGGCGGCCGTGCTCGGCCGCCCGAGCGTGAGCCGTGAGGACGAAGCGCAGGCCGGTCGAGTCGATGAACACGAGGCGGCGGAGGTCGAGCGAGAGCGGCCCCTCGACCTCGTTCTCGATCTGGAACAGGGCGTCCTCGGCGAGCCCGACGGTACTCAGGTCGAGCTCACCGGCCAGCGACAGCACGGTCCCGGCAGCGGTGCGAGCGGTGTCGATGCGGAGGGGATCCATCAGGTCACCTTGATGGCGAGGATCGCGATGTCGTCGCGGGGCAGGCCCGTCCGGAAGCCGACTACCGCGTCGACGACGCCGTCGGCGATCCGCTGCGCCCCCGCCCCCGCCAGCTCGGAGAGCGCCTCCCGCAAACGGGTCTCGCCGAACTCGTCGGACTCCCGCCGCTCGTCGGTGACGCCGTCCGTGTACAGGACGAGCGTGTCCCCGACGGCCAGATCCACCGCACGGTCCGCGAGCACGGGATCCTCGAACACACCGATGATGGTGCCGGGCGTGCCGACGACCCGGGTCGAGCCGTCCTCGTGCAGGATCAACGGAAGAGGGTGACCGCCGGTCGACACCGTCGCCCGCGCGCCGATCGCCGACCGGTGCAGCCGCACGCAGCATGCGGTGCAAAAGCGATTCTCGTCCGTCTGCATGAGTACGGCCCGGTTCAACGTCTCCAAGATCGCGCTGGGGCGTCCCTCGCTCATCGCCGCCGTCCGGATCGTGTATCGCGCGAGCCCCATCATCGCCGCCGCCCTCGCCCCCTTGCCGACGACGTCGCCGATCACGGCGATCCAGCGATCGGTCTCCGCCTCGAAGACGTCGTAGAAGTCCCCGCCGACCTGGGTACCCTCGGCGGCGGGGAGGTATCGCGCCCCCATCTCGACCCCGGGGATCTGCGGGAGGTCGGGGGGCAACAGGCTCCGGCGCAGGGTCTCCGCCACGTAGTCGCGCTCTTCGTACAGGCGCGCGTTGTCGAGGGCGAGTCCGGCGCGCGCCGCGAGCATGCCGGCGAGCGACAGGTCCTCGTTTTCGAACGGCGGCGATCCCGCATCGCGGACCAGCGCGAGCGCCCCGAGGGTCCGGCCCCGGGCCGCCAGCGGCACCACGATCAGCGAAGCGAAGCCCAGGGCGCGGGCGAGTTCGAGCTGTTCGCCGGGTGCCATCACCCGCTCCATCTGGTCGCGGGGAACCTGCGGGATGAGCACGGGTTCGCCTGACCGCAGGACGCGCGCGACGACGCTCTCGGTGTCGCCGGTGTCGGGCAGGTTCGCGTAGGCCAGGCGCTCCACCATCCCGAACCGTGCGGGATCGCGATGGGCGCCCACCGCGGTCTCGACGCGTCCCTCCCTGCCGATCACGAAGGCGATGCTGTAGTCGCACACGCGACGAGCCGCAGCGCCGGTAGCGGCCGACAGGACCGAGCGCATCTCGAGCGACGCGGCCATCGCCACGCCGGCCTCGACCAGGACCTGGAGCCGCGCCCGCGCGTCGGCCTCGAGCCGCCGCGCCCGTTCCGCCTCCTCCCGCGCCTGCTCTGCCTCCTCCCGCGCCTGCTCCGCTTCCTCGCGGGCACGCCGCTCCGCCTCGAGCATCCGCTGCTCGAGCGAGACGACCGGGTCGGTCACCGCATCCCCTCTCGAAACTCGTCGAAGGCGTCCAGGTCCGCAGGGCCGGGTTCGGTCCCCTGAGGGTGTTCCCGCTGCGGCGGGAACTTACGCATGGGTGGCTGAACCGTGGTCCATCCGCAGCGTTGTGACGCCGCCCTCAGATCGCCGTCAGCGGCACCGCGATGCGGAGCAGCTCGCGCTCACGGTCGAACTCGGCGTCGGGGAACAGGCCCTCGATCAGGGCCCGGCGGCTCGACCGGCCCGGAACCTCGGCCAGCTCCTCGGGAGCTCGATCGAAGGAGCCGGAGGGCTCGATCTCCAGCAGCAGGCGATGACCGTCCACCAGGGTTCGGACCTCGATCTCGTCGGTCTCCTCCTCGATCGCCTGGGCGCATGCCTCGGTGGCCACGAGCCGGAGATCATCGATGGCCTCTTCGGAGCATCCGAGGCTGCGCCCGATGGCCCCCACGAACGCCCGCACCGACGCGACATGCGCTGCGGCCGGTGGGATCCGGATGGCGAGGCGTTCCATCTTCTCCCGGACCGTTCGAGCCTCAGCTCGCCGGCAGCTCGGCGGTCGAGTCGACGATCTCGAACACGCGGTCGAGTCCGGTGAGGGTCAGCACCTTCATCGGGGTTCCGCCGACGCCGACGAGGACCAGCCGGCCGTCCCGCTCCCTGATGCGCTTGAGACACGTGACCAGCGAGCCCAGGCTGCTCGAGTCCATGAAGTCCACCTTCGTGAGATCGAGCGCCAGACGGTCGACGCCCCCCTGGATGAGCTCCAGCACGTGGTCCCGGAGCGGAGGCGAGGTGTGCAGGTCGAGCTCGCCCGCGACCTCGACGACCGTCCACGGACCCTCCGTGCGGGTCTGCACGATCACATCCATCCGTCGCCTCTTCTCGGTCGGGGGCCACTCGCGGTGCGCACGTCCCGAGGGCTCTGCGCAAGCTTCCTTAGTATAGGGAGCGCGATGGCCCCCCCGACGAACGACGTCATCACCGTCTCGGTCCCGGCCGAGGCCGCATCGGTCCAGGTGCTCCGAGCCGTCACGGCGTCGGTCGCCGCCAGGTCCGACATGTCGTTCGACGGGATCGAGGATCTCCGACTCGCCGTCGACGAGGCCTGTGCCTGGCTGCTGACGCCAGGTCGGCAGGCCGGCTCCATGACGCTCCGCCTTCGACCGATGGACGATCGGCTGGAGGCGGTCGTCTCGATCGACGGAGCCGGACCCACGTGGCCACCTCCCGACGCGGAGCAGAGCCTTTCCTGGCGTGTCCTGTCGGCGCTCGTCGACACCCTGTCCCTCGAGGGCGACGACGCCGGCCCCGCGATCCATCTCACCAAGCGGACCCTCGAGCCGTCCCGGACCGCATGAGCTCGATCGGCCCGACCGACCGGGACGTCGAGATCGCGCTCTTCAAGCGTCTGCCCGGCGATCCACGCGCGCGCGATGAACTGGTCGAGATGTTCCTGCCGTTGGCCGAGTACCTCGCGCGACGCTTCGATCGTCGCGGTGAGCCGCTGGACGATCTCATCCAGGTCGCGAGCGTGGGCTTGCTGAACGCGATCGACCGTTTCGACGTCGAACGCGACGTCCAGTTCTCGACGTACGCGGCCGTCACGATCATCGGCGAGCTCAAGCGGCACTTCCGCGACAAGGGGTGGGCGATCCGCGTCCCCCGCCGTCTCCAGGAGGTCGGCCTGCGCGTGAACGCCGTGCTCCCGGAACTGTCCCAGGAGCTCGGGCGCTCGCCGACGGTCGAGGAGATCGCCGCGCGGTGCGAGGCGTCGCCGGAGGAGATCCTCGACGCGATGGAGGCGGTACAGGCGTATTCGACGACCTCGCTCGACTCTCCCGTCGGTGAGGAAGGTGCGGCGCCGATCGAGGTGCTCGGCGGCGAGGACCCGTCGCTCGAGATCCTCGAGGGCTGGGCGTCGATCGCTCCCGCCGTGAAGGAGCTCCCGGAGCGGGAGCGCCGCGTGCTGTACCTGCGCTTCTTCCGTGGTCTCACGCAGTCGGAGATCGCCAAGGAGGTCGGCGTTTCCCAGATGCACGTGAGCCGGATCCTGTCCCAGACGCTCGCGTTCCTGCGCCGCGCGGTGGTCGAAGAAGGAGATCCGCTCCGCGAGACCGAGCCTCGCGGAGCGGATCTGGACGGAACCTAGACGCGACGCTCAGCGCGTCACGTGAAGATGCTGACCCCTCCGGGGCCGACGAGCAGACCCACGATGATCAGCGCGATCCCCGCGAGGACGCCGCCTCGGAGCAGGGTCACGATCCCCGCGATCACCAGGATCGCCGCGAGGATCCAGAGAAGTGTGGCCGCCCCATCGTTCGCAGCCAGCATGACACCCAACATGTGTTCCTCCTGTCTCGGCTAGTTGAACGCCGGGATCACGTACCAGGCCAGGAAGGCCAGGATGGCGAGCACGATGACCACGATCGCCGTGTACTTGATCGCGGCGAACCCCGTCATCCCGGAACCCGGCTCCGGATCGTGCTCGTGATACTCGTAGCTCGGGTGGGTCATGATCTCCACCTCCAGGGCCGCTCCCTGCGGCCTCGGCCCCCTCGTACCCGGAGCGCTACGACGACAAACGGCCAACCGTTTGCCATGCATCGGTTCCGACGTTTCGACACGAGCGCGACACGGTATCTGGGCGCCGTGGATGATCCGCGTTCGATCGCGCCGCAGGTATCCCGGGACCGGTCAGGCGGTTCCGACGAGAACATCGAGAAGCGGCTGAACCGCGAACTGATCGAGCTCCTGAACGAGCTCCGCGTGGCGTTGCCCGGCGTCCAGGTGCTGTTCGCGTTCCTGCTCACGGTCCCGTTCAGCCAGCGGTTCGCCACGCTGACCTCGGCGCAGCGCGGGCTGTACTTCGCGACCGTCGTCGGCACCACGGTCGCGACCGGCCTGTTCATGGCGCCTACGGCGTACCACCGCATCCGCTTCCGGCAGGGCGACAAGGAGCGCATGCTGCAGACGTCGAACCGGTTCGCGATCGTCGGCATCGGGTTCCTGGCGCTCTCGATCGCGCTGGCCGTGATCCTCACCGCAGACCTGCTGTTCGGGACCGCGGCGGCCGTCGGGGTCGGCCTCGCGGTCCTCGCCTTCCTCGTCTGGGCATGGTTCGCGATCCCGTTGATGCGCCGCGTCCGTGACGGGGACGGCGACTGACGTCGCGTTTGCGGGCACCGGCCGAGGGAACAACGAGGAC
>JBAVEY010000165.1:0-2292 GCA_049587975.1 Actinomycetota bacterium | reverse complement strand
GAGCGCGCTCTGCACGGCTGGCAGGATCGCCTCACCGTCCTGCGCCAGGATGATGACCGCGTTCGCGCCCTGCGAGATCAGGTTCTCGACGTCGGCCAGCTGCTGCTCGGCGGACGACCCGGCGTCGGAGGAGATGTACTCCGCGCCGCAGGCCTGCAGGGCCTCCTGGATCGCGGGCTCGTCCCACTTGGCCCAGCGCTCTTCGTTGTAGTTGTTCCACGAGACCCCGACGGTGATGTTCCCGCCGGTCGCCCCGCCGGTCGCTCCGCCGGTCGCTCCGCCGGTCGCCCCGGTCTCGCCGCCGTTGTCGCCACCGCACGCGGCCAACAAGATGGCGGACAGTCCGAGGAAGACCCACAAACGCCTCCTCAACACGTGCACCCCCCCTTCTGGCGGAGCGTCCCGATGACGCACCCGCCCTCCGTTCTACGAACCGGACGGCCCTCGCGGCTTCGCGGTAGCGTGAAGTCGACCGTCGCGATCGAGGGGTCGCGCTCACTCGTTCCGCGGGCCTGGACCGCAGGCCAACATGGCACAATTCGCCGAGGGGCGCAATCCGCTCGACCGCGATCGCCGTCGTGATCGGGTCGCGCCGATCTTCGCGAGGCGAGCGTATGCAGAGCGTGGGGTCCGCAACCGACGGCGGTGTCGGCTCCGACGAAGGTGGACCGTTCGGGTCGGAACCGGTCAACGCCGGGCGAAGGCACGGCCGCGCCACGGTGGTGTGGCTGGGTCTGGGTGCCGTGGGCGGAGCGCTGGCCGCGCTCGCCGTCGTGATCGCGATCACCCTCTTCACGAGCCGGGCGGGGGCGGCCGCGGCGGTGGCGCCGCGATTCGTCGAGGAGTCGGCGGCCGCGGGCGTCCACCACGTGTACGACGGCGACTTCACGTACTTCGTGGGGGGCGGCGTCGCCGCGTTCGACTGCGACGACGACGGAAGGCCCGACCTGTACTTCGCGGGCGGCGCGAACCCGGCCGCGCTCTATCGGAACGAGAGCCCGGTCGGAGGAGCGCTGCGATTCGCGCAGGTGTCCGATCCCGTCACCGATCTCACCAGCGTCACCGGCGCCTACCCCATCGACATCGACGGCGACGGCCTGATCGACCTCGCCGTCCTGCGGTACGGGAAGAACGTGCTGCTGCGCGGCCTCGGCGGTTGCCGGTTCGAGCGCGCGAACGAGACCTGGGGGTACGACGGCGGGGACGCGTGGACCGCGGCGTTCAGCGCCACGTGGGAGGGCTCGGCGGCGCTGCCGACGCTCGCGTTCGGCGACTACCTGGATCTGGCGAAGGGTCCGGACCGGAGCGACTGCGCCGACAGCGAGCTCGTGCGCCCGCTGCCGGGCGAGGCCGCCTACGCAGAGCCGATCCCGCTCTCGCCCGGCTACTGCACGCTCTCCGTCCTGTTCAGCGACTGGGATCGATCGGGCCACCCGGATCTTCGGATGGCCAACGATCGACACTATTACCTCGACGGCGAGGAGCAGCTCTGGCGCATCGCCGACGGCGAGCCTCCCCGTCTCTACACACGCGCGGAGGGATGGCAGCGCCTGGTGATCTGGGGGATGGGCATCGCTAGCTACGACGTCACCGGCGACGGCCTGCCGGAGGTGTTCCTCACCAGTCAGGGCGACAACAAGCTCCAGACGCTCGCCGACGGCCCGGCCCGTCCCACCTATCGGGACATCGCGCTCCAGAAGGGGGTCACGGCGCCGCGCCCGTACGCCGGAGGCGATCCGCTCCCCTCCACCGCGTGGCACGCGGAGTTCCAGGACACGAACAACGACGGGTTCGTCGATCTGTTCGTCTCCAAAGGCAACGTCGAGGCGCAGCCGGACTTCGCGTCGAGGGACCCGAGCGACCTGCTGTTGGGGCAGCCGGACGGGACCTTCACGGAGGCCGGCAGGGACGCCGGACTCGTGAGCTTCGTCCGGGGACGCGGCGCCGCGCTCGTGGACCTGAACCTGGACGGGATGCTCGACCTGGTTCAGGTGAACCGGCGCGCGCCCGTGAGCCTCTGGAGGAACGTCGGCCGGGGCGACGCCACCCAGCCGCGGCCGATGGGCAACTGGATCGCCGTCCGCCTCGAACAGGCCGGACCCAACCGCGACGCGATCGGCTCGTGGATCGAGCTCAGGTTCGGAGGCCGCACGGCCGAGCGCGAGGTGACGATCGGCGGCGGCCACGCGAGCGGCGAGCTCGGCTGGATCCACTTCGGGCTGGGCGACACCGACGCGACCGAGCTCCGGGTCGAGTGGCCCGACGGTCGGACGGGGCCCTGGCTGGACGTCG
>JBAVEY010000164.1:0-5791 GCA_049587975.1 Actinomycetota bacterium | reverse complement strand
TCGGCGACTCTCGGGCGGGCAACGGCAGCGGGTCGGGATCGCTCGGGCGCTGGCGCTTGAGCCGGACGTGCTCATCGCCGATGAGGCGGTGGCGGCGCTCGACGTTTCGGTGCAGGCGTCGGTGCTCAACCTGCTGGCGAGGCTCCGGCGGGAGCTCGGCCTCGCGTTGCTGTTCATCTCGCACGATCTTGCCGTCGTCCGCCACGTCAGCGACCGGGTCCTCGTGATGTATCTGGGCCGAATCGTCGAAGACAGGCCGACCGCGGATCTTTTCACCGACCCGCGCCACCCGTACACGGTCGCCTTGATGGCGGCGGCGCCGAAGATGGGGATGCGAAAACGGTCGGGCAGGGCCGCTTTGCAGGGCGAGCCCCCAGGGTTGTTCGAGATCCCGTCCGGGTGTCGGTTCCATCCCCGGTGCCCGATCGCGCAACCGATCTGCGAGGAGGTCGATCCCGAGTTGGCGGGGCCCGCCGAAGACCAAAGAGCGGCCTGTCACTTCGCCTGGTCGCCACTCTCCACCGGGCAAACGGGTGCCGGATCCGATTCGAACGGATCGACGAGTTCCCCCCGGACGTTCGACGATCCGAAATCGATGAAGGCGCGTCGCAATGACGGGCGGGGTGTGGCCTAGGCAGCCCGGAACTGGACCTCGCCACCCACGATGGTCGTCACGACCTGTGTCTCAAGGATTGCGGTTGGCTCGAGCCCGAAGAGGTCTTCCGAGAGCACGATGAGGTCGGCGTACTTCCCGGGCGTGATCGATCCGCGATCCGCATCGCAATGGTTCGCGAATGCGCCTCCCATCGTGTAGGCGCGGATCGCCGTGGGAAGGTCGACGGTCTGCTCGACACCCCAGGCGTTCTCGCCGCGGAGATCCGCGCGCGTGAGGGCCGAATAGATCCCGACGAACGGGTCCATCTCGGCTACATCCCAGTCGCTCGAGAAAGCCAGGATGACTCCGTTCTCGGCGAGACTCCGGAACGGTGCGGCCCAGCGCTCGCGCTCGGGGCCGACCGCCTCGCGCCAGACCTCGGCGATGTCGGGACCCCAGTGGCGGGGCTGCATGCACGCCACCAGCCCGAGTTCCGCGAAGCGCGGTACGTCGTCGGGGTGCGGACACTCCACGTGCACCAGTTGGTGCCTGATGTCCCGGACGCCGTTGACGGCACGGGCGTGCTCGTGCGCATCGAGCACGATCCGGATCCCTCGATCACCCATCGCGTGCGTGAAAGTCTGGAACCCGCGAGCGTCGAGCTTCGCGATCAGATCGCGAAACGCATCGGGCCCGTAGAAGGTGTCGCCGAGCGTCATCGGTTCCGTCGCGTACGGCTCGAAGAACGCCGCCGTGTGCGGTTCGACTACATCGTCGATGTAGAGCTTGACGGGCCCCACGCGGAACCGATCGTCGGTATATGTCCGCGAGGCGACGGCGAAGGCGTCGAGGTCCTCGTCGCTGGTCCACGGCGGATGGAACAATGCCGCCACGAGTCTCGGGCCAAGACGTCCTTCGTCTCTCGCCCGAGCGAACAACTGAAGGTCGTCCAGCGAGTTCTGCGGTTCGACGATGGTGGTGATCCCTAGGCTGATCGCCAGATCGAGGTTGCGTATCAGCGCCTGATACTGGCTCTCTGGAGAGTAGCCGGGCAGCACCGCCGCGAGCGCCGCGTGCCCGGCACGCTCGATGCCCATCACGGCGAAACGGCCGATCAGCCCCGTCGGTTCTCCCGTCGTCGGGTCCTTCTCGACGATCCCGAAGGGGACCTGCTCCGTGTCGCGCGTGATCCCGAACCAGGTCAGACCGCTGCGGTTCAGGACCGCGTTGTGCGCGTCATAGGTGAGCACGATCGCCGGGCGCCCATCCGTGATCCGCTCGTCGAAATGCTCCGACGAGGGCATCCCGCCGCCGGGGATCGCTTCGTACGACAAACCGTGGGCCTCGATCCAGGTGGCGTCGGGATGCTCGCGGAGCCACGCCGCGATCCGCTCGTGTACCTCCGCAAGAGTCGCGGCACCGTGCAGGTCGAGCGAGTTATCGGCGGAGCCGCCGACTCGCACGTGGTTGTGGCTGTCGATGATCCCCGGCAAGATCGAGCCGCCGTTCCCCTCGATGACTTGGGTGTCTGGCCCGATGTGCTCCTCTGCTTCCACTTCGTCGCCGACCCACGAGATCCGATCACCTCGGATCGCAACGGCCTCCCCCCATGGTTGCGCGTCGTCGACCGTGTAAACCCTGCCGCCACGGATCACGATGTCCGCTGGCTCCGCCACCATCGTGCGATACGCCTCCCGGGCCCAGAGGTTCCATCCTAGGCCCGAGGTCGCCACCTTCGCCCTCGACCTCCAGGGCGACGGGGTGACGGACCTCGCGGAAGCCGTCTGCGAGACGCAAGGTTGGGCGGACTGTGTGTCGGGGATTGAGGACTCTGCGGGAGACGATAATCCAAGCCGTTTCCTTCCTTGACGCCGAGCACCGCGGGCAGGGGGACCTCGAAGACCTCCCAGCCGCCGGCGACCTCGCGGCGGGCGACCACGCCCCCGGCACCGAGCTCGATAGCCTTCACGCCGGTGACGCACGGCCGGCCGAGGGCGTGCGCGACCCGCACCCCCACCTGGTGACCTTCAGGAGGCTTGCAGGGCTGCCAGCAGCGTCGTCGCCGCGATCACGAGCGCGACGCCGACCCATTGGTGGCGTCGAAGCCGTTCGTGAAGGAGCACGGCCGCCAGCACAACAGCGACCGTCGAGAACTGCGCCATGATCACCGAGACGATCGCCACGGGTCCTCGGTCGAGGGCCGCCGTGAAGGCGAGGAGACCCACAGTCTCGAGGATCACCGTTCCGAGCACGAGTCGGAGCTCCTTGCGGTTCAATCGCAGGGGCAGCCGCATCGCGAAGGCGGCTGATCCAAGGACGACGAGCCCGGTGATCCGGAACGCGACGACCGTCCGAGCCACACCCACCTCGTCGGTCGAGAACGAGAGCGTCACCGCGTAGGCACCGAAGAACACCGCCGCGAGCAGCGCCCATCCGACCCCCGCCGCCGAACCCGAGCCCCGCTCTATAGTGGCGGCGAGCACGACGCCCACGACCGCGAGCACGATCCCGACGAGCCCGAACTGGCTGAATCGCTCCCCCAAGAAGACGACGGCCATGAGCGCTCCGAACCCACCGCTCGTAGCGACGGTAGGGGAGACGATCGAGAGCTGTCCTCGGCCGAGGGCCAGGTAATAGAGGAAGGTGGCGGTGAGGCCGACGAGCGCCGGTACCATCGTCACCGGTAGTTGATCGACCCTCGGCACGTGTGACGTGGCGAGCGTGAAGGGAAGCACGAGCGCGGTCCCGAACACCATCAACCACACGCCGAGTTGGACGGGGTGCAGCTGCCTGGCGGCTCGGATCATCAAGAACTCGGTCCATCCCCACGACAGCGCGGCCGACGCCGCGAGGAAGACCGCCACTCAGGCATCTCTCACGGGGGGGAACGGGAAGGTCGTTCGAAGCTCCTGTCGCATCCCGGTCTCGGCCGAAAGGTAGGCGGACTCGATGATGTCGATCACATGGCGTGCGTGCTCGGCGTTGACGGGCGACGGGGCTCCGGTGCGTACCCACTCGACCAACTGCATGATGTCCTCGAACACGTGCGACTCGGGGATCTCACGATGCGGTCCCACCACGTGGGGCAGGACGAACATCTGCGTGTCCCAGTCCCACGTGGGAGCGCCGAGCGTGAGCTCGCGACCCTCGAAGTCGAACGGCTCACCGTTCAGCAGCAGGCCGCGGATCTCGCCCTCGGTGCCGAAGTACAGGCCGGCGCCGAAGTCCTCGATCAACGAGCCGGCGGCGGTGCCGTGCACCACCCCGATCGCGCCCGCAGGGAATTCGAGGAGCAGCACCGTGTTGTCGTCGATCTCGATCTCCACCGGCTTGCCTTCGAACCACCTTTCGGGGACCACGCGGCCCGACAACGAGGTCACGGCCCGAGCGGGACCCAGGACCGAGGTCATCGCGTGGATCGCATAGACCGCCATGTCGTACAACGGTCCGCCGCCGGGCCGGCGGAAGTACCAGCCGGGGTGGATCGGGGCGCCACCGAGAGCTTCGGCGCGTTCGGCCTCCTCCTCATCCTCGTGGTACCGGCCGAACGGGGTCCCGCAGATCGCCCACGAAAGCCGCCCGATGACGCCGGAGGAGATCAGCTCCCGGATCCTAGTGATCTGGGGCCGGAGCACCTCGCCGGGCGAGGCGACGATCCGCACATCGCGCTCCCGCGCGCGCTCAATCAGGCGGTCGGCCTCCTCGACCGTCGTCGTCATCGTCTTGTTGATGTGGACGTGCCTGCCGGCCTCGATCGCCCGTAGCCCGTGCTCGGCGTGCAGGCCGATGGGCGAGGCCATCGTGACCAGATCCACATCGTCGCGCCCGAGGAGCTGGTCGATGTCGGCGACGGCTGTCGGGACGCCGTACCGTTCCGCGGCCGCCCGGGCGCGCTCGAGCACCGGGTCGCACAGGGCCCTCACGACGACCCGATCCGTGAGGTCGTCCTGGGTCAGGTGCGGCAGGATCCCTCGGAGCGTGAGGGCGCCGACCCCCACGATCCCGAGACCCAACGGTTCGTGGGACATCTCAGCCCTCCTCGCTCGTCACCGGCGTCCATCCGGCATCGGGAACGTCGACGATCCGACCCTCGGCGGTCGAGCGACGGGCCGCCTCGATCACGTCCAGGACGTGCGCCGCGTGCCCGGCGGTGAGGAGCGGCCGCTCGAGGCCCCGGACGCAGCGGACCAGGTGGCGGATGCCGAGGATGTGGTCCGGCCCCGCCGTGCGCTCGGCCGGGACGGGGAGCTCGGTCCAGCCGTCCCTCCCGCCCGAGAGGACCGGGGACGCGGGATCCAGCAGGCTGCAGGCGACGGCACCCGCGTCGCCGAGGATCTCCAGCTCGGGGGCGCTGCCCGGGGCAGTCGCGAAGTTGACGTGGACGGACGCCAGCACGCCGCCGTCGAGCTCCAGCATCAGCTGCGCGACGTCGTCCTCGGCCACCGGGACCCGTGTGCCTCGTGCGGGCCCGTCGAGGACCGCGAAAGCCTCGCGTGTCCGCCGGCCGAGCGCCGCGACGCGCCGAACGGGCCCGAGCAGGCCGGTCAGCGCGTGGAGCGGGTACACGCCGAGATCGACGAGCGGCCCGACCCCTTCCGCGAAGTACGGCGTCGGATCGGACGCGAAGCCCTCCCACGGTGGCACCCCGCCGAAGGCGACGCCCGACGCGGCGACGGGTGTACCGAGCGACCCGGACCGGAGGAGCGAGCCCACCATCTGGACCTGCGGGAACACGAGGACGCTCGGGGCGGCGGTCAGCGCGAGGCCGCGGGCGTCCGCCGCGGCGCCGAGCCAACGAGCAGCCGCCGCCGTGAGCGCGAGCGGCTTCTCGCTGTGGAGGGGCTTGCCGGCCTCGATCGCGGCGCCGTTGACCTCCTGGTGCAGCGGCGCCGGCGCGAGGTCGACGACGCACTCGACCTCGTCGTCGGCGATAAGGCCCTCGTACCCCACGTACCAGCGAGGGATCGCGAGGCGTCCGGCGGTCTCGCGGCCGCGCTCCTTGCTGGCGGCGGCCACGGCGACGACGATGGCGTCAGGCTTCAGCCGGTCGATCTCGGGGAGATAATCGCGTTGGGCGACGTCCCCGACGCCGACCACGCCGAGCCGCAGAGGTCCTTGGCTCACAGGACCTCCTGGCCGAGGTCGGCGTACAGGCCACAGCGCAGGAGTTGGATCGGCACCACGACGTCCTCGAGC
>JBAVEY010000163.1:0-1883 GCA_049587975.1 Actinomycetota bacterium | reverse complement strand
ACAGCCCCGACCTCGGGTACATCGAACGGGCCGGACAGGCCGTCACGAAGTCGCTCCGACGCGGCGTCCTGGTCGTGCTGGAATCGACGACCTACCCGGGAACCACCGAGGAGGTCCTCCGACCGATCCTGGAGGCCTCGGGCCTGCGAGCGGGACGAGACTTCGCCCTCGCATACTCGCCCGAGCGTATCGACCCCGGACGCGAGCTCGATCACATCGCGAAGACCCCGAGGATCGTGGGAGGACTCACCAAGGGCGACGGCGAGCTCGCGGCCCGCTTCTATCGATCCTTCATCCACGAGGTCGAACTGGTCTCGACGCCCCGAGAGGCCGAGATGGCCAAGCTGATCGAGAACACGTTCCGCAACGTGAACATCGCGCTCATGAACGAGCTCGCGTTCCTGTCCAAGGATCTGGACGTCGACCTGTGGGAGGCGATCGGCGCGGCGTCCACCAAGCCGTACGGCTTCATGCCGTTCTGGCCGGGGCCGGGCGTCGGAGGACACTGCATCGCGATCGACCCCTCGTACCTGTCGTGGCGCGTCGGGCAGCGCACCGGTCACCGGCTGACCTTCGTCGAACACGCCCAGGAGGTCAACGCGAAGATGCCGGGCTTCGTCGCCCAGCGCGTATCGCAGGCGCTCAACGACCAGGGGAAGCCGCTGCGCGGCTCGAAGGTGCTGGGCATCGGCGTGACCTACAAGCAGGACGTCAACGACGTCCGCGAGTCGCCCGCGCTGATCGTCCTGGAGCGGCTGTGGGCGGACGGGGCCAAGGTGGAGTATCACGACCCGTTCGTGCCGTCGCTCGAGCTGGCGGGCAGACGGCTCCGCTCGAAGGCGCTCACCCCCGAACGCCTTGCGGCCCAGGACGCGGTGGTCGTGCTCACGGCACACTCGTCGGTCGATTTCGCCGAGGTGGTCGGGCACTCGCCGCTGGTCGTCGACACGCGCGGCGTGACGCGCGGTCGGCATCCGAACGTCGTCCGGCTGTAAGGGTCCTCGTGGCCGGCGCGGGCGTCGGTCACGGCGCCCGCTCGGACGTCGCGCTTCGAAGGGCGGCCCGCTCGCTCCGGACCACGTCGGCGACGATCCGATCGAGCCCGAGGGTCGGCCGCCATCCCGTGAGCGCCTGGATCTTCGAGATGTCCGGGACGCGCCGCTCCATGTCCTCGAAGCCCTCCTCGTACGCGTCTTCGTAGGGGATGTGCACAACGCTCGAGGTTGATCCGACGGCGTTGATGACGATGCGGGCCAGGCGGTTGATCGACAGCTCGTACGGCGCACCGACGTTGAACACGTCGCCGACCGCGCCCGGATGGTCAACCAGCGCGACGAGTGCTTCGACCGCGTCCACGACGTGGCAGAAGCAGCGGCGTTGCTTGCCGTCGCCGTACACGGTGAGGTCGTCTCCCTCGAGCGCCTGACGCACGAACCGAGGCATGACCATCCCGAACTCGCCCGTCTGACGCGGGCCGACGCAATTGAACAGGCGCGCGACGATCGAGGGGACGCCGCGGTCGCGCCAGTACGCGCGGGCGAGGATCTCGTCGACCGCCTTGCCCGTCGAGTACGACCACCGCGCCACGAACGGCGACCCCAGGATGCGATCGGCGTCCTCGTGCAGCGGACCGGACGCGTTCTTGCCGTAGATCTCCGAGGTCGATGTGATCAGGATCGTGCGACCCGAGGACGCGGCGGCGTCGAGCACAACCTCGGTCCCGCGGATGTTCGTGAGCAGCGACTCGAGCGGCCGTTCGACGATGAGCTTGACGCCCACCGCCGCCGCGAGGTGGACGACCACCTCGACCTCATCCACCAGTTCGCTGACCGAAGGATGATCGAGGATCGTTCCACGAACGAGCCTGTACCGTGGATCGTCCT
>JBAVEY010000162.1:0-21566 GCA_049587975.1 Actinomycetota bacterium | reverse complement strand
GGCGAGCCTCTGCGTCCATCGACCGGTAGCGCTCGATCTGCCGGTCGATCTCCGAGCTCTCGAGGACCGATCCGTTCACCACGTTGGGGTCGTACGTGGCCAGTCCGTGCGCGACGGATGCGAGGTTCGTCACCGCGCCTCCCATCGCGATGATCGTCTCTGGGGTTGGGCGGCCGTCGAGCCGGGCGAGGTCGACCGAGATCGCGGCGATCGCGTCCCGGAGCATGTCCGGGGCGACCGCGCCGGCAAGCCCGAATCGTTCCGTGAAACGAGCGGCCCCCACGTCGACGCTGAATCGCTCATCGACGTCCGAGCCGTGCCCGAACGTGAACTGCGTGCTCCCTCCACCGGTATCGAACACGACCGAGGAGCCTGCCGGACGACCGAGCGAGGTCCGCGCGGCCTGATACGCGAGCCGTGCCTCCTCGGAGCCCGGGATGATCTCGATGGTGACACCGGCGCGGTCGTGGATCGCGGCGATCACCTCCTCTCTGTTGCTCGCCATCCTCAGCCCGGCCGTGCCCACCGCGACGATGGCGCGAGCGCCCTCACGTTCGGCCTCGTCCACCATCCCCGAGATCGCCGTCGCCGTTCGCTCCAACGCGTCGGCGCCGATCGTGCCGCGCTCGGCGAGTCCCTCGCCGAGACGCGTGATCTCGGCACGGTCGACGACGGTGCGCCACGAGCCATCGCCGCCCAGTTCGCCCACGTGGAACTTGATCGAGTTCGTCCCTGCGTCGACGACGGCGTAGCGCTCCGGTGCGTCGTCGATGAGAGCCGCGAGCCCGACCGGATAGCTGGTGTTGACGTAGCCGGCCAGCCCGGCGGCCTCGATCGCGCGGACGACCGATGCGGGGTCCTCCGATTCGATCGCGATCGAGCAGGTCGTGTGCTCGAGTACCTCCACGTCGCTGACCTCGGCCAGGCAGCCCTCGAAGGCGAAGTGCGCGCGACGCTTGTGGACTCCGACCGCCCTCATGTCTGTACGTCGCTCGTGAAGTGCAGCCAGGAGCGCGTCGAGCGAGTCGGCAGGCAGGGCCGGTTCCACGGGGAGCTGGAGCGCCTCGAACACCTGGGCCACATCGGCCGCGGCCAAGGGGAACCCCTGCTTCATGACGGGCTTCCACAGCTCCAAGCCGCTCGCATCGACCTCTTGCAGGACCTTGATGTCGACGAGGTCGTTCCGGATCTTGACGCTGCCGCCGGAGGTCGGCAGGAGGTACACCTCGTCGCTCTCGTCGACCCGCTCCGGCTGGAGTCGATCGAAGCCGGCCCGAGCCTTCGAGAGGCGCCTGCCGAAGGTCCGCCACTCCCAACGGGGCACGATGGTGCTCATCCTCCGGGCTCCCTTGCGGTCGCCACCGAATGGCGCTGGTCGGGCGATGCTAGCGCGACCGACGTCGACCGTCCGTCGAGGTGGCTCGTGCCGAGGGCGGCCCGATCACGGAGGTCGGGTATCGTCCCGCCCATGGCTCGAAGCGCCAAAGGGGCGCCGGCGCGGGTCCGATGGAAGCTCGTTCCGATGGCCGGGTGGATCCGTTCCTACGACCGTCGTTGGCTGAAGAGCGATCTCATCGCGGGACTCGCCGTCGCGGCGCTGATCGTTCCCAAGAACCTCGGCTACGCCGGCATCGCGGGGATCCCGCTCCAGAATGGGCTGTACGCGGCCGCCGCGGGCGCGATCGTGTACGCGATCTTCGGAACCAGCCGACAGATCTCGACCGGGCCCAGCTCGGGCCTGGCGGCGGTGGCTGCGAGCGCGGTCCTCGCGGCGGGCGTTTCGGGGGCACAGGACGCGGCGTCGTTCGTCGCCATGATCACGCTCGTATCGGGATGCCTGTTCCTCCTCCTCGCTTTGTTCAAGATGGGGTGGATCGCGCAGTTCCTGTCGCGGGCGGTGGTCACGGGCTTCCTCTTCGGTGCGGCGATCGATGTCGTGATCGGGGAGCTTCCCAAGCTCACGGGGACCGACGTCAGCGGATCGAACCCGCTCCAGGAGTTGTGGTCGTGGATCGGGACGCTCGGCGACATCCACGGGTCGACCCTCCTCGTCGGCGCCGTCTCACTCGTCGTCATCTTCGGACTCCGCGTGGTGGCACCGGGCGTCCCCGGAGCCCTCGTCCTCGTAGTCGGAGGACTGCTCGCTTCACGGCTCTTCGATCTGGGCGCGCACGGGGTTGCGCTCGTCGGCGAGATCCCGCGGGGCCTACCGGCCCTGGTCGTCCCCGACGTGGGGCTCCTCAAGGATCACTCGGGGACGATCGGGCTCGCGGCGGTGGCGCTCCTCCTGATCGGTTTCTCGCAGACCGCCGGCGACGCCCGCATGTTCGCCGCCAGGCACCGGTACCGGGTCGACATCAACCAGGAGTCCGTCGCGCAGGGCATGGCGAACGTCGGCGCCGGTCTGTTCCAGGGTATGCCCGTCTCGACGAGCCTGTCGGCGAGCTCGCTGAACGATCACACCGGAGCTCGCAGCGGCCTCGCATCCCTCACGTCGGGCGTGATCGTCTTGCTCGTCCTGCTCGTGCTGGCCCCGTTGTTCTCGGACCTCCCGACACCCGTCCTCGCCGCCCTGATCATCGAGGCGGTGGTCAGCGGCATGATGGACGTGCCCGAGATGCGCCGGCTGGCCAGGGTGCAGCGGTTCGATTTCTGGATCGCGATCGCCGCGATCGTCGGAACGCTCGTGTTCGGTGTGCTCGCCGGCGTGATCATCGGGACCGTGCTTTCGCTCGTCTGGCTGATCTCCGTGGCGACCCGCCCACGGATGCCACTCCTCGGACGCGAACCGAGCACCGGGGTCTTCCGTGAGCTGGACGAGCATCCCGACGATGAGCGGTTCCCGGGGATCGTCGTCGTGCGCCTGGACGGCGGCCTGTTCTTCGCGACCTCCGACGCCTTGGAGGACAGGATCCGCGAGGTGGCGTTGTCCACCGAGGACGTCACTGGGATGGTGCTCGATTGCGAGGGCGTCGATTTCATCGATTCCCAGGGGTCGGCGAAGATCCGCGAGATCCTCGATCTCACCGAGCAAGCCGGGGTCACGCTATGCCTCGCTCGGGTGAAGCCGGAGGTCCGCGACCTACTCCGACGCGACGGCGTCCTGGATCTGATCGGCGACGAGGGGAGCCATCGGACCATCTTGGGCGCCGTGCAGTGGTTGCTCGCCCGGCGAACGATCGCCGGCGATCGAGCCACTGACTGAGCAGTCGCTGTCGGTCGTGGAGCCCGACGTCTGAGGGACGGATGACCCTGCGTCGAGGCACTCGCGTCGCGAGACTGAAGGTGTCCGCTCGCATCGGACGGGCACACGTTCGTCCAAGTGACGGGCGCACCCCAAAGGAAGGTGGGGAAGATGCGGAGATCGATCATGCTGCTCTGCGCCGCTCTGCTCGCTCTGGCCTCGTGCGGTCAGGACACGAAGGATGGGGGACTCAAGGTGACGTCGGAGGTGGTGTCGGACGCCACGACTCAGGACGTCCTGGTGGTCGCCCCGGACGCCCAGGGATCGTGGCCCGTCGTCCTCGCCCTGCACGGGGTCGATGGGAGCGGCGCGGATATGGGCGAGATCGCGACCCGACTGGGTCAGGAGGGTTCCGTGGTGTTCGCCCCGACCTATCGCACCGACATCGGCACCCAACGAGGCGTCGTTCAGGCGGTACGTGACATCGAATGCGGCTACCGCTTCGCTCGTAGCATCGCGGCCGATCACGCCGGTGACCTCGATCAGCCGGTGACCTTCGTCGGCTGGTCCCTGGGCGCGACCGGGGTGCTCGCGATCGGTCTGACCGAGGAGATCGACCCCTCCGGGAAGCACATCTCGTGCTTCAGCGACGTGCCTCGGCCCGACGTCATCGTCGCCATCTCCGGCTGCTACTACGAGTACGCGGGTGCCCCCGTGTCCACCTTCGACCCGTCCGGATTCGGGAACGAGGACGCCCGGATCGTCCTCGTTGCCGGCGGGAAGGACACCACCTGCGCGGCGTGGCAGTCGAAGAAGGCCGCGGACGAGCTCCGCGCTGCCGGGTACGACGTGGATCTCGTGACGCTCGAGGGCGCCAGCCACTACGCCCCGGTTTTCCATGACCTTCGGAACGGCCGGTGGGTCGTGGTCGCAGACGATCCGGCGGGCGAGCAGACCGTCCGGGTGATCCTCGACGCGCTGGCTGCCCAGCGGAACCACGCGTGAAGTGAGATCCGGACGCTGCGTCGCCGATATGGCGCCCTTGGCATCCGCGAGATGCCTTGCTCTCGACTTGCTCACGTCCGGCGTCCTTGTACGCTGGGATCGACGAGACCATGCGCATCGATCAGTTCACCTTCGGCTCGATCCGCATCGACGGAGTGGTGTACGAGCACGACGTCGTCATCGCCCGTGGACAGGTCCGCAAGCGGAAGAAGAAGGCCTCGAAGCCCTTCCGGGACGTCTTCGGCCACACGCCGCTGTCCGTCGAGGAGGACATCCCCTGGGACTGCCGGAGCCTCGTGGTAGGCACCGGGGCCGACGGCGCCCTGCCCGTGATGGACGAGGTCAGGGCAGAGGCTGCTCGGCGGGGGGTGGCGTTGGTGATCGTCCCGACCCGTGACGCCATCCGGACCCTACGAGCCGCGCCCAAGAGCGCGAACGCGATCTTGCACGTGACCTGCTGATATCTCGTCCGAGTTCAGGCCACTCCGTCCCCGGGAGCCCGTCCGCGAGCCGTCGGGACGAGAAGCGACTCGCTCAGCTCTCATGCCTGTGACAGGTCGCCCGCCGGCTCGCGGATCCCCAGGATGTTGAACGCCACGACCGGTCGCTGGAACCATCGGAGGGTGAACTCGCCGACCGGCTCCACCTCGACGTCTTCCTCGACCTCCGCGTACAGACGCCTGGTGATCAGGATCTGGCCGGCGGCCGCCTCGTCCGCGAGCCGCGACGCGAGGTTCGTCACCGCTCCGATCGCCGCGTAGTCGGAGCGACCCTCGAAGCCGACCTCGCCGCAGGTGGCGTAGCCGATGCGCCGCCCTCGGCCGAGGTGACACCGCCCGACGGTCCATCGGCACCGCGGCTCCGCGTCAGGGATCCGGTTCAGGACGTCGGTCGCGTAACCCTTCGCCTCGTGGAGTGGTCATCGTGATCCACGTTTGACAGGTGGGCGGGCGCTCGTGCTCATCCCTTCGAACGCTACTGGACGACCCAGAGGGTGGAGCAGGCGCCGCCAAGCTCACCGCGAACGCGCAGCGCTTGATCGCATCGGGACGGCCTGGGTCTCGCGGCGCAGGAGCTGCTTCGCCCGCAGGATGTCCGGGTCGAGCGGATCGAGTGGCAGCACGGCGTAGCGATCGCGGCGCTCACGGAACGGAGCCTTCCGCTCGATCCTGATCTGGCGCATCGTCCGCCTCCACATCTCGTGATGACGTTTCTCGCACATGACGGCGTGCACAGCCGGTGATCCGGGTCACCGACGCGATGTGTCGCTCATGATGAAGGGTCGATCGTGGGCGGGGACCGTGCCTTGACAACGGAGCGTGCAGCGGGGCTTCATGGATGTCTGCCCCGTCCCAGAGGAGGAAAGGCCATGGCCCCTGTTCCTCGACTCGCCCCGATCGGTCGCATCGCGGCCGTGTTGCTGGTGGGTACCGCGTTCCTCGCCGGTGTCGGCGCACCCGGCGCCTCGGCGGACAAGGTTCCGGCTTGGATCAAGCACGTCAAGCACTGGGACGGCGGCATCTCCAACGGTGTCCGGGAACGCCTCGCGCAGGCGAACGGCGACATCGTCGTGTCCACCAAGCGGGAGGCTCCGGGGCACGCGCTCGCGGTCCCCGCCCTCGACAACGTCCAGATGAACGGGGACAGCAGTCCGCCCCTGCCCCAGGATGAGCCCTCGATCGCCGCGAGCCTGGATGACCCGATGAACGCCGTGGCCGCGTCCAACGACTACACGGGCGACGGTTTCTGGATCGGGTACACGGCCGACGGCGGGAAGACGTGGGTCAGCCAGTGGAAGGACCCGAAGTTCTCGTTCGACGGGGGCCGCTGCTTCGCGTCCGATCCGTCGGTCGCCTACAGCCTGCGCGATCACGCGTTCTACCTCTCCACGCTCTGCTATTTCGTGACCACGCCGGCTTCCGAGGTACAGGTGTGGAAGTCCGTTGACGGCGGCAAGACCTGGAGCTCATCGACCAAGCCCGCGCTCGTGGTGACGAACCGCGCCGCCGACGGATCGATCGACGCCTCGATCTTCAACGATAAGGAGCTGATGGCGGTCGACAACACGCCGTCGAGCCCGTACTTCGGGCGCATCTACGTCACCTGGACCAAGTTCCACATGACGGGCGGCTCGTACGCGCGCAGCGACACCTGTCCCGTCCAGGCGGCCTACACCGATTCGATCCCGACCGCCGATCCGTCGACCTCGGTCTGGACGCGCACGGCGATCGTCCCCGATGCCCCGGGCGCGAAGGGGGTGGGAGCCTCGGCGAACCAGTTCTCGACGCCCGTCGTCGACGACCGGGGTGGGCTGAACGTCGCGTTCGTCCAGGAGGACTGCAACACGAGCATCGATCACGCGCTGTTCTTCGCGCGATCCACCAACGGCGGGACGTCCTTCGGCCCGGTCGTGCGCGTCGACCAACCCGGATGGTTCGCCGACAACCCGAACGCGAACGACAACCTGCCGGGCAAGGGCGACGTCCGGTTCCCGAACACGGTCTCGCTCGCGTACGACGCGATTCGCCACCGTCTGGCGCTCATCTATCAGAACAACATCGATCGCACGGTCTCGGGCGCGGACATCTCGCTCCAGACCTCCGGCGACTTCGGGGCGACGTGGACCGCGCCGGCCACCATCAGCATCGGACCGAACGGGGAGGCCGCTCGAGGCGACCAGTTCTTCCCGGCGATCGGGATCGACTCGAACGGGGAGTGGTTCGCCATCTGGCAGGACACCCGGCTCGACCAGGCGAACCATCTGATCTCGACCTTCCAGGGCGGATCCACGGACGGAGGACTGACCTGGACCAACGACCTGATCTCGACGGCGTCGTTCGACGCGAGGAAGTCGTTCTTCACGTGCGGCTGCTTCATCGGGGATTACAACCAGATCTCCGTCTCCGACCAGCTCATCCTGCCGGCGTGGACCGACGGCCGCGACTCACCCCCGAAGCCGGCGGGCGACTCGAACGTCTGGACGAACGTGGAGATCAGGACGTAGGCACGGCGACGCGAGATGGTCGGCCGGACGGCCGGTGAGCAGGGTGCCATCCGGCGTCGTCGCCCGCGTGGTCGGAGGGGTGAACTCTGGTCGGTATGGGGATCGTGGACGAGAGCGGAAGGAGGGCCCCATGGAGGTTCAGGACGTCATCACACAGGCGCGGGACGCCATCACCGTGAAGCGGGTGTTCGGCGACCCGTACGAGAAGAACGGGGTCACGGTGATCCCGGCCGCCCGGGTTCAGGGCGGAGCCGGCGGAGGAGACGGGCAGGGCCCCGGCGGCGAGGGGAAGGGCTCGGGGAGCGGGTTCGGGGTGAGCGCCCGGCCGGTCGGAGCGTTCGTGATCCGAGGCGACGAGATGACGTGGCAGCCCGCCTTCGATCTCAACCGGATCATCCTCGGCGCCCAGGTGGTCGCGATCGTGGGTCTGTTCGCGGTCCGGGCGATCGTCAAGGCGCGAGCGAAGGCGAGGAGCTGATCTCGGTCGTTCGCGGCTGACGACAGGCGGCGCCGTCCCGGGGCGAGGGAGCGCTCAGCCCAGGGCGGTCGATCCGCCGACGACGCTGGCTGATCGAGAGCCGGTCAGGCGTCGTCGAGGAGCTCGTGCACCGCGCGATGCGCCTGCAGACCGGTGCGCGCGGGCGGGTAGGCGACCCCGTCGACGAGGTCGGTGCGGACCACGCGCGGGTCGGTCATGGCGCCGAACCCTACCGGACGCCCTCGTCCGTGGCCGTCCACGGACGCCAACGGGGGACCCATGCCGGCACGGCGGCGCGATACGCCTGATAGCTCGCGCCGAAGCGATCGCTGAGGTGCGGCTCCTCGTAGAGGCGCACGAACGACGCGAACGCGCCGCAGACCACGACGGCGTACCCGAACAGGACCGGTTGAGCGAGCAGGAGCGCCTGACCGACGATCGTCGCGAGCACCGCGAGGTACATGGGGTTGCGGACGTACCGGTAGAGGCCGCCGACGACCAGGGTCTCGGTCGGCGCGACGGGGGCCGGGGTGCCGAGGCCCTCGAGGACGAACCGCGCGAACGCCTGCACCAGCACGACGACGCCGGCCACGACGAGCGCCGCGCCGGCGACGCGGATCGGCGCCGGCCAGGGCCCCCGGACCTCCCACCCCGTCAACCACCAGGGGATCGCGCCCGCCACGACCCCGGGGGCGAGCACGAAGAAGACCGCGCTGCCGATCGCGGCGTTCGTCCTCCGCATCCGCGCATCGTGCCAGGTCCGACCGTTGGCGATGACACGAACCCGGCGGTGCGTGAGGATGGCACGGTGGATCCTCGGCACGAGCCCTACTACCGACCCGACCTCGCGCTGATCCACCACCTCGGGTTCGGGTTCCACGCCGACGACTGCGCGCCGGGCGTCCTGAAGCTCCTGGAGCCGGTGCGCGAACGCGACGGCCTGGTCCTCGAGCTCGGGTGCGGCAGCGGTCTGCTCACCCGCTATCTCCTCGACGCCGGCCACCGCGTGGTCGCGACCGATGCCTCCCCGGCGATGATGGATGTGGCGCGCGGGTACGTCGGCGACGCGCAGGAGATCCGTCGGCTCGCGCTGCCCGACGATCCGATCCCCGACGCCGACGCGATCGTCTCCGTCGGGCACGTGCTCAACTACCTCCCGGATGCCGACGCGATCGACGCAGCGCTGATCGCGATCGCGACCGCGCTGCGACCCGACGGGGTGCTCGCGATCGACCTGTGTGACCTCGTCTACGCGGAGGTTCGGCGGGATCTGGCGCCCGTGGGATGGGTGTCCGACGAGTGGGCGCTCATCACCCGGCGGTCGGTGCCCGCGCCGGACCGATTCGTCCGCGACATGGCGATCTTCTCGCGCAACGAGGACGGCTCATGGCGACGGGACGACGAGCGGCACGAGAACGTGCTGGTCGAGATCGAACGTGTCCCGGAACTGCTCGAACAGCACGGCGTGCGCGCGACGGTCGCGCCGTCGTTCGGCACCGAGGTCCTCCCGGAGGGGCTCCGCGTGGTGATCGGACGCAAGGGGGTCTGATCCGCCGGCCCAGGGGGCGGGTGCCGCGCCCTCAGTCGAACGCCGACGCGTGCTCGACCGCCCAGTCGCGGAACATCCGACCGGGCGCTCCTGTGATCTCCTCGACCGTCGGGGTGACCGGTTCGGGCTCGGCGACCAGCCGCTCCCACAGGGCGAGCGCCGCATCGGCGACCTCCGGCGTCTCGCCACCCCGGATCATCTCGGCGCGAGCGACCTCAGGGCCGATCCGTTCGACGCGGATCGGTCGCCCGATCGCCACGCCGATGATGCGGACGAGGTCGCCCTCGGTCAGCCGCTCCGGTCCGGACAGGATGTGCTTCGCACCCACGTGACCTTCGTCCAGCAGCGTTCGGGCTGCGACCTCACCGATGTCCGACTCGACGATCGGCGAGCGCCCCGCGTCCGGGAACGGCAGCCGAACGACCCCCTCGGCGATCTGCGCCGACCAGAACAGGGTGTTGGTCGCGATCTTCCCCACCCGCAGGAAGGTCCAGTCGACGCCCGAACGCTCGATCGCGTGCTCGACGTCCGCGTGGATCGCGGTCATCGGGTGACTCTGCACCTCGAGGTCCTCGCGCACCGTCGACGACGACAGGTAGGCGACGCGTCCGACGTGCCGGGCGATGACTTCGACGGCCGCGAGCGGACCGGTCGCCGTCGGTTGCGGCCAGATCAGGAACACGGCCTCGACGCCGTCGAGGTACGGCGCGAGGCCGTCCGCGTCCGACAGGTCCCCCGCGACCACCTCGACACCCCTCGGCACCTCCGCCAGCGACGGGTTGCGAACGAGGACCCGCACCCGCGCACCGCCCTCGTGCAACCGGGACACGACGTGCCGACCGACCCTGCCCGCTCCCGTGACCAGGATCACGCGATCCCTACCGCTCCCGTTCGAGCACGCGCACGATCGCCTCGACCGAACGGTCGACGTCGGCCTCGGTCGTCGTCCAGTTGGAGACCGAGATCCGCATCAGCCGGCGGCCGTGCCAGGTGGTGCCCCCCATCCAGCAGGTGCCGTCGCGCTGGACGCCGTCGATCACCCGCTCGGTGCGTTCGTCGCTGCCGAAGCCGGCGAGCACCTGGTTCAGGACGACGTCGTTCGCGATCGTGACGCCCTCGGTCGCCCCCAGCCGCTCGGCGAAGCGCCCGGCGAGCGCGCAGCAGCGATCGACCAAGTCGGCGAGCCCATCGCGACCGAGCTCGCGCAACGCGGCCCACGTCACGAACCCGCGGGCCCGGCGGGAGGACTCGGGCACGAAGTCCGAGGGCGCCCGGACCGGCCCCTCTCCCTGGCCGACCAGGTACGCAGCCGTGTAGGACATCGACGCGGCGTGTGCCTCGGGGTCGGCGCAGAGCGCGAAGCCCGCGTCGTACGGCAGGTTCAGCCACTTGTGCCCGTCGACCGTCCAGGAGTCCGCTGCCTCGCTCCCAGCGGCGAGGTGCTCGAACGCCGGGCTCGCCGTCGCCCACAAGCCGAACGCCCCGTCGACGTGCACCCAGGCCCCGTGCCGGTGCGCCGCCTCGCACGCGACGGCGAGGTCGTCGAACGCCCCGGTGTTCACGTTCCCCGCCTGCACGCAGACGATCGTGGGTGCAGTGGAGCCCGCCTCGATCGCCGCGACCAGGGCGTCGGGGTCGACGGCCCCGTTGGAGCCGCTCGCGACCGCCTCGACCGAGCCCGCGCCGATCCCGAGCAGCCTGAGCGCGCGGTCGATCGTCGCGTGACGCTCCTCCCCCGCCACCACGCGGATCCTCGGTGCGCCGTGCAGGCCGTCGCGCTCGACGTCCCAACCCGCCCGCTCGAGCACCCGATGTCTGGCCGCCGCTAGCCCGACGGTGTTCGCGCCCTGGGCACCCGTCACGATGCCGAAGGACGCTCCCGGCGGGAGACCGAGCGCCTCCTTCAGCCATGCGCCAGCGACCTCCTCGACCAGCGCGGCGGCCGGCGACATCACGGCGTTGAACCCCACCTGATCCCAACCGGTCGTGAGGATGTCGGCGCACGTGGCAGCGTCGAGCGCTCCCCCGACGACGAAGCCGAAGTACCGGGGTCCCGCCGATGCCATCAGGGCGGGTTCGACCGCTGTCACGAGCTCCTCGATCACGGTCTCCGCATCGGCGCCCTCGGCGGGGAACGGACCGGCGAAGGCCTCGCGGAAGGCCTCGACGTCCACCTCCGGTGCCACGCGGTGTTCGGGTACGGCCTCCCGGTAGCGGGCGACGCGTTCGGCCGTTTCGGACAGGAGTTCCCTGAGGTTCGACATCCCGTCATCATCGCCGAGGAGCCGCGCGCCGCCCAGCGCGCCGAGACGTATCGTGGTCGCAGGACCGTCGAACCGGAGGGGACGATGGACGACCGGCAGATCGTCGAACGGATCAACGAACTCGCCCACCAGGAACACGCGCTGTGGGAGGCGGAATCTCGCGGGGAGGTGAACGAGGCCGATCGCCAGCGCATGAAGGAGCTCGAGGTGACCCTCGACCAGTGCTGGGACCTCCTGCACCAGCGGCGTGCGCGACGCGCCGCCGGCATGGACCCCGACGAGGCGAGCGTCCGCGCTCCCGACGAGGTGGAGGGCTACACCGGCTGAATCCGGCGCCCCGAGCCGGCCGTCCTTCCCCCGCTGTCGGGTCATGCCGGCCGAGCCGATGCGCTCAGACGCGCGAGGGATCGCGGGCGCCCGCGAGCTCGGCCTCGAGACGCTGCACCCGCTCTCGGAGCGCATCGCGTTCGTGGCGCGTGGCCGTGAGCTCCTCCTCGATCCGCCACCTCGCCTCGACCTCCTCCTGGAGGCCGGCTGCATGTAGGCGGGGAGATCCTCGTCCGCCATGGGCCGGGCGCTCCGGCGCGGCTGCGCCGACGACGCCTCGGGCGCCTTCCGGCGATCGGCGGATCGGCGCCCCAGCATCCCGACGACGATGAACGCGATCGCCGTGAGCACGTACAGCACGGCGCAGGCGATGGCCCCGACGATGCCCCGTCGAACCCACGGGTACCAGGTCTCCCTCGATGCCTCGACGATGGCCGCGTGGGACCGCACGAGCTCCGCGGCGACGAAATCAGCAACGGCTCGAGGGCGTCGACGGACAGCTTGCGGGCGTCCTTGGTGGCATCGGCCTCGAGCTGGTTCTGGAGGTACCCGCCGTACGCCGTACGCCGCACCCGCACCCACGAGCAAGATGACCGCGAGCGTGGCCCACAACGCTCGCAGCGATCGACCAGGTTCCTGTGATCGGGCAAGGCGGCCCCCCGTGCCGTTGTCCTGGGACGGTTAGCGGTCGAAGGGGGGCGTCGGACCTGAGCGCCGGTAGAGGCCGAACCGGTCCGTCCGTGCCTGGGCGGCGTCCGAGATCGCCCGGATCTACCCGGCCAGGAGCTCGGCCAGGGCTCGGAACGCCCGGCCCCGGTGGCTGATGCGGTCCTTCTCGTCGTCCGCGAGCTCGGCCATGGTCCGGTGCTCGCCCTGTGGGACGAAGATCGGGTCGTAGCCGAAGCCGCCCTCCCCCCGGGGCGCGGCCGCGAGGATCCCCTCGCACGTGCCCTCCGCATGCACGGCGTGGCCGTCGGGAAAGGCGATCGCCGCGACGCATCGGTAGCGGGCCGTCCGATGCGCCGGCTCGAACCGCGCGACCGACACGAGCAGCTGCTCGAGGTTCTCGGCGTCGGTCGCCCCTTCCCCCGCGAACCGGGCGGAGCGCGGCCCCGGCGCACCGTCCAGCCCGTCGACCTCGATCCCGGAGTCGTCGGCCAGGGCCGGCACGCCGAACGCGTCTGCGACGGCCACCGCCTTCTCGAGCGCGTTGTGCAGGTAGGTGTCGTGCGGCTCGTCGACGTCGGGCCAGGGACCCTCGTGGTTGTCGACCGTGAGCCACTCGACCGGCCAGTCCCGGCAGATACGTCCGAGCTCGCGGAGCTTGTGCGGGTTCTTCGTGGCGAGCGCGACCCGCTCCGGGAAGGGCACCGGCTACGCGAGGACGTCGCGCTGGATCTGGGTCAGCTGCTTGATCCCCGCCTCCGCGAGATCGAGCAACGCGTCGAGATCGGCCCTCGAGAACGGCTCGCCCTCGGCCGTCCCCTGGATCTCGACGAGGCGTCCCGAACCGGTCATCACGACGTTGCAGTCGACCTCGGCGCCGGCGTCCTCCTCGTACGACAGGTCGAGCAGCGCGTCGCCGCCGACAACGCCCACGCTCACCGCGGCCACGGTATCCGTCAGCAGGTCGCCCTCGATGGACCTGCGCTCCGCGAGGCCGCGCAGCGCGAGGGCGAGGGCGAGGTACCCGCCCGTGATCGAGGCGCACCGCGTGCCGGCGTCCGCGACGAGGACATCGCAGTCGATCGTGATCGTGCGCTCGCCCAGGCGCTTCAGGTCGGTCACCGCTCGGAGCGACCGCCCGATCAGCCGCTGGATCTCCTGCGTCCGGCCGCTCGGACGGCCCTTGTTCACCTCGCGGAACGTGCGTTCGTTGGTAGCCCGCGGGAGCATCGCGTACTCGCCGGTGACCCAGCCGGTGCCGCTGCCGCGCAGCCATCGGGGCGCCTCGTCCTGGACGGTCGCCGCGACCAACACCTTCGTCCGCCCCATCGAGAACAGCACCGACCCCTCGGCCCACTCTTGGAACCCGAGCTCGGCGGCGACGGGGCGCAGCTCGTCCGTCGCGCGACCGTCGGGCCGGACCGTCACGAACCGACCCCGAACCGCATGCCCTCGACGGCGGTGTCGATCGGCCCCTCGAACCCCTCGCCGGCCTGATCCTTCGAGATCTGGTGGTCGAGCGATGGCCAGATGTGCGTGAGCACGAGCTTGCCGACACCGGCCTCGCGCGCGTGGTCGGCGGCCTGGCGCGACGACATGTGGAACGGCAGGAGGTCGTCGCGGTCCTGCCACGTGGCCTCGGCGAGCAGCAGGTCGGCGTCGCGCGCGAGCGCCTCGACGTGATGGGTCGGCCCGGTGTCCCCCGTGTACGCGAGCACCTGGCCGTCGGCGGCGACGCGGAACCCCAACGCCGGGAGCCCGAGGTGGGCCATCGGCTCGGTCTTGACGCGGAACGGCCCAACCTCGAACGCCTCACCCGGCGCCACCTCGGTGAAGGCGAACGCCGTGCGCATCGCCACCTGCGAGTCGATCGCCACGAGGTCGGCCAGTCGCTGCGTGAAGTCGGTGGGCACGAACACCGGCAGCCCCGGCTCGCCGAGCTCGCCGTAGTGCCACGCGTAGAAGGCCGGGTACAGGTCGACGAAGTGATCTGGGTGCTCGTGCGAGATCACGATCGCGTGCAGGTCGGGGATGTCGATGTACTGCTGCAGGTTCGCGAGCGTCCCGGTGCCGGCGTCCATCCACAGGTTGAACCCGTCGTGCTGCACGAGGTAGCCGGAAGTCGCGGTGTCGGCGTTCGGCCAGGTCCCGCTCGAGCCAAGGATGGTCAGCTCCACGGGACCCCTTCGACGACCCGCACCTCGACGGGGCGCACGCCCGCGAGCTCGGGCCCCAGGAAATGGTGGGCCACCCTGCGGAACTGCTCCGGGTCGCCCGTGGTTAGGAACCCGTGACTCGGCTCCCCCCCGCCGTCGCGCAGCAGCGAGGCCGCACGGAGCGTCGAATACACGTCCTTGGCGGTCTCCTCGGCGGACGAAACGAGCACCACGTCCTCCCCCATCACCATCTGGATCAGCCCGGAGAGCATCGGGTAGTGCGTGCACCCCAGGATCAGGGTGTCGATCCCCTCTTCAGCCAGCGGAACAAGATACCCCCGAGCGGCCTCGAGCAACTCGTCGCTCGAGGTGTCGCCGGCCTCGACGTGCTGGACGAAGACCGGACAGGCCGCCGAGAACAGCTCCGCGTCGGCGCCGGTCCGCGCGAGGGCGCGTGCGTACGCCCCGCTTGCAACGGTGGCCTGGGTGCCGATCAAGCCGATCCGCCGGTTCCGGGTCGCGTGCACCGCGGCGCGGGCGCCCGGGTCGATCACCCCGATCACGGGCACGCCGTGGGCGCCGGCGACGTCGGCGATCGCGGCGACCTCGATCGAGTTGCATGCGACCACGAGCATCTTGACGTCGCGGTCGGCCAGGTACTCGGCGATCTCGAGCGCGAAGGCGCGGATCTCCACGAGCGGGCGGGGACCGTACGGGAACCGACCGTTGTCCCCGACGTACAGGATCGGCTCGTTCGGCAGCAGGTCGAAGACGGCTCGCGCCACCGTGAGCCCGCCGACGCCGGAGTCGAAGATGCCGATCGGCCGCGGGTCGCTCATCGGGGCCTCGAGGGGGCCGATCGCGGGCTCACCCGGTCACCATCGGGCATGCGCGTTCCTACCACCAGAGGGTCTCGGAGACGATCTTCTCGGCGCGCTCGAGCTCGGGCGCCCAGGCCTGGGTCGACAGGTACTTCCAGCCGCCGTCCGCGAGCAGGCAGACGATCTCGCCTCGTTCGAGCTCGGACGCGACCCGACGACCGACGTGCAGGACCGCACCCGAGGAGATGCCGGCGAAGATGCCCTCGCGCTCGGTGAGCTCGCGCGTCGCCCGCAGCGAGTCCGAGGCGTTGACCAGGAACTTCCGGTCCAGGATCAAGGGGTCGAAGATCGGGGGGACGAAGCCGTCCTCGAGCGACCGCAGCCCGTAGACGAGATCGCCCAGCTCCGGCTCGGCCGCGACGACCTGGACGTTCGGGTCGTGACGCTTCAGCCGCCGGCCGACGCCCGTGAGGGTCCCCCCGGTCCCCAGCCCGGCGACGAAGTGCGTGATCGCGGGGAGGTCGCGGACGATCTCCTCGCCGGTCCCCTCCTCGTGGGCCAGCGGGTTCGCCGGGTTCCCGTACTGGAACGGCATGAAATAGCGCTCGTCCTTCGCGAGGCGGCGGGCCACCTCGATCGAGCCGTTCGTGCCCTCGTCGCCCGGGGACAGCACGATCTCGGCGCCGAACAGCTCGAGGAGCCGGATCCGCTCCTCGCTCGCGTTGTCGGGGATGACCACCGTGAGCCCGTAGCCCTTGCGCCGCGCGACCATCGCGAGCGCGATGCCGGTGTTGCCCGAGGTGGGCTCGAGGATCGTGCGTTCGGGCGTGAGTTCGCCCGAGGCCTCGGCGGACTCGATCATCGCCTTGGCGATCCGGTCCTTCACCGATCCGGTCGGGTTCTGGCCCTCGAGCTTGGCCCACAGCCGGACCTCGGGGCGAGGGCTCAGACGGGGCAGACCCACGAGCGGCGTGTCGCCGATCGCGTCCAGGACGTCGTCGAACCTCATCGGGATCGGCCCCGATCGGGTGTCATCGACGACGCGCGGGGGCCCCGGGGTTCGGGAACGGACATCGAAGCGGATTATCCCAGCGCACAGGCCGAGGGGCCGGGCCCATGCGGACCCGGCCCCTCGCGGTTCGAGCGTTCCCTTACCCGCCCGGCTGCACCACGTCGTTCACGGTGAGCGTGTACGGCGCGGTCTGCAGGATGGTCTCGGTGCGGTCGAGGAACGTCACGACGGCGGCGACGGTGCTGCCCGTCGTGCCGATCAGCGCGTCCAGGTCGGCGCCCGAGAGCGTGCCGTCGAAGTGGCCGTCGAGCGTGAGCGTGCCGATACGGACCTGGTGCGTGGTCTCGTCGATCGTGACCAGGCGCACGAACCATTCCTTCACGTCGACGGGGTGGATCTGCGTCGGGGACTTCCATCCCTGGAGCGTCGTCCCGTTCGAGATCGGGTTGCCATCCAGGGTCACGTCGTCGACCCAGAACCCCTTGAACTGCACGCCGGGATCCGTCACGTAGCGGAAGGCAAGGAGCACGTTCTTGCCGGCGTACTTCTTCAGGTTGCACTTCTCGGTGACGAACCCATGCGAGCTCCCCTCGAACCCCGGCCCGAGCGGTGCGTTGATCGAGTCGGTGCAGTGGACGCTCTTGTACTTCTTCCCGCCGTTCGTCGACACCTGGACGTAGGCGTAGTCGTACCCCTCCTCGGTCGACCACGCCGTGTCGACCTTGAGCTTGCCGTCCTTCACCTTTACCTTCTGCACGATGGCACGGTCGAGGTTGTTGCCCTTGCCCGAGTACAGGGCCTTGTTCGCGCCCTTCGGCGGGGACTTGTCCACCTTCCACTCGATCGGGAGCTTCGCGAGTCTGCTGGCTCCGTTGAACTCGACGCTGTCGACCTGACCGGCGCCGAGGTATCCGCCGCCGGCGTCGCGCAGACGCACGTAGTCCGACCCGTTCGCGGGAACCCCGGGTCCGGCGAACGCCTGATGGTTGTCCCAGTTGATCGAGGCGTCGAGCGTGGGCGTCCGGAAGTCACCGGCGTCGCCGCCGACCAGTGAGAAGCCGTCGTCGAGCGCGGCATCGACCGCCACCATCGTCGCCCATCGTCCGATCACGTCCTGTGGCGTGAGACCGCCTCCCTTCGCCTGGAGCAGCGCGGCCAGCGAGTCGAGCCCGTTCAGGGTGTCGAGGTGGAGTGCCTTCATGAACGCATCGCCGAACTGACCGTGCAGGTACTGCATGAACGAGAACGCCGCGCCGTAGTCGCACAGGACCTCGGACTCGAAGTCCGTCTGGTCGCCCCACAGCGTGAGCGAGTTCTCGGGCCCGCCTTCTCGTGGGAGCGGGTTGGCGGGCGTGAGTTGGTTCAGCCAACCGAGGAAGCACTGGACGTGGCTGTCGAAGCCCGTCTGGCTGACGGGCCTCGCCGGATCGAAGTATCCGGTGATCGCACCGGCGTGATCGGAGAGTCCCTCGTTCACCCAGCTCGTCTCGTCGAAGTCGACGTAGTTCTCCAGCAGGTGCTGGTATTCGTGCGCGAACACCCCCTCGTACAGGAACGGGCGCGCGTCTGCGTTGAGGCAGTTGTCTCCGGGCACCGGATGGTTCGGTGGGTTCGCGCCTGTCCGGTGGAGCCAATCGAACGCGTCGATCGTCATCGTCTGCCGGTTGAGGTAGAAGTCGAAGGTCGAGGTGTAGAAGCCGGCGATGTAGCTATATCCGTTCTGGTTGTTCTTGTCGAAGAAGTTGGCGTCGCGGACGTTGTCGACCAGCACGACGACCCTGTCGCCCGGACCCTCGTAATAGTCATCTGGCACGTCGAGGCCCGCGTCCCGAAGGATCTGGATGAGCGGTGCATCGGTCCCGTCGAGCGAAGGTGCGACGCTGAACGCGTTGGATTCGATGGGGTACATGACGTTGTCGAACTGTCCGATCAGGTAGTTGACCTGACTGTCCGTGACCACGTTGCGAACGCCATCGTTGCGACAGTCGCCCGCCGGGAAATCGATCCCTGACGAGACGTCGTCCTGGTCGCTCGCGACCCAGACCTCGTTGTGGGTGCCGACGCCCCTGAGCGTGAAGAGCTTGATCAGCAGTTGGCCATGGAGGTCGTCGTAGCCGATGAAGATCCGTTGCTCCCCAACCGCCGGAGGCGCGCTGGGGGCGGAGGCGAGGGCGTCTCGGACCTGTCTCCTTTCCTGGTGGGACAAAACCAGCTTGCCGTGGACCTTCGCGTCCTTCTGGATATCGGATCCGGTCGCCCTCGCCGACCGCGGGGCTGCCGACGCCACGACCGGTACGAGCGCGATCGCCAACAGCGCGACGACCGCCAGTACGAGTCTCCGCATGGGACGTCACCCCCCTCTTCGTCCATGAGACGCCTCATGGCGATACGTCGAAATGTAGACCTATCGGCAAGAGAACGCTCGGGGAGGCCGCGGGGTTACGCCGGGCGACTCAGCCGCCGTTCGGGGCGCCGCCGGCGACCGCCGGCAGGATCGAGACCGTGTCGCCCGGGCGGACCTCGGTCTCCAGCGAGCCCAGGTAGCGGACGTCCTCGTCGTTCACGTAGACGTTCACGAACCGGTGCAGCGCACCGTCGTCCGTGAGGACCATCTGGGTGATGCCGGGGTACCGCGTCTCCAGATCCCGCAGGACCTCCCGGAGCGTCGTCCCCCGGGCGTCGACGTCCCGCTCGCCTCCGGCGTGCGAGCGCAGGATGGTGGGGAGCTTCACGCGGGCCATGGCGTCCGTCCTTCCATCTCGGATGTCCTCAGCTCGTCGCGACGCCGTGCTCGGCCTCCGGCGGCGCCTGGCCAGGGCTCAGTCCGCAGAAGGCCTCGTAGTCGATCAGCTCGGTGATCGTCGGCTCCTTGCCGCACACGGGGCAGTCCGCATCCCACCGGACCCGCACCGTCTGGAAGTCCATCTCGAGCGCGTCGAAGATCAGGAGCCGGCCGACCAGCGGGTCGCCCTTGCCGGTGATGAGCTTGACCGCCTCCGTGGCCTGGATCGAGCCGACGATCCCGGGGAGCACACCGAAGACGCCCCCCTCCGCGCACGAGGGGACGGTGCCGGGCGGCGGCGGCTGCGGGAACAAGCACCGGTAGCACGGCGCCTCTTGGCCCGGCATGAACACGGTCGCCTGCCCGTCCCACTGGTAGATCGAGCCGTACACGAGCGGCTTGCCGAGGAATTGCGTCGCGTCGTTCACGAGGTAGCGGACCGGGAAGTTATCGGTCCCGTCGACCACGACGTCCCAGGGCTCGAGCACCTCGAACGCGTTGGCCGAGGACAGGATCGCGTCGTAGGGCACGACCTCGATGGTCGGGTTGATCGCGCGCAGGCGGTCGGCGGCGCTCTGGACCTTCGGCCGTCCCAGGTCGGCCGTGGAGTGGATGATCTGGCGCTGCAGGTTCGACTCGTCGACCGTGTCGAAGTCCAAGATCCCGAGCGTCCCGACGCCGGCCGCCGCCAGGTACATCGCCACCGGCGATCCGAGCCCGCCCGCCCCGATGCAGAGCACCTTCGCGTCGAGCAGCCGGCGCTGACCCTCCCCGCCGATCCCCGGCAGGATGATGTGACGCGCGTACCGGCGGACCTGCTCCTCGGTGAAGGCCGGCTCGCTCATCCGATCGCGACCTCCTCCTCGTCGACCCCGCCGTCACCGATCCGGAACCCCCGGAGCACGGGCGCGCCGCGGTCCGACAGGGACATCACCAGGTAGAGGGCCTCCGGGTAGAAGGCCTGCCGCAGGTCGGTCTCGGACGGGTACGCCTCCGAGTGCGTGTGCGTGTGGAAGATCCCCAACAGGTCCCAGCCCTCGTCGTCGATCTCGTCGAACACCTTCAGCTGTTCCTTCGGATCGAGCCGGTAGCTGACCGGGCTCGCGTCCTGGTTGGTCATGGCGAAGAACTTGACCGGCCTGCCTTCCTTGCCGGCGAGCAGGCCGCACGACTCGTTGGGGAACGCGGCGAGCCCGTGCTCCACCATCTCGTCGAAGAAGACCCAGTCGAGTTCGAACATCGCAGGTGCAATGAACCCTACCAGCGCGGTGGTATTCCCTGAACGCCGATTCAGCCCGCGGTTCCCGCCAGCCGCCCGGTGACCGCGATCGTGCCGGGTCGGCCCTCGACGGTCACGCCGATGTCGGCCCAGGCGAGGCCGCGGCCGGTCAGCTCTTGGGCCGCCCACTCGTGATCGGTGGCCGCGATCAACAGGCCCCCGGAGGTCTGGGCGTCCGCGAGCACCAGCTGCTCGGGTGTCGACAGCCTTCCCCACTGGACGGTCGGGCGCAAGTAGGCGTGGTTCCGACGGGTCCCGCCCGGGACGATGTCGAGCATCGCGAGGTCGAGCACCCCGGGGAGCACCGGCACCGCCGAGGCGTCGACCCTCGCGCCCACGCCCGACGCGGCCAGCATCCGCTGCAGGTGCCCGAGCAGCCCGAACCCGGTCACGTCGGTCGCCGCCTCGGCGCCGACCTCGACCATCGCCTCGGCGGCCGCGTCGTTCGGCGTCGTCATCAGTTCGACGGCCGCGGCGAGGAGATCCGGCTCGGCGATGCCGCGCTTGTGCGCGGTGGTGGCGATCCCGATCCCGAGCGGCTTGGTGAGGAACAGGTGGGCCTCGGGCGGCACGGTGGAGTTCCGCACGATGCGCTCGGGGTCGGCCAGGCCGAGGGCGACCATCCCGTACTTCGGCTCGGGGTCGGTGATCGTGTGCCCACCCAGGACGGCGGCGCCGGCCTTGCTCGCGACGTCGACGCCGCCTTGCAGGACCCGACCCAGCATCTCGAGCGGCAGGTCGTCGACCGGCCACGCGGCGATGTTCAGGGCCAGGAACGGCCTGGCCCCCATCGCGTAGATGTCGGAGAGCGCGTTCGTCGCGGCGATCCGGCCCCACTCGTACGGGTCGTCGACGATCGGCGTGAAGAAGTCGAGGGTCGCGACGAGGGCCTGCCCGTCGGCCAGGCGCACGACCGCGGCGTCGTCGCCGGTGTCGGCCGCGACGAGCACGTCGGCCTGCAGCTCGGGCAGCGCGAGGGTGCCGAGCACGGTCTCGAGGTCGCTCGGCCCGAGCTTGCACCCGCAGCCCGCGCCGTGGC
>JBAVEY010000161.1:0-31437 GCA_049587975.1 Actinomycetota bacterium | reverse complement strand
GTCGAGCTCGTGGGCCTTGCAGTTCGGGTCGACGACCGAAGTCGCGGGATCCGAACCCATCCTGCACGTGCCGGCCTGGTGCGCGACCCCGGCGACCGGGATGGTCGTCTTCAGGTAGGCGTTGCGGGGGATCAGGTGATCCGGGTGCAGACCCAGATGTCCCAGCATCGACTTCAGCTTGTGGTACAGGCGCTTGCCGGATTCCTCGTTGCTGGGCTCGTACGCGAGCTTGACGTTGCCGTCCTTCTCCAACGTCACACGGTTCTCCGGGAGCGGCAGGTCCTCGCTCGAGAGCCAGAAGTCGACCGCGTGAGTGGCGATGTCCTTGAGCGCGAACGTCGGCGCGAGCTTGGTCTCGATCGGCTTCTCGCCCTTGTACATCTCGGCCTGAGACTTGCCGACCATCTGGATGTTGCCCATCGGGTAGTCGTACTCGTCGTCCCCGAAGTAGAAGTCGTTCAGCCCGAGGGTCTTCTGGAACACCGTCGGGTTCGGCTCCTTCGACAGGGCCAGCACCGCCTGGCTGTAGTGGAACATGTAGTTGCGTCCGACCTGATCCGAGCCGTTGGCCAGGCCGTTCGGATGCTTGTCGTTCGCCGACGCCAACAGCAGCTTCGCCGAGTTCGCCGCGCCGCAGGACACGACCACGACGTCGCCGGTCACGGTCTCGGTCGAGCCGTGGCGTTCGATCACGACCTCGGTCACGGACGTGCCCTCGGGGTCCGTGTTCAGCCGGATCGCGGGCGCGTCAGTGAGCAGCGTGACGTTCGGCGACTCGAGCGCCGGGCGAACGCCCATCACCTCGGCATCGGCCTTCGCGTGCAGCGGGCACGGGAAGCCGTCGCAGTTGCCGCAGCGGACGCAGACGCTCGTCTGCGGCATGTCCTCGTCCCGCAGCACCCCGCAGGGCGCGTGGAAGGGGTGGAGGCCGGCGGCGGCCAGATCGTGGGACAGTTGCTGGATCCGGGGCTCGTGCGGGAGGGCCGGGAAGGGATACGGCGCGCTCGAGGGTGGCTCGGTCGGGTCTTCTCCCCGGGCGCCGCGGACCTGATAGAGCTCCTCGGCCTTGGTGTAGTACGGCTCCATGTCGGGATAACCGATCGGCCACGCGGGGGAGATCCCGTCGGGGTACTTCAGCTCGCCGAAATCCTTCTCCCGCAAGCGATACAGCGCGGCACCGTAGAGCTTGGTGGCTCCGCCCACGTAGTAATGGACCTGCGGCTGGAAGGGCTTGCCCTTGGCGTCGTACCACTTGTCGGGCGAGATGTACCGGCCGTCGATGAAGACGTCCGCTGTGCTCCAGTTCTGCGGTTCTCGGGGCAGCCAGTCTCCGCGCTCGAGCAGGAGGATGCGCTTGCCGGACGGGGCCAGGTGCCGCGCGAGCGTCCCCCCGCCCGCGCCCGTGCCGATGATGATCACGTCGTAGTCGGTCATGAGATCTCCTCCACACGCTCGGCCAGGATGATCCTGCCCGCGGCCTCGATCAGGGCCAGGTGCGAGAACGCCTGCGGGAAGTTGCCGAGGTGCCGTCCCGTCTGGACGTCGTACTCCTCGGCGAACAGGCCCAGGGGAGAGGCGATCCGCAGCAGTCGCTCCATCAGGTCCCTGGCGCGCTGCCACTCGCGGATGATCGCCAGGGCGGAGACGAGCCAGAACGAACAGATCAGGAAGGTTCCCTCCTTCCCGGACAGGCCGTCGTCGGTCTCGTCGGTCTTGTAGCGCAGCACGTAGCCGTGCTCGGTGAGCTCGTCGGCGATCGCCAGCACCGTCGCTCGCAGGCGCTCGTCCTCGGGCGGGAGGAAACCGAACAGGGCCGCGAGCAGGACCGACGCATCGAGCGCGTCGGTGTCGTAGTGCTGGCGCAGGACCCCGCGATCGTCGACGCCGCGATCGAGGATGTCGGCCTTGACCTCGTCCGCCGTGCCCTGCCAGGTTCCTCGAAGGCCTTCGTCTCCCCCGATCGCGGCCAACTTGGCCGCGCGATCCATGGCCACCCAACACATCAGCTTGGACGAGACGTAGTGCTGCGGCTTGCCGCGCGCCTCCCAGATCCCTTGATCGGGCTCCTGCCAGATCTTGGTGGCGCACGCGGCCTGACTCTGCACGATCGGCCACAGACGCCTCGGCAACCGCTGGCTCCGACGGGTATGAAGCAGGATCGAGTCGAGGGCGGCTCCGAAGACGTCGTTCTGCCGCTGATCGAACGCTCCGTTCCCGATCCGAACCGGGTGGGCGCCGGCGTACCCGGACAGATCGTCTCGGGTCGTCTCCGTCAGGTCGCGACGGCCGTCGATCCCGTACATGATCTGCAACGCCCCGTCCGTGTCCGGCTCCAGGTCGGCCACGAACTGCATGAACTCCTCGGCCTCCCAGTCGAGGTTGAGGAAATGCAGCGCTTGAAGGGTGAACGTCGAGTCTCGGATCCAGGTGAATCGATAGTCCCAGTTGCGTTCCCCGCCCGGCGTTTCCGGCAGCGATGTCGTCAGGGCCGCCACGGTCGCCCCCGTCGGCATGTACGTGAGGCCCTTGATCGCCAGCGCGGAGCGCTGGATCGGTTCCCTCCATCGATGGTCCGGGACCCGCGCTCGGGCGAGCCAGGCGCGCCAGAACCGAACGGTCGCCGCGATCCGGGCCTCGGCGTCGTCGACGTCGCTCGGGGTCTCCAGCTCATGGGACCACGACAGGGCGCAGTACGCGCGGTCGCCGGCGCTCAGGACGTGACGGGCTCGCACGCGCTCGCCTTCGATGCCCAGCGACAGGTCCGTCCGCAGCCGGAACTTCTGGTCGGCGCCGGACGCGTCGGCGATGCCATCGTCTCCGTCGCCGAGGCCCCACGTCGCCGGGATCTCCCCGTAGTCGAAGATGGGTTCGCACACGAGTTCGATCTCGACCTGCCCATCCAGGCACACGGCCGTCCGAACGAGCATGTGATCGGCGTCGTCATCGGCGGGTGGTCGGGTATGCGGAGTGACCAGATCGTCGCCTTGCCGCGTCCCGAGCGTCAGCGCATCGCGCACCACCACCCAGCCGCCCGTGGTCTTCCAGGTCGTCACGAGCACGTTTGTGCCCGGCTCGTACGCGACCTGCGACGGCACGTTGATGCCGAACGGTCCGAACCGGAACGACCCGGCCTGGCGGTCGAGCAGGCTCCCGAAGACGCTCGGCGAGTCGAACTTCGGCAGGCAGAGCCAGTCCACCGCGCCGTCGGGTGCGATCAGGGCCCCCGTGTGACAGTCCGACAGGAACGCGTAGTCGGCGATCGGCGGGAACGGCGACGGCATCGCCGCGCTCTGTGGCCCGTCGGCCCTCTGCGCGTCGCGCGCACTCACGAGCTCACCCACGGCTCGTGCCACCGGCCGAACCCCTGGACGAGATCGTTCGCGGCCTCGGGGCCCCACGATCCCTGCGCATAGGGATGGACGGCCGGCGGCGCGTCCAGCAGCGGCTGGAACACGCGCCAGGTCTCCTCGACCCCGTCCTGACGCGTGAAGCGGGTGCTGTCGCCGGTCATCGCGGCCCGGAGCAGCACCTCGTAGGGCGTCGGCCCCTCGCCCCCTTCCTGCGCGAACTCCATGTCCAGGTTGACGGGAGCCGCGCCTTCCATGTCGGCGCGGTGCGCCTCGACGATGAGCCGGATGCCCGTCGTCGGATCCAGTCGAACGACGAGCTGGTTCTGCTCGGCCCGGCGGTCGACGAGTCCGAACCCCAGCTTGGGAGGGTGCTTGAACACGAGCCGGAGCTCGGTTTGCGTGACCGGCAGCCGCTTGCCGGTTCGGATGAAGAACGGCACGCCCGCCCACCGCCAGTTCTCGATCTCCAGGCGGAGCGCCGCGAAGGTCTCGGTGCCCGAGTCCTTCGCGACGCCGTCGATGTCGAGATAGCCCTCGTACTGCCCGCGGACGTAGTTCGCCGGCTCGGCCTCGGCGACCGCACGGAACAGGTTGACCTGCGCGTCCTTGATCGTCGTCGGATCGCCGCGCGAGGGCGCCTCCATCGCGCATGCGGCGACCATCTGCATGAGGTGGTTGACGACCACGTCGCGGAGGGCGCCGACCGGGTCGTAGAAGTGGCCGCGGTCCTCGACGCCGAAGGATTCCGCCATCGTGATCTGGACGCTGGACAAGAAGTTGCGGCTCCAGACGGGCTCCATCATCGCGTTGGCGAACCGCAGATGGAGGATCTCGACCAGGCCCATCTTCCCCAGGTAGTGGTCGATCCGGTACAGCTGCGACTCGTCGATGTACTGGTGGATCTCCTCAGCGAGCGCGGTCGCGGACGCGCGGTCGTGGCCGAACGGCTTCTCCACCACGACCCGCGCCGGATCGGTGAGCCCAGCCTCGTGCAGCCCCTTGATCACCGTTCCGAACAGGAACGGGGGGATCTCCAAGTAGAAGACCGGCGTCTGTGCCTCGGAGATGGCGTCCGCGACGTGTTTGTACGTCTCGGCGTCGGAGAAGTCGCCGGCGACGTAGGAGAACCGGGCGGCGAGGCGTTCGAAGATCGACTCGTCCAGGGGCTCGCCCGTGCCGGTGATCGAGGTGCGGGCTCGTTCCTTCAGGTCGTCGACGGACCAATCGTCGACCGCGACGCCCACGATCGGGCAGTCGATGAGTCCGCGCCGTTCCAACCGGTAGAGGGATCGGAACGTCATCACCTTGGCCAGGTCGCCGGTGATCCCGAAGATGACGAGCATGTCCGCCGGGGTTCCCTCACCGGTCGTACGGGATGTTCGAGCCATCCAGATCCCTCCTTCGTCCCTCAGGCGTTCTTCGTCCGCTTCCGCGAGGCGCTCGCGCGCGTGCGTCGCCTAGACGCAGTCCCGAGATCGACCCGTCCCCGGCCGAACGCGTCGATCCGGCCCCATCGCCCAGGGATGTCCAGCAGTTCCAGGCGCCCGATGCTCGCGGGCAGCGCCGGGTCGACGATCAGGTGCTCGCCGAGGGGTTCGAGCCCGAGCATCGTCCGCAGGAGGAGCAGGGGCGCCCCGGTCGACCACGCCTGCGGGCTGCATGCGGTCGGGTACTGGACGGGGTACTTGGTGACCGAGCGCTCGTAGCCGCCGAACGCCTCCGGCAGCCGTCCGTCGAAGAACCCGGCCGCATCGAGGATCCCCTCGGCGACCATGGCGGCCTCGTCCTTGAACCCGTACCTGCGGAGCCCCCAGGCGATGAATGAGTTGTCGAAGGGCCACACGGTCCCGACGTGGTAGCCGATCGGGTTGTACCGGCCCTCGCCCTCCGCGAGCGTCCGTACGCCCCAGCCGGAGAAGAGCCTCGGGCCCATGAGGTTGCCGACGACGGCCTTGGCCTTGGACTTGTCGACGATGCCGCTCCAGAGCAGGTGACCGTTGTTCGAGGTCAGCGAGTCGACCTGCTTACCCTCGGTGTCCAGCGCCAAGGCGAAGTACCCCTCGTCGGCGACCCAGAAGTCACGGTTGAACCGCCTCTTCAGATCGGCCGCCTCCTTCTCGAGCCGATCGGCGAACGCCGGGTCCTTCCAGACCAGGCGCGCCAGGCGGGCCCCTCGGATCTTCGCGTCGTACGCGTAGCCCTGCTGCTCGCACGTCGCCCGGGGGAACCCGGGCAGGCGCCCATCCCGATACGAGACCGAATCCCAGGAGTCCTTCCAGCACTGGTTCTCGAGCCCCGTCTGCTCGTTGCGACGCCGGTACCAGATGTAGCCGTTGCCCTGGAGGTCGGCGTACGTGTCGATCCACGCGAGCGCCGCCCGCGTCTCGGGTTCGAGCTGCCGCACCAGCGATCGGTCGCCCGTCCAGCGCTCGTACTCGTCCAGCAACACGACGTAGAGCGGCGTCGCGTCGGTGCACCCGTAATAGGGGGAGTGGGGGCGCTCCTCGAACGCCGTCATCTCTCCGTAGCGCATCTCGTGGAGGATGCGGCCGGGGTCCTCGTCCCGGAAATCATCGACACGGCTCCCCTGCCAATCGCCGAGCGCGAGCAGGGTCGTCGCGGCCAGCTCGGAGGTGAAGGGGAGCGCCTGCAGGCTGGTGAGGATGCTGTCGCGGCCGAACATCGTCATGAACCACGGGAGGCCCGCTGCGGGCAGGCTCCGCCCTCCGGCGATCGCCGGCGAGAAGCGCAGGGCGGCGAGGTCGACCAGGCTCCGGCGGTACGTGGCCCGCAGTCGATCGGAGTCGCTTTCCAGACGCGGGGCGTCCTCGAGCCAGCTCTCGAGGCTGCGGCCCATGTTCGGCTGGGCGCGGCGCTCGCCGCGCTGATACTTCGGGCGGATGTACCGACCTCCGGCGCCCGCCGCCGTCACCACGTCGAGGTCGGTCGTCCACGACCCGTGGGGGTCGATCCGGACCGTGAAGGTCATGCCTTGCTCGTCGATGGCCGAGGGCGCCGACGCGGAGATCATGGTCATCCGCGCGAAGGTCTCGCGTTCGTACACGAGCAGCAGCCGCCCCTTCTCCACCCTCGCGGAGTACGTTCCCTTCTTCTTGAGCGCGTCCTTGACCTCGAACAGGTCCGCGAAGTCGGAGGCGGCGTCGACCCGCACGGTCAGGTCCACGGGCGCCGCGTCGTGGTTCAAGATCGTGAGCTCCTCGTGGAAGCCGTCGCCGACCGCGCGCCGGCGGATCACGGAGAGCTTCGCGTCGATGTAGACGGTGCCGGTGCCCGGGACGAGGAAGAACCGCGCCTCGAAGTACTGCAGGTCGTCCACCGAGAGCGGGTTGAGCCGCTGGCCGTCCACGGTCAGCACCCAGGTCGAGAGGAAGCGCGTGTCGAACGAGAACAGGCCCGTCGGATCGGTGAGCGATGCCTCGATGTCCCCGCGTTCGTCGCTCACCACGAAGGTGTTGCCGTCGAGGATCTTGACGATGCCATCGGTCATGAGCGTCGGCTCCGGGCCGTCGTGGTGCGCCTCGGCTCACCCTGCGCCGGTCCGGGGAAGATCCGCTGGAACAGCACGAGGACGCCGGGGTCGCCTTCCATGGAGAGCACGCCGCGCAGGATCGTGGCCATGGCGTTCATCCGACCGGTGACCATGCCCTCGAACACCTCCTTCGAGGTGCGCACGACGCAGTCCGCCTTCGCGTTGCGATGCGAGACGCCGACGTCCCCCTCGTCGATCGTGATGAACCAGCGTTCGACACCCTTGCCGTCCTCGAGATCGATCCGGAGCGAGCCCTTCGCCCTGCGCAGGAGCGGTTCGTGACCCCGGCGCGCGAGATCGTCGAAGAACCCCTCGATCGGCTCGGTCACGCGTCTCCCCTTCGCCCGGCCGCGAGGCCGTGGCCCGTATCGAACGCCCTCGGCGCGGACCATCCATCACCCCGACGGCATGAAATGACCTTCGAGGACGAACCACCCGCGTGGAGGCCCCCATCCTCCAAGTTCATCATCCGTTCATCTGGTCTATGCATCTGGTCTATTCATCTGGTCCGTTCATCCGGTTCGGGGGATGCGGGCGGCGGGCCTCGTCGCGTCCGATGAGGAGTCATTACCCTTGCGTTCCGATCCCTGCGAGCGGGATGGGGCCTCGACGACGCGGAAGGAGTGAGCCATGGCCGATCGGCCTCGGGTGGTGGTGCTGGGGGGAGGGTTCGGCGGGATCGGCGCCGCCAAGAAGCTGGTGGATGCCGACGCCGACGTCCTGCTGATCGACAAACACGACTACCACACGTTCCAGCCGCTCCTGTACCAGGTCGCGACGGATCTCCTCGAGTCGCCAACGGTCGGTCACCCCTTACGCGATCTGTTCCACGATCATGCCAACGTTTCGGTCAAGCAGGCAACGGTGACCGGTGTCGACCTCGATGAGCGCCGGGTGTCGTTCGCCGAGATGAAGCCGCGCCGGTACGACTACCTCGTGCTCGGGCTGGGGGCGACCGTCAACTTCTTCGGCGTCCCCGGCGCGGACGAGCACGCGTTCCCGATGTACACGCTGCCCGACGCCGTCCGCCTGAAGCAGCACGTCTTGGAGCGGTGGGAGGCGGCGGATCGTGACCCGGCCCTGATCGACGACGGCGCGCTGAACGTCGTGATCGTCGGCGCGGGCCCGACCGGCGTGGAGAGCGCCGGCGCGCTGTCGGAGCTCTACCGCGCGAACCTCGCGAAGGACTATCCCGACGTCCCGCAGGAAAAGGCCCGGATCATCGTGGTCGAGGCGGGCGACGCGGTGCTCGGGATGTTCAAGAAGAAGCTGCAGACATACGCGAGGAAGGCGCTCGAGAAGCGCACGGTCGAGATCATGCTCGGCGAGGTGGTCTCGAGCATCGAGCCGACACGCGTCCGCCTGAAGTCCCGCAAGGTCCTGAAGGCGCACACGCTGATCTGGGGCGCCGGGCTCCAGGCGAACCCGCTCGTCTCGGGCCTCGACGTCGAGCTCCAGCACGGAAACCGCGTGCCGGTCGGCCCCGACCTGACGCTGCCTGGGCACCCGGAGGTGTTCGCGGTGGGCGACATCGCGTGGATCACCGACACCAAGACGGGGACCGTCCTCCCGCAGCTCGGCTCGGTCGCCCTGCAGGCCGGCGAGCACGCGGGCTCGACGATCGCGCGCGCCCTGCGGAAGAAGAAGGTGAAGTCCTTCGAGTACGAGGACAAGGGCACGATGGCCACGATCGGCCGCAAGGCCGCGGTGGTGCAGTTCCGTGGGGGCAAGTCCCTCACGGGCACCACTGCATGGCTCGCATGGGGCGCGGTCCACCTGGCGCTCCTGTCGACGGGCGAGGATCGAGCGCGGGCGGTGGTGGACTGGACCTGGGCGGGGTTCACGCACGAGCGTGCCGGCCGGATCCTGGTGGATGAGACGGAGCACTGACGCGACCGAGCGGCGCCTGTGGGTCGAGCGGCCGCAGGCGCGTTCGGCGATGTACGCCGCCACGGGTCTCGGCCTCGCGGCCGTCGGCTGCTGGATCGCGTTCGCCCTGGTCCTTTCCTCGGTCATCGCCCGCGTCTTCGTGGACGGAGCGACACGGACGTCGGTCCGGGGGCTCCTGGTCGCGATGCTCGGGCTGGTGCTCCTGCGTGGCGCGTTCGTGTGGTGCGCCGAGGTCGTGGCGCAGCGAGCCGCGGCGGGACTGAAGACCGACCTGCGCGAGCGCCTGGCCGCCAAGCTCATCGCGCTCGGCCCGACCTACACGCGGGGCGAGCGGATCGGCGAGCTCGTGTACGGGGCGGGGGAGGGCGTGGAGGCGCTCGATCCGTTCGTCACGCGGTACGCGCCGGCGCGACGGCTCGCGGTCATCGTCCCGATCACGGTGGCGGTCGTGGTGTTCGTGCTGGACCCGTGGACCGTGCCGATCCTGGTGGTCACCGGCTGCGTGCTGGTCCTGTTCCTCGCCCTGATCGGGCGGCGCGTCCGCGACCTGACGGAGCGTCGCGAGCGCGAGCTGGCATGGATGAACGCCCACTTCCTCGACGTCCTTCGGGGTCTGCCGACCCTGAAGATGTTCGGGCGCAGCGCGGAGCAGGCGGAGACGATCCGAGCCGTCAGCTCGCGCCAGGGCTCGACCACGATGGACGTGCTGCGGACGGCGTTCCAGACGACCCTGGTGCTCGAGTGGGGCGCGACCGCCGCCACGGCCCTGGTCGCGATCGAGACGAGCGTCCGGCTCATGGCCGGTGGGATCGCGTTCGAGCGGGCGCTGGCGGTCCTGCTGCTCGCCCCCGAGTTCTTCCTCCCGCTCCGTCGCCTGTCGTCCGAGTACCACGTAGGGAGGTCGGCGCTCGCCGCGGCCGGTCGGGTCCACGGCGTCCTCGATGAGCCCGTCCGGACCGCGGGGCCGGTCCGCGGCCCACCGAGCCCGTTGCCGGTCCAGCTCGACGTTCGGTTCGAGGACGTCGTCGTGGCCTACGACGGGGGGTCGCGACCTGCGCTGTCCGGATGCTCGCTCGAGATCCCGCACGGCGCGACGGTCGCGCTCGTCGGGGCGACCGGGGCGGGGAAGACGACCGTGGCCAACGTCCTGCTCCGGTTCGTCGAACCCGATCGCGGTCGGGCGACCGTGGGTGGCGAGCCCCTGTCCGGGATCGACCCGGCGAGGTGGCGTACCCAGGTGGCGTGGGTCCCGCAGCATCCCGCACTGTTCCCCGGCACCGTCGCGGACAACCTGCGCATCGCCCGGCCCGACGCGCGGGACGACGAACTGGTCGCCGCGGCGACCGCCGCGCACGCGCACGCGTTCGTGACGGACCTCCCCGACGGGTACGAGACCATCGTCGGGGACGGCGGCGCCGGGCTGAGCGGGGGCGAGCGTCAGCGGCTCGCGCTCGCTCGCGCGTTCCTGAAGGACGCGCCGCTCCTGATCGTGGACGAGCCGACCTCGCACCTGGACCGCGCGAGCGAGGCCTCGGTGCTCGACGCCCTGTCGCGGCTCGCCGAGGGGCGAACGGTGCTCGTCATCGCGCACCGCCCCGAGCCCGTGGCCCACGCCGATCTGGTCGTGTCGCTGCGCGCCGGTCGGGTCGAGCACGTGGGAGCGCCCGAGCCCTCGCCCGCACGGGCCCCGATCGCGCTGGGCGGACAGCCGTGAGATCCTCGGCACCGCTCGGGCGCCTCCTGAGGCTCGCGACGCCGGTCCGCGGCTGGGTCCTGTTGGCGATCGTGACGAGCTTCGGCGCGCTCGCCGCCAACGTCGCGCTGATGACGGCCGCCCCGTATCTGATCTCCAAGGCGACGATCGTGACCGGGTTCGCGGCCCTCGCGGTCGCGGTCACCGCGGTGCGGGGGTTCGCGATCGCCCGGGCCGCGCTCCGCTACTCGGAGAGGTACGTCGTCCATCTCGCCGCTCTCCGGGTCCTGACGCAGATCCGCGTCTGGCTCTTCCGCGCGATCGAGCCGCTCGCGCCGTCGGGTCTGAGGACGTTCCGAGGTGGCGACCTGCTCGCCCGGACGGTCGCCGATGTCGACACGCTCGATGCCTTCTTCGTCCGGGGGATCGTGCCCCCCGCGGCCGCGATCCTCAGCACGGCGCTCGCGTGCGCGATCCTCGGGGTCGTGGAACCCCTCCTCGCCGTCATCCTGTTCGCGTTCCTCGCGCTCGGCGCGATCGCGGTCCCGCTCGCGGCTCGTCACCGCGCACGCCGGCCGTCCGAACGGCTGATCCGGGCCCGCGCGGGCCTGCACGCCGGGTTCGCGAGCGACCTCGCCGGTCTCGCCGACCTGACCGCGTTCGGCGCCGAGGCGCGCCTGGTCGAGGATCTCGGGGCGCGGTCCCGCTCGATGGCCAGGGAGCAGCGGAGGCTCGCGTCCGTCCGCGGTGGGAGCGGCGCGGCCGGATCCGTCCTCGCGGGACTCGCGGGCCTTGCCGTCCTCGCCCTCGCGATCGACCCGGTGCGCGACGGAGCGATCGACGGCGTGTTGCTCGCGTCGCTGCCGCTCGTGGCGTTCGCCGCGTACGAGGCGGTGCAGCCGCTCGGGGACGCCTTCCGGGAGGTCGAGCTCAGCCGCGCCGCCGCGGTCCGGACCTTCGAGATCGCCGACGCCCCGTCGCCCGTGGTCGAACCTGCGGTCGCGCTCCTACCACCCGCGCACCCGAGCGTCGAACTGCGGCACGTCGGGTTCCGCTATGACGAGCGATCCCCGTTGGTCCTAGACGACGTGACCGTGTCGCTCCGACCGGGGGACCGGCTCGGCCTCACCGGTCCGAGCGGGGCGGGCAAGACCACGATCGTCGGCCTGTTGCTGCGGTTCTTCGACCCCGGGTCGGGGAGCGTCCTGCTGGACGGCGCGGACGCACGGAGCTACCGGGCCGACGACGTCCGCGCGCTGATGGGGGTTGTGCCGCAGCACGTCTTCCTGTTCAACGGCACGCTGCGCGACAACCTGCTCCTGGCCGACGGTGAGGCGGACGACGCGCGGATCGCCGACGCGTGCGACCGGGCCGGGTTAGGGGAGTTCCTGCGCTCCTTGCCACAGGGCCTCGAGACGATGGTCGGGGACGACGGCCTCAAGCTGAGCGGTGGGGAACGCCAGCGGGTGGCGATCGCCCGTGCGTTCCTCAAGGACGCGCCGATCCTGATCCTGGACGAGGCGACGGCCAACCTCGACGCCGCCACCGAGGCCGAGGTCCTGGACCACGTGTCTGCGTTCGCGCACGGCCGGACCGTGCTCGTGATCTCGCATCGCCCCGCGGCGCTGCGGCTCGCCGAGCGCGTGATCGAGTTGCCCGGGCCGACCGACCGACCCGGCGCCGAGGTGCCGCTCCCCAGGCTCTAGGGTTACGGTCCTCGGGACGAAGGAGGCTCCACACCTATGGCACGAGGCATCCTCGAACGGCTCGCGGACGGTCCGGTCCTCGGCGACGGCGGCTACCTGCTCGAGCTCGAGAAGCGCGGGTACGTGCAGGCAGGCCCGTTCACGCCCGAGGTGGTGATCGAGCATCCCGACGCCCTGGCCCAGCTGCACCGGGAGTTCCTGCGCGCGGGGGCGGAGGTGCTGCAGACCATGACCTTCTACGCGAGCGACGACAAGCTCGCCACGGTCGGGCTCGGCGGCGAGGTCGACGAGATCAACCGCACGGCGGTCCGGGTCGCCAGGGAGGTGGCGACCGAAGGGGACGCGCTCGTGGCCGGCAACCTCTCGCTCACCTGGGCGTACCTGCCCGAGGACCCCTCCGGGGCCGACCACGTCCGCGGGCTCTTCGACCGGCAGCTCCAGGACCAGCACGACGCGGGGCCGCCCGACTTCTGGATCGGGGAGACGTTCTCCTACCTCGGCGAGGCCCTGCTGTTCGTCGAGCGCGCGAGGGCGACCGGCCTGCCGGTCATGGTGACGATGTCGTACGAGCAGCCGGTGCCGCGCTCGTACGAGGGCGACACGCCGGCCGAATGTGCGCGGAGGCTCCGCGACGCCGGGGCGGACATCGTCGGGGTGAACTGCCTGAACGGGCCGGACCAACAGCTGCCGATCGCGCTCGAGATGCGCTCGGCGGTCGACGGGTTCATCGCGACCCAGCCGGTGGCCTACCGCACGAGCGCCGAGCAGCCGGACTTCACGTCGACGCCGAGCTTCCCCTACGCGCTCGACCCCCTCCAGCTCTCGCGCCAGGAGATGGCGACCTTCGCGCGGAAGGCGCACGAGGGAGGCGTCGACTACATCGGCTCGTGCTGCGGCAGCGTCCAGGCGCACGTCCGGGCGATGGGCAAGGCGATCGGGAAGACCCCGGTGGCCGAGCGCGAGTGGCGGAGCACGGCGGGCCGCGCGATGAGCGCGTATGAGTACTACGGACACCGCGAGACCGAGGTCTGATCGCTCCGTCGTGCGAGGGGCGGACTCGGTCGTGTCCTGCTAGGCGCCCGGTCCCGCTACGATTCGCCCCAGTGGACCGGGCCGACGACCTCCTTCCCGCGGAACGCAAGGTCGTTGAGGAGCTCGGGCACCTGCCGCTCGACTTCCGCGCGATGGCCGCCGTCTCCAACCTGTTCCGCGCGTCCGCCGCGATCCGTCGCCACATGGAGGCGAAGGTCCTTGCGGATGATCGCCTATCGTGGACCTCGTTCGTTGCGATGTGGGTGCTCTGGGTCTGGGGCGAGATGGAGTCGCGCGACCTGGCCGCCGCCGTCGGCATCAGTCGCCCGACGTCGACGGGGGTCGTCACGACGCTGGAAGGTCGCGGCTACGTGCGGCGTTCGAAGACGGCCCAGGACGGCCGGCTCGTGCGCGTCTCACTCACGCCGGCGGGTCGACGGAAGATCGAAAAGCTGTTCCCACGCTTCAACGCCGAGGAGATCGAGCTCACGACGCACCTCGACGCGGCACAGCAGGAGCAGCTGGCCGCGCTGCTGCGTTCGATGCTGCGGCGGGTCGGCAACGGCGGCTGAGGGCACGTAGCGGCGTGGCACGGGAGCTCCTCGGCAGGAACCTCGCGGTCGACAGGATCGGTCGTCCATCAGGTCGTGCTGGATGGCCGGGTATGGCACCATGCCCGCGTCTGATCGCGGCGAGGCCGCACGCCTTCGCCGCCGGACCGGGGGTAGCTCATGACGACGAACGAAGAGTCGCCCGGCGTCAAGCTGGTGCCGGAACGGCGTTGGCCTATGGCGGTTGCCGTGCTGGTCGCGATCGTCCTGCAGGTCATCACACCGCACACCGGGAGGCTCGTGTTCTGGTGGGTGTTCCCGGTGCTGGAGCTGGCGGCCCTCGTCGCGATGGTCGTCCGCGACCCGGGGCGCATCGATCGGCGCACGCGTGCGGCCCGCCGTACGACGCTCGTGCTGATCGCGCTGCTCACCGTCGGCACCCTGGGCGGGCTCGTCGTGCTGGCGCTCGACATCATCGACACGTCCTACGCCCACGTGGGGGCAACGGCGTTGCTGGGTCGCGGGGCTGCCCTGTGGGTGACGAACGTGGTGGTGTTCAGCCTCTGGTTCTGGGAGGTGGATCGCGGCGGGGCCGCCGAGCGTGCAGCCGCGTCCCACATCCCTCCGAGCTTCGGCTTCCCCGAGGAGGCGATGCCGGAGTTGGCTCCCGACGGATGGATACCTCGCTATCCCGACTACCTCTACCTGTCGTTCACGAACGCGACGGCCTTCAGCCCGACCGACACGTTGCCCGTTCGGACCTGGGCGAAGATGACGATGATGATCGAGTCGGTCATCTCGCTGGTCACCGCGATCCTCGTCATCGCGCGGGCGATCAACGTGTTGCCGGGGTAAGCGTGAGCGAGCGAGCGCCGCAGCGGCCCTGGGAGAAGGCCGTCGAGATCCTCGAGGTCTCGGCGCTCGCCATCGTCGCGATCGCCACGGCCTTCAGTGGCTACCAAGGGACGCAGTGGGGCGGAGAGCAGGCGCGCCTCTACGGCCTGGCGTCGTCGACGCGGTTCGAAGCCGAGGCTGCGTCGACGTTCGGCGGCCAGGAGCTCGTGGCGGACTCGTCGTTCCTCACGGCCTGGCTCCAGGCGCGACAAGCCGGCGACCGGCAGCTGCAGGAGATCTTGGAGCGGCGTTTCACCCCGGAGTACGCAGACGCGTTCCGGGACTGGCTGGCGACCGACCCGTTCAAGGATCCGGATGCTCCGCCGGGTCCCGCGGCGATGCCCGGGTACGCGAATCCCTCGATGACGAAGGCGGCCAGGCTGAACGCCCGGGCGTCTGCGTACTTCGTCGCGGGCACCGACGCCCGGGAGACCGCCAACAAGTACGTACGCCAGACGGTGCTGTTCGCTTCCGTGCTGTTCATCGTCGCCGTCGCACAGCGGTTCCGGTTGCGAGGAGTACGGATCGGCGCGAACGCACTTGCCTTGGCGTTGCTCGCCTTCACCGTATACGGGGTGGGATCCCTCCCGCGGATATGAGGATGCGTTCGAGCGATGTGTCGCGCCTCAGATCCGTTCGAGACGTTCCCTTCACCGGCCACGGGCGCGGGTCGCTCGGCGGGGCCGTTGTGTCTGCCGGGACAGGCGTGTCCCCGGGGACGCCCCGTTACGGTTGCTGACGTGCGAGCTCGACGCGGACCGGCATGTGCTTGATGCCGTTGATGAAGTTCGATCGGAGGCGCTCGATCGGTCCGTTGATCTCGAGGCTCGACAGGCGCGGGATCAGCTCCTCGAACATCACCCGGACCTCCAGCCGGGCGAGGTGCGCCCCCAGGCAGACGTGGGGCCCCCCGCTGCCGAACGCCATGTGTGGGTTCGGGTCGCGGCCGACGTCGAAGCGCTCGGGGTCGCGGAAGACGTCTCCGTCGTAGTTGCCCGACACGAACCAGACGACGACCTTATCGCCCTCGCGGATCGACGTGCCCTGGAGCTCCAGGTCTCGCCTCGCCGTTCGGCGGAAATGCATCGTCGGCGAGCCGTACCGGAGCATCTCCTCGGCGGCCGGCGGCATGAGCCCGGGGTCCTCCCGGAGCCGCCGCCACTGGTCCGGATGATCCACGAGGGCCCGCATGCCGTGGGTGATCGCGTGGCGCGTCGTCTCGTTCCCGGCCACGATCAGCAGGCAGAAGAAGTTGTCGAAATCACGATCGGAGAGCCGCTCGCCGTCGACCTCGGCCTGGACGAGCTTGGTGACCAGGTCGTCTCTCGGTTCTCCCCGTCGCCGCTCGGCGAGATCGTGGCCGTAGGCCATGAGTTCGACCGCCGCCGGGCTCCGGAAGGGGAGGAGGCGGTATTCGCTGGTGTCCTCCTTGTCGATCACGGCGCGCGAGTACTCGGGGTCGGCCTGGGCGATCATGGCGTCGCCGAGCTCGACGCACATCGGCAGATCCTCGTCCGGGACGCCCATGATCCGGGCGAGGACGCGGATCGGGAGCTCTCGGGAGATCTCCTCGACGAAGTCGAACTCGCCCTTGGGCAGACCTCGGTCGAGCACGAGCCGGGTCTGTTCCCGCACGAACCCTTCGTACCGGGCGACCGCGCTCCTCGTGAAGAGCTTGCTGACCAGTCGTCGGAGACGCGAATGGCCCGGCGGATCCATGTCGATCATCGAGGCCCGGGCCTCGACCTCTTCCTCCGTCTGCTCCTCGAGCGTCACCCCGTGGGCCGACGAGAACGTCTTCGTGTCGCGCAGGACGTCCTCGATGTCGTGGAACCGGGTGACGGCCCAGAAGCCGCGGTTCGGCGTGGGCTCGGGCTGCCAGTGGACGGGGTCGCGCTCGCGGAGCTTCCTGAAGGCCCACAGCGGCACCTCGTCCACGAAGGCGTCGTGGCTCGACAGATCGATCTCGTCCAGTCGAACGCTCACCCGTGGCTCCTCTCGACGGCGATGCCCGGGTAGTTTGCGACCGAACGAACGCGACAGGCAACCGAGGGGGCCGCGGCCCGTGGCGCCGCGGCCCCTCTCGGTCTTCGATCAGGCCGACTCGCGGACGTGCCAGGGAGCCCCGTACGCCGGGAGCCGCTCCAGGAACGGATCGGGGTCGAACGCCTCGGGGCCGAGCACTCCGGCGTCCTTCCAGATCCCCTCGGACAGCAGCTCCATCGCGATGACCGGGTTCACGGCCGTCTGCCAGACGACGGCCTGGACGCCGAGCTCACGCATCGTGACCTCGTTGTCGGCCACCTGATACAGGTACACCTGCCGGGGTGCACCGTCCTTGACCCCCGTCACGAGCGTCCCGGCACAGGTCTTGCCGACCATCCGGTCGCCGAGGTGCGCGGGGTCGGGCAGCAGCGCCGCGACGACGTCACGAGGGGCGACCTTGACGCCCTTCACGTCCACCTTCTCCGTCGAGTCCAGGCCCAGCAGCTCGATCGTCTTCAGGATGTCGATGAACTCGCGACCGAGCCCGTACTTGAAGGTGACCCGCCCGACGTCGATCCACCGGGGCACGAGCAGCACCTCTTCGTGCTCGACGTTCACGCACTCGACCGGGCCGATGCCCTCGGGGAAGTCGAAGACCTCGGGCTCGCTGAACGTCTCGGTCGTGTACCAGCCGCGGTCGCGCTCCCACACGACCGGCGGGTTCAGGCACTCCTCGATCGTCGTCCAGATCGAGAAGTTGGGAGCGAACCGGTAGCCCTTGACCTCGAGGTTCGCGCCGTCGCGCACACCGATCTCGTCGATCCGATCGAACAGGTGCTTGGTCGCGTGCGCGGCGAACACGTCCGCCAGGCCGGGCTCGACGCCCATGCCCACGAGCGCGAGCAGGCCCTTCTCCCGCCAGTCGTGGGAACGGGCGAACTGGTAGTCGCCCAGCTTGATCCCGGGATGGCGATAGGGGTCCTCGGGGTTCCGGTGCGACAGCGACATCGCCATGTCGATGTACGTCACCCCCGCCTCGAACGCGGCGTCGAAGATCGGCTCGACGAACTGCGGCTCGACCGCGTTCATCACGAGGTCGACCTCGTAGCGCCGGATCAGCTCGACGAGCCGCCCGACGTCGTTCGCGTCCACGGGCTCGACGGGGAAGACCGAGGGGTCATCCAGCCGTCCGGCGACCTCGTGCGCGCGCTCCTGGTTGACGTCCGCCAGGACCATGCGCTCGAGCCATGGGCGACCCTTCGCGACGGCGGCGATCGCCTCGCCAACACCGCCCACACCTACCAGCAGGACCTTCATGTCCTCACTCCTTTCCGTGCGGAACCGTTGGTCGCTTCGGGGTCGTGGACCCCGGGACGGCCGGTGTCGGGAACGGCTTGAGCTCGGGAGCCTCCGCCCCGCCCGCCACCCGAACCTCGGTCGTCTCCTCGGTCACCCGGAACTCGTCGGGCAGCAGCTCGGTGAGCGAGTCCGCCGCCTCCGCCTTGCGCGAGAAGAACGGCTTGTAGGCGACGCGTGCCCAGATCCAGAGCGGGATGCCGAGCAGCAGCATCCCCACACCGATCACCAGCGCCGGTCCCACGCCCTCGAAGTTCCCGAACGCGAACCAGGCCGTCGTGTAGGAGTTCGCGGGGTTCCAGTAGTCGATCGCCGACCGCACGAACACCCAGGCCAGCGTCGCGAACCCGAGCAGCGGGACCAGGCCGACGAGCAGGAAGTTCTTGACGCTCGTGAACACGTGCCTGCGGAACAGGATCGGGGCGGCGATCGCCGTGATGCCGTAGTAGAAGGCGATCGCGAACCCGAGGCCGCTGATCGAGTCCCACAGGATGTTCTCGCTGCTGTCGATCAGCACCAGGACGATCCACCACAGCACCGAGGCGATCCCGAACCACCAGGTCGACCAGGTCGGGGTCAGGTACTTCGGGTGGATCTTCGCGAGGGGCTTCGGCAGCGCCCCGTGCGCCGCCATCGACAATGTGGTCCGCGCCGTCGGCAGGATCGTCGTCTGCGTGGACGCCATCGCCGAGGTCAAGATCGCGAGCATGAGCAGCTTGTCCCACGGGCTGCCGACCATCGTGGTCAGCGCATCGTCCGGGTTGTTCCCGAGGAAGCCCGGGCCCCTGTAGGCCGTCGTGGCGAAGGCCACGATCAGGTAGGTCCCGAGGAGCACCAGGGTCGACAGCACGGTCGCGACGCCGCCGGAGTTCCGCCCGCGTGTCTCCTCGTTCACGTTCGCCGCGGTGTCCCAACCCCAGTAGATGAACAGCGCGAGCAGGATGCCTTCGGACAGCTCGGTGAGCGTCAGGTTGAACGGGTTCATCCACTGCCACGAGAGCGGCGTCGAGCCCGCCGGGTGGTCGAGGTAGACCTTGGCGATGGCCCAGGCGGAGAACCCGACCAGGATGGCGATCTCGATCCCGAGCAGGGCGAACTGGGTCCGGGCCGACAGCTCGATCCCGATCCACGTGATCAGCGTCATCCCGAGGATGAACACGGTGCCGAGGATCAGCAGCGCCCAGGTGTTCGAGGCCAGGTCGTCGAGCCCGAACAGCGAGTACGTGTAGAAGGCGGCGACCCAGGCCAGGCTCGGCATCACCACGATGTCGGCGGCGATGACGCCCCACCCGCCGAGCCACCCCGCGTTCGGCCCCATCGCCCTGGTCACCCAGGGGAAGGTCGCGCCGCAGTCCGGGTCGACCCGGTTCAGGTAGTAGTACGCCGCCGCCGTGAACAACATCGGGAAGAACGCGACGATCATGATCGCGGGCGAGTACATGCCCACGACCACCGCCAGCAGGCCGATGGTGGCGGCCATGCTGTAGGCGGGCGCGGTCGATGCCACCCCGATCACGGTCGCCGAGACGACCCCGATCGCCCCCTTCTTCAGGCCCTTGTCGTCGCGCATGGCGACAGCCGGTGACTGCAGCTCCAGGGACATCTGGGCACCCCCTCAGTTCGGGAATTCCACCCCGATGCTCCGACCGGTCACGTACCGCTGACAGGGCTGGAGGGTCCGTGCCCCGGGGGGCCATCGGGTCAGGTCCGAGCGGTCGTGCCCGGTGCTGCTAGAAGAACGGGAGGTAGTAGTCGATCTCCCAGGGGGTGACCTCGGTCGTGGTGGGGTCGCCGACGGTCTTGGCGTAGCGCTCCCATTCGGCGCGCTTCAGCTTCGTGAAGGTCTCGATCAGCCACGGTCCCAGCGCCGAGCAGAGCTCCTGGTCGGTCTCGAGCGCCGCGATGGCTGCCTCGAGGGTGGGAGGCACGCGCCGTTCGGTGTTCGGCGGCTCGCCCAACGCTTGCGGCTCAGGGGGCGCCATCTGCTGCTCCACCCCGAACCGCGCCGCGTGCAGCACCGCGGCGGCGACGAGGTAGGGGTTCGCGGCGCCGTCGGCCATCCGGTGCTCGATCCTGGTGCCCTCGCCGCGCGCGGGGGGGATCCGAACGCACACCGTGCGGTCGTCGTAGCCCCAGTTGGCCCAGTAGCCGTTCAGCATGTCGGGTTGCAGGCGCTTGTACGCGTTCGCGTGGGGGGCGGCGATCGCCGAGATCGCCTCGTGGTGGGCGAGCAGGCCCGCGACGCATCCCTTCACCATCGGCGCGAGGCCGTCGGTCGCGTTCGGGTCGTGGAAGGCGTTCGAGCCGTCCTCCCGCCGGAACGAGACGTTCAGGTGCAGGCCACTGCCCCCGCGATCGTTGAACGGGCGGCCCATGAAGGTCGCGAGCTTGCCGTGCTGGATCGCGATCTCCTTCACGAGGAGACGGAACAGGAAGCATTCGTCGGCGGCCGGGATGACCTCCTTATACCGGACGTTCACCTCGTACGCCGCCGTGTCGAACTCGCTGCCCCAGCTCTCGATCGGGAACCCGCACTGCTGGGCCGCCCGGACCATCGCGTCGATGGTGCCGCTCGGGTCGACCGAGGCGCCCGTGCCGTAGACGCGGTGCGACGGCAGGTCGACCGGCTGCCAGCCGCCATCGGATCCGGGTTCGAGCAGGTAGAACTCGGACTCGAACGCGAACATCGGCTCCAGGCCCATCGCACGCCACGGTTCGACCGCCGACCGCAAGACCTGGCGGGGGTCGACCTCGAGCGGTGCGCCGTGCTGCTGGACGTCGGCGATGCCGACGATCGTGTCTTCTTCCCAGCCCTGACGGAGCGTGTCGCGGTCGATGAACGCCTCGACGTCGGGCAGGCCCACGTCGAACTGCTGCCGGGAGATGTCGAGGATCTCCTTGTCGGTCGTCAGCGGATAGACGCCGATGCAGAACGCGGCGTGACCGGCGTCGGCGACGTCGCCGAACAGGTACTTCCCGCGTTCGACGCCGAGCACGTCGGAGAACAGGAGTCGGAGCCGCTTGCCCTTGATGTCCATCGTCCGTCCTCGCTCCCGGCCACGCTCGTGGTCTCGATGGGTCTCGGCCGAGGATAGTCCAGGCGCGCGGGGCGCCGCTCCGTAGGGTCCGTTCCCGTGGACGAGGACTTCCGGCTCGAGACCGAGCGCCTGCGTCTGCGGCGCTACCGGCCGGGCGATCTCGACGACCTGCACGCGATGTTCTCGGATCCCGAACACATGAAGTGGTACCCGGCGCCCTTCGACCGAGAGACCTCGCAGGCGTGGCTCGAACGGCAGGTCGAGGGTTACCGAACGCGCGGGTTCGCGCTCTGGATCGTGGAGGATCTCGAGAGCGGCGAGTTCCTCGGGACCGCCGGCGTGACGGCGCCCGTCGTGGAGGGCGTGGAGGAGGTCGAGATCGGCTGGCACACGCGCCCGGGTCGCAAAAGGGAGGGCATCGCGTCCGAGGCCGGCGCGGCCGCGCGGGACTGGGCGTTCCAGAACCTCGACATCGATCATGTCATCTCGCTCGTCCGGCCGGAGAACGGGGCGTCCTGCCGAGTGGCGGAGAAGATCGGCATGCACGTCGACCGAGAGGTCGACTACAAGGGGATCCATCACCGCGTCTACCGGGTCGACCGGGTCACGCGGGCGGCAGGCGGGGGAGGAGCGCCGTGACCGAGCCCTCGGATCCGAGATCCCGCGCGTACGCGTAGACGGCGCCAGCCGCATCGGCGGCGGGTCCGACGGTGCACAGCAGACCCGTGGTGGTCGGCCCCTGACCGGCGCGCCACGAGTCGTCTTCCCACGTGCCGGCCCCGTGAACGGTGATGGCAACGTAGTCGCCTTCGGGGATCGGGCCTTCCTCGTCATCGTCCGGCTCGACCGTGACGTTCGAGACGTTCAGCGTCAGGTCTTCGAGCTCGATGCCGCGGCCTCGGCCGAGGGCGATCATCTCGCCGAGCATCAGGATGAACGGCTCGTCGTCCGTGCGCGGGCTCCACATCTGCGGAGGGGGCTCGACCTTCATGAACGCGTGCTCGCGTAGCAGGGCCTCGAGATCCATCAGCCCCTGGTCGGCGGCCGGATCCCGCGGAACTCCCAGTCGCCACCGAACGCGGTCGAGACGACCTCCTCGGACGCGCTCGGCTGGGCGCCGACGTCCTCGCGGACCGGGACGCGACCCTCGACGATGGGGTTGAGGAGGGTGCCGAGGCCTTCGACCTCGACCTCGACGACGTCGCCCGGCTCGACCGGGCGCGAGTTCGCGGGCGTCCCCGACAGGATGACGTCGCCCGGCACCAGCGTGATCGTCCGCGCGATGTCGGCGACGAGGTAGTGCATGTCCCACGTCATCTCGTCGGTCGAACCGTCCTGCCTCACCTCGCCGTTCACGAGGGTCCGGATCCGCTTGCCGCGGAAGTCCCAGTCGTCGACGAGACCCGGGCCGAGCGGGCACAGCGTGTCCGAGCCCTTCACCCGCAGCATCGACCCTGCGTCCGTGTCGCGGAAGTCGTGCAGGCCGTAGTCGTTGGCGATCGTATAGCCGGCGATGAACGCCGGGGCCTCGTCCGGCGCGATGTGCGAACAGGTGCGGCCGATCACGATCGCGATCTCCCCCTCGAAGTTCAGGAACCTGCAGCGGGGCGGTCGCACGACCTCGCCGCCGTGCGCGTTCAGCGCGCTGATCGGCTTGTGGAAGTACGTGGGGGTGGGCGGCATCCGCGCGAGGAACTCCCTCACCCGGCTCTCGTAGTTCAGATGCACGCACACGATCTTGGTGGGCTCGGTGGGCGGCAGGTGCTCGGCGCTCCCCAGCGGGACCCGCTCGCCGCTCGGAGCGACGAGCTCCTCGCCCTCGCGCACGACGGTCGTCGCGACGCCGTCGAGCAGGATCCGCCGAGCCTCCACGAGCACCTCCGGGTCGTCCGGGACCGACCGGTAGTATCTCGCCGTGGCCGAGCTGAAGGGGTTCGTTCCGCCGCTCACACCCGAAGGGCGGTCCTCCGCCGTTCCCGGTCCTCCGTGGCACTACTCGGGCGACCTGCTGACCATCGAGTACCGGGCGGCTCCCGGCTCGGTCGCGCGCTGGCTGCCGGACCCCGTCGAACCCGCCGAGGACGACCCCGACGCCGTCGCCGTGATCTTCGCCGATTGGCAGTCGTGCTCGGACACGTTCGAGGAGCTGCTCGACCCCGTGCGCTCCCAGTACAAGGAGGCGTTCGTCGTCGTGCGCTGCCGGTACCGGGGCGAGACGTACTCGCGATGCATCCTGATCTGGGTCGACAAGGACTTCGCGATGGTCCGGGGCTGGCACCAGGGTTACCCGAAGAAGCTCGGCTCGATCTGGATCACGCGGCCCGTGCGTTTCGGCAAGGCCGGCCCCCGCCTGGAGCCGGGCGGGGCGTTCGGGGCGAGCGTTAGTGTCCACGACCGCCGGGTCGTGGACGCGTCCTTCACGATCACCGGCCCGGCCGAGGCCAACGGGTTCGTGAACGCCCTGCCGATGCTCCATACCCGCTACTTCCCGAGCATCGAGGAGGGCAAGCCTGCCTCGATGGACGAGCTCGTGACGATGAAGAGCTACGACTGGGAGGGCTCGGACGTGTGGACCGGCGAGGCCGAGCTCTCGTTCGGCGCATCGCCCGTCGAGGAGCTCGAGAGCCTCGCGCCGGTCGAGATGATCGCCGGCTTCTGGCACAGCGTCGGCGTGACCTGGGGCATCGGCACGAGGCTCGCCTGACCCGGGTGGCTCGCGCCTTCCGAACGATCGACCGTTCCACCGCGCGCCGGCTCGCGATCGCGGCCCAACGGCTCTCCGGCACGCCGCCGCGCTCGAGCCCGAAGGCTGTGCTCGGCGTCATCCGATCGATCCGATGCGTCCAGCTCGATCCGATCTCGGTCGTGGCGCGCAGCCCGCACCTGGTGCTCGGGAGCAGGGTCGCGGGGTTCGACCCCAAGCACCTGGAGCGTCTGCTGTGGCGCGACCGCTCGGTCTACGAGTACTGGGCGCACGCGGCCTCGATCGTCCTCGCCGAGGACCATCCGATCCACGCCTGGTACATGCGGCAGTACCTCCGCGACGACGGGTCTGGGTGGACCCGCCGGCGCCTGGATTGGATGGCGACGAACGCGGGGCTCAAACGCTCCGTCATGGCGCAGATCCGCCGCGAAGGACCGGTGCTCGCGCGGCGGCTCGGCGGTCCGACCGGCGAGTCGTGGCGCTCGAGCGGCTGGACGAACGAGCGCAACGTCGACCGCATGCTCGGGTTCCTGTGGGGCTCGGGCGTGATCATGGTGGCGGGCCGCGAGGGCATCCAGAAGCTCTGGGACACGACCGAACGGGTCCTGTCGCCCGACGCGCCCCTCGAGCGCCTGTCCGACCTCGAGGTCACTCGACGGGCCGTCGACCGCTCGCTCCGCGGCCTCGGGGTCGGGACGCCGCAACAGATCAAGGCGCACTTCACGAGGGGTCGCTACCCCGAGCTCGAGCGCGTGCTGGGCGAGTTCGAGCGGGCCGGACGGATCGAACGCGTGACGGTCGAGCACGAGGGCGCGCAGATGACCGGCTCCTGGTTCGTTCATCGCGACGACCTCCCGCTCCTCGAACGAATCGAGCGCGGGCGGTGGGAGCCGCGCACCACGATGCTGTCGCCGTTCGACAACCTGATCGCCGACCGCGCCCGCGCGGAGCTGCTGTTCGATCTGCCGTACCGGATGGAGATCTACGTGCCCAAGGCGAAGCGGAAGTACGGCTACTACGCGATGCCGGTGCTCGAGGGCGACCGGTTCGTCGCGCTCGTCGACCCGGCGATGGATCGCGCGAGCGGACGGTTGCTCGTTCGCGCCGTCCATCCCGCGCCCGACACGAAGCCCACCGCCGAGGTCTGGCGTTCGGCGGCCGGGGCGGTGCGGCACCTGGCCGGGTGGCTCGGCGCGGCCGAGATCGAGGTCGATGGCCTCGCGCCGGCCTCCTTCCGCCGGGCGCTGCGGTGAGCCGTCGAAGGGGTGAGCGAGGGGTGCGGTAGCCTCGGGCCGTGAGACTCGTCCGCTTCCGGTTCGGCGATCGCATCGCGACCGGCGCCTCCGAGTTCGAGTCGGAAACGATCAGGGTCCTGAGAGGGACCTTCTTCGAGGACCCTGTCCCGACGGGGGAGGAGGTGCCGTTCGACGACGTCCGGTTGCTGGCCCCGGTGCTGCCCTCGAAGGTGGTCTGCGTGGGGAAGAACTACGCGGCGCACGCGGCCGAGTTCGGGATGGAGGTGCCCGAGGAGCCGCTCGTGTTCCTCAAGCCCTCGACCGCCGTGATCGGCCCGCGCGATCCGATCCGGCTGCTGCCGATCAGCCGGCGGGTCGACTACGAGGGGGAGATGGCGGTCGTGATCGGCCGGATCGCCAAGGACGTCCGGACGGAGGATGCCTTCAAGCACATCCTCGGCTACACGTGCGCGAACGACGTCACGCTCCGCGACCTCCAGAAGACCGACGACCAGTGGGCGCGCGCCAAGGGGTTCGACGGGTCGTGCCCGCTCGGCCCCTGGATCGAGACCGACCTGGATCCGAACGACGTCCGCGTCGAGACCCGCCTGAACGGCGACGTCCGCCAGGCCGGACAGACGAGCGACATGGTGTTCGGCGTCGCGACGCTGATCGAGTACGTCAGCGCGTTCATGACGCTGCTCCCGGGGGACGTGATCCTGACCGGCACGCCGGAAGGGGTCGGCACCCTCTCGCCGGGTGACGTGGTCGAGGTCGAGGTCGACGGTGTCGGGACCCTCGCCAACCCGGTCGAAGGCAGCGCGTGACGGCGGGCGTCCGCGCCCGGTTCGCGCCCGCGCCCTCGGGCTCGATCCACGTCGGCAACGTGCGGACCGGCCTGTTCTCGTGGGCGTTCGCCCGTCACCACGGCGGCGCGTTCGTGCTCCGGATCGAAGACACGGACGCCTCACGCGTCACCGAAGAGGCGTTCCAGGGCGTGATGGACTCGCTCCGGTGGCTGGGGATCGACTGGGACGAGGGGCCGGACGTGGGCGGGCCCCACGCGCCATATCGCCAGTCGCAGCGGCTGGACATCTACCAGGAGACGACGGAGCGGCTGCTCGCGCAGGGAGACGCCTACCCGTGCTACTGCACCGAGGCCGAGCTCGAGGAGCGACGGACGGCCGCGCTGGCGCGCGGCGATCCCCCCGGCTACGACGGCAAGTGCCGGGACCCGGAGGTGCGCGCGGCGTTCGCGGCCGAGGGGCGGCCGGCGGCGATCCGGTTCGCGATGCCCGAACGCGAGCACGTGGTGCAGGACCTGGTGAAGGGGGAGGTCCGGTGGGCGCCGGGGCACCTGCGTGACTTCGTGCTCGTCCGCTCGGATGGGTCGCCCGTGTTCCTGCTCGCCGTCGCGGTGGACGACCTGCTGATGCAGATCACGCACGTGATCCGGGGCGACGACCTGCTCGCGAGCGCGCCTCGGAACGCCGCGGTGATCGAGGCGCTCGGCGGCACGCCCCCCGCGTACGCCCATGTTCCGCAGGTGAACGGCTCGGACGGCAAGCCCCTGTCCAAGCGCCACGGTTCGACCAGCGTCGAGGCCTTCCGCGAGCAGGGCATCCTGCCCGAGGCGCTGATGAACTACCTCGCCCTGCTCGGCTGGTCCAAGGACGCGGAGACCACGTTCCTGTCCAAACGGGAGCTGATCGATGCCTTCGAGCTCGAGCGGGTGTCGAGGAACCCCGCGCGGTTCGACACCGAGAAGCTCGAGTGGATGAACAACCACTACGTCCGGTCGCTCGAGGACGACGACCTCGCCTCGCGATGCCTGCACTTCCTCTCGGTCGCGGGGCTGTCTCCCGACCTCGGTCTCCTTCGACGGGCCATGCCGCTGGTGAAGGAGCGTATGAAGACCCTCTCGGACTCCGTGAAGCTGCTCCGGTTCCTGTTCACGGACGACATCGCGCTCGACGACAAGGCAGGCGACATCGTGTCGAGAGCGCCCGACGGCTACCTTCGCAGCATCGCCGACGGCCTGGCCGAGCTGCAGCCCTGGGACGCGGAGGCGATCAAGGCGACGCTCGACGAGCTCGCCGCCGCCGCCGGCCTGAACCGCACGAAGGGCTTCCAGCCCGTCCGCGCGGCGGTGACCGGGTCGACGGTCTCGCCGCCGCTCCCCGAGTCGCTCGAGCTCCTGGGGCGCGGCCGCACGATCGAACGCCTGCGGGCCGTCGCGTGAGGCGGGCCCTCGTCCTGCTCGTCGCCGCGCTGGTGCTGGTCGCGCCCGAGGCGAACACCGCTGCCGGGACGCCACCGGATCCGGGCGACGTGAAGCCGGAGATCGTGTGGAGGAAGATCCCGTTCGGGGCCCGTCGCATGCGGCAGACCGCGGCGTACTCGAGGCGCCACTACGGCGAGCGGACGTACGTGCTCTCGGATCCGCAGGTGGTGGTCGAGCATTACACGGACGGGACGTCGTTCGATTCGGCGTGGAACCACTTCGCCGCCAACGGCACCCATCTCGGCGAGAAGCCGGGCGTGTGCGCGCACTTCATCATCGATACCGACGGGACGATCTATCAGCTGGTCAACCTGCGGATCCGGTGCCGGCACGCGATCGGCATGAACTGGACGGCGATCGGGATCGAGCACGTGGGGACCAACGCCCGGGACATCCTCGACGACCGGGCGATGATGCGGGCGTCGCTGCGCCTGACGGTCTGGCTCATGTCCCGGTACGGGATCTCGTGGGGGAACGTGATCGGCCACGCGGAGATCCTCCAGAGCCCGTACCACCATGAGCTCTACGACGGCTGGCGGTGCATGACGCACGCCGACTGGAACCGCTCGGAGATGCGCATCTATCGGAGGCGCCTCAGGCGTGTGGCCGAACGGTTGGACGTACCGATCGGCGCGGGTCCGGACTGGGTCGACTCCGGCTGCTAGGTCGTCGCGCCCGCCCGTCGGTAAGGGTCGGTTGCTTCCTCGGGCGCGACTCGGCTGCTGGCTCGTCGCGCCCGCCCGTCGGAAAGGGTCGGTGGCATCCTCGGGCGCGACTCGGCTGCTAGGTCGTCGCCAGCGCCCGTCGGAGCGCGTCGGCGGCATCCTCGGGCGCGACCGTGTTGATCGCCATCGCGGAGCCGATCTCGAAGCCCGCGAGCGTCGAGATGCGGGGGATCAGCTTGAGGTGCCAGTGGAAGACCTGCTCGGCGTGCCCACCGTTGGTGGGAGCCGAGTACATCACGAGGTTGAAGTCCGGGTCGCCGCATGCGTGGCGCACCGCCGTCAGCGTTCGGATCAGGATGCCGGCGAGGTCGTCGACCTCCTCGTCGGCGAGGTTGCCGAACGAGCCCTGGTGGAAGGTCGGCGCGATCCACGTCTCGAAGGGCGTCTGCGCGGCCCAGGGCTCGAACGCCACGAACCCCCCGTACTCCTCGACCATTCGAACCCCCGCCCGGCGCTCGGCTTCGAGCAGCTCGTCGTAGACGCAGGCCCCGTTCTCGTCGAAGTAGCGCGTCGCCACGTCCAGCCGTCGGAGCAGCCGCGGCAGGAACACGGGCGTCGCGACGATCTGCGAGTGCGGATGCGTGAGCGAGGTTCCTGCCAGCGTCCCGAAGTTCTTGAACACGACCACGGCTCGGACGTCGGGCCGTCCGATCAGTGCGCGGTACCGCTCCCGCCACACCCAGACGACCCGGGCGACCTCCTCCTGGGTCATCTCGTCCATCCGCCCGTCGTGGCGCGGCGTCTCGATCACGACCTCGTGGCTGCCGATACCCGGCATCTCGCGGAACATCGGCTCGCCGGAGCGACCCGCGGAGCCGTCGCCGGAGAGCGCCGCGTACATGTTCGGGACAACCCGGACCTGCCAGTCGGGGCCGGCCGGGTGCCGCATGATCTCGGGGGGTGTCTGGTCCTCGTTGCCCGGGCAGAACGGACAGGACGGGTCGCGCTCGGGCAGGTCGGGTCGCGGCATCACGACGGGCACGTGCGGGCGCTCCTCGCGACGCGTGGCGAGGATCGCCCACTGCCGGGTGGTCGGGTCCTGTCGGAGCGTGGACATGTTGCTTCGGAGGGTAACGAAAACGCCAGATCAGGTGCGACGACGCTTGGGTGAAAGCGCCCGGCCGAGGAAGGCGACCAGCGCCGCGAGCAGCACGGGGAACAGGGCAACCGAGAAGACCAGCAGCGTCAGGAGGACGGCGTCGTTCGCGGTCTCGGACGAGAAGGTCGTGCCCTTGACCAGCGCGTAGATGTTGGCGACCAGGTAGAAGGTCACGGGGATCAGGAACGGGAGCATCACGAGCACCGCGAACACGGCGAGCCCGATCCCCAGACCCAGGAACCTCGACCCGAACGGGCCCGGGTCCTGCGCGGCAGCCACGTCCCGTTCCACGACGGGCATCCTATCGGGGTCGGATCTCGACCATGCCGTCGGTGACCCGCGTCTGGTAGGCGGGGACGGGTTCGGTCGCCGGCCCGCGGAGCACACTCCCGTCGGTGAGTTCGAACGTGCTGCCGTGCAACGGGCACTGCACGGTCCGGAGCGACCCCCCGAACCGCACCGGGCCCTTGTGCAGCGGCGCCCCTTGATGCGAGCAACGGTTCCCGATCGCGAACAGCTCGTCGCCGTTGCGGACGAGGAGCACGGCGGTACCGTCCAGGTCGACCCGGGAGGGCTTCCGATCCCCGAGGTCGGTCAGGGCGAGGACCTGGACCCACCCGTCGTCGCTCACGACCCGGTCACCCTTCGGCGGGCGCCTCGGGCAGGAGTCCCTCGACGGTCCCGAGCACGGTCGCCATCGCCTCCTCGCGGCTCGTCCCGCCGGCCACGTGCCGGCCAACCGCCGAGCCGATCTGGAAGGCAGCGAGCGGTGTGATCTTGCGTTCGACCCGGTGCGCGACGTCGCGGGCGACGCCGAGGAGTCGCTCCGTCTCCTCGTCCGAAAGGGTCTGCTCGCCGAGCGCGGTGGCGAGTTGGTCGATCCATCCCCGCATCGTCCTTCCTCCCTTGGGTCGGCGGCCCTACCCTACCCGGGGCACGAAGGCGCCAGCCTCGACCCGGGAGGACGACGGGTGGCTATGAGCGGTCTCGCTCGCTTCGAGAAGGAACCTGAGATGCGACCGAGCCGCGAGGACCGCTCTGCGATCCTCGCTCTGAAGGAGCTCGCCTCGCACGATGACGAGATCGTCGACGCCCGCTCGTTGGCGCGGCCGGCGAAGCTGCCCGAGGCCTTCCTGAGCAAGATCCTCGATGCGGTCGGCGACGACGCGTTCGAGGGCGAACGTTGCGTCTCCTGGCGCGAGGAGAGCTCGATCACGGACCCACGCACGCCGCATCTCCGTTGGCGCGAGGTGCGTCCCCTCATGCAGCAGGTCGTCGGCGGGCTCACGCTCGGCCAGATCTCGAGCCACGGCGGGTAGGCCGACCGCATCCGTGCTGCCACATCGACGCAAGCCCGATCCTGATCCCGAGGCTCGCGGACCGTTCGATCGGCTGCGGCCGGTCGCGCTCGTCGGCGCCGGCTACGGGCTCGCGACGATCGTGTGGGTCGCGGGGGGCGGCCGGCTGCCGGGCGGACGGTGGTTCGCCGTGCACCTGTTCACGCTCGGCGTGGTGACGAACATGATCCTCGGGCTGACCGATCACTTCTCGCGGGCGCTCACGCATCAACCGGGCGCGATGCCCCGGTGGCAGCTCGTGGCGACCAACGTCGGGGTCCTGGCCGTGTTGTGGGGGATCCCGTCGGACGAGCCGTGGGTGGTGGCCGTCGGTGCGACGGTCCTCACTGGCGTGGTGCTCGTCTCGTACCGGCGCCTGCGCACGCTCCGGCGGACCGCGCTCGGTCCCCGGTTCGCCTGGGTGGTCCGGATGTACGAGCGGGCGCACGGCGCGTTCCTGCACGGAGCCCTGCTCGGAGCGTTGATCGGGACGGGGGTGCTCGGCGGGCGATGGATCCTCGCGGCGAGGACCGCGCACGTACACGTGAACCTGTTGGGGTGGGCCGGTCTGACGCTGCTCGCGACCGTGGTCTTCTTCGGCCCGACGATCGGTCGTACACGGATCCGCGAGGGCGCGGACGTGCGGGCCGCACCTGCGCTCAGGTGGGGCGCCACGACCCTGACGATCGCGGTGCTCGCGCTCCTCGGGACGGGGTTCGGGGGAACGCCCGGGACGGTGTGTCGGTTGGTCGCTGCCGCGGGTCTCGCCGTCTACGCCTGGTCGGTCACGATGGTGTGCGTGCCGGTGTTCCGCGCCATGCTCGCGGCGCGCTCGCCTGGGCGGTGGCCGGTCCTCGCCACGGCCGCATGGTTCCCGCTCGTCGCCTGGGTCGATGTCGCGGTCGTGGCGACCGGTACGTGGCGCTGGCTCGAACCGTTGGGCGCGGCGATGCTCGCCGGGGTGCTCGCGCAGGCGATCGTCGCGTCGCTCGGGTACCTTGCACCGC
>JBAVEY010000160.1:0-1973 GCA_049587975.1 Actinomycetota bacterium | reverse complement strand
TCCCGAGCAAGACCAGGATTCCGTCGGTGGCAGGCGACGCGTTCCAGCTGCAATGCATCAGGAGGAACCGAGCGGGCGTGCCGTCGATTCGGATCGCCGTGTCCCGTTCAGGCTTCGTCGGGCACAGGTGCTCTGTGGCGACGGCGTGCTCCGTCCTCCTCGTGTAATCGGTCAGCGTCAGATTGGTCGAGGCGGCGTAGCCCCATGCCCCGCCGACTGGTACGTCCAACTGGTCCACGAATGGGCTGTCGAAGGCGGGGGCGCCCTGTCCGTCCCACGTCTGGGTCGCCTGTGCGCCCGACCATCCCTTCGGCATCTGGATCGTGTAGCCGTAATGCTCCGAAACGAACGGCCCTGCGGCGGCCAGGCTCGCCGAAGCGGTCGGCGTGGGAGTTGCGGTCGCCGCCCCTCCTGGAACGGCCGGAGCCTGGCTGCGATCCAGCGACCCGACACCCGTCACGATCCACACCGCCGCCACGAAGACCGCGATCCCGACGACGCCCGCGGCGATGCGCTGGTTCCGCCGCTTGCGGTCGCGCCGGCGCAGGACGCGCTCGAGTTGCAGGTCGGGCGGGGGAGCATTCGACCCCGCCCGCTCGAGGACGGACCGGTACTCAGTCACGGGGACATCGTCTCCTTGAGGGCCGTGTGTGCGCGGGATGCATGCATGCGAAGCGTCGAAGCACGGATGCCGAGCATGCGGGCAGCCTCCTCGGACCCGAAGCCGAGCATGTCGGTCAGGACCACCGCGGCGCGCTGCCGCGGCGAGAGACGAGCGAGCGCCCGGACGGCGGCGTCGCGCTCGTCGATCTCGGCGATCGCGTCGTCGGCGGGAAGAACCCTCATCGTCCGCTTCGCGGCCAGGAGGGCGCGCCCGTAGCTGGTGCGGAACGCGTTCATCGCAGTGCGGTACAGGTACGCGTGGGGATCTTCCATCTCCGAGACGCGATCCCAGCGCTCCAGCACGCGCACGAACGCCTCTTGGGTGAGCTCCTCGGCCTCGAACCGGCTCCGCGTCACGAGCCACAAGGCTCGGTACAGCCCATCTCCCTCTTGCTCGAAGAACTCCTCGAAGGCCACGGGCGGCGACGCGGCCTCCTGGACTTCCATCCCTGCTGGGCCGAGTCGCGCCGTCTCGCTCATCCTGTAAAGAACAACCTTCGGGGACCGCGGATCGCCTACACGGTGTGCGATCTTCTCCCGCCCAGTGTCTACCGTCCGGTTCCCCGCAGCATCCCGACCAGCACCGCTCGGAGCGTCCGGTCCTCCTCGCAGTCGATCAGCAGTTCGGCGAAGGCGCGGCTCGACGATTCCCGTGCCGGCGGGCACGGCACAAGTGAAGGCCGCCCTCTTACGCTCCTCTACAGGTTACGACGTAAGCGCAGCGCAGAGCTGCGACTCGACCTCTGGCGTGAACGGGCCGGCGGCGATCCCATGGTGCGTTCCATCGGGGTACGTGAGACCTGCGTCGAGTTGAATCACGCCGAAGCCCGGAGCGCTGATCTTGAAGTCGTTTCCGCTGCTGCTCGTTTCGACCATCGTAGAGTCATCTCCGGGCGTCGTCCAGACCGTCCAGGTGCTCCAGTAGCCGCTTATGTTCACCGTCGGCCCGACTCCCGTGGGCGAGAGGCTCCAGGTGCCCTCCAGGCTGGCAGCGACATGTCGTCTCACCACCAGGCGATCCACATACCAGCGCGTGCCGTCGCCGCGATAGTGGCTCGTCTCGTAGATCGTCCCGCAAGGCAGATCGAAGTCCGCAATCGGCTCGTTGACCGCATCCTCGACCAGGAACGTGTCGCAGATAATCTGGCGACCGTCGTCGCGGCAAGTCGCATTCGGCGGTACCGGTGTGAGTGTATTGGGATCGACGATCTCGCCAGCTGACGCGGATGGCGTCGTGCGACCGACGGTTCCGCTCGCAAGCACGAGCACGACCACGGCTGCGAACGCGGCAACCGATAGAGGGATTGTCC
>JBAVEY010000159.1:0-3276 GCA_049587975.1 Actinomycetota bacterium | reverse complement strand
CCTCGAAACATGTGTCGTGCCGTGCCTTACCACGGAGCAGAGCCTCTGCTCGTGGGGGGAGCGTGCCCAAGCGAGCGGGGTCGAGCCCGCAGATCGCATACCGAGCTGGCACGTAAGGCCTTGCCTCAGGGTCCTCCCACGCATCCGCCGGGACTGGGTTGGAGCTCAACTGGAAACGCTCCGCCCTTACGGCTCCGGACCGCACCAGCTCGACTCCCTCGGGCGTGAGGCGTCGCTCGTAGATACCGTCCCGGCCGGAATTCCCCACCCCCCCGTGCGAGATGACTCGTCCATCGGCGTACACGAAGACGAACCCTGCGCCTTGGGGGTGGTCGTAGTGGGCGACGAGCTCTCCTTCCTCTTGGGTGCTCAGCGGCGTTCCCTCGGGGGGGGAGCCCGCTGAACATCCAATCGGCATCGGGAGCCACTGGTGGATCGGTCGATGTTGGCCCGCTCACCTCCGGTCCGGTCTCTGCCCCTCCCGGAACGGCCGGCGCCTGGGTGCGATCGAACGACCCAACGGACGTCACGATCCAGACCGCTGCTACGAAGACCGCGATCCCGACCACACCCGCCGCGATGCGCTGGTTCCGGCGCTTGCGGTCGCGGCGGCGGAGAAACGCCTCGAAGGAAGGCTTCGGGGGCCTCGAACAGTGGTGCGAGGCGATCGAGAACGTCGAAACGGTCGTTACTCATGCGGGATCGACCACCTCGTTCTTCATCCGGGCGCGGGCGCGCGTGGTAAGGGCGCGGACCGAGGAGGCACGCAGGCCGAGCATCTGCCCGGCCTCTTCGGCCGAATACTCAAGGATCGCGGTGAGGAGGACCGCAGCGCGTTGCTTTGGGGCAAGGCCCAGGAGCAGACGGACGACCTCGTCGTGCGATTCGATCTCTGCCAGCTCGTCGGTCGCCTCGGGCGCGAGGAGGAGCTCGCGGCGAAGGCCGAGCAAGGCTCGGCGGTATCGGTTGCGGAACGTGTTCATCGAGACCCTGAACAGGTAGGCGGTCGGATCGTCGAGTGCACCGACCCGATCCCACCGCTCGTAGACCCTCAGGAACGAGTCCTGGGTGATCTCTTCGGCTTCGTGGCGGTTCCCCGCCACGAGACAAAGGGCGGTGAAGAGGTGCCTGAAGTTGGCTCCATAGAACTCCTCGAAGCTCGGAGCCTGCTCGGCGAACGTGGCCTGCTCGGCCACCTCAGGCACGAATCGCATATGCGACTCCATCGTGCTCCTTGAACACATGGGAGGCCAGCGACGCTGCAAGCACTGGGAAATATTCATCAACTTGTGCTCGAGCGTGCAGCCGATTGCCAGAGAGCGGTTTGCGGAGCGGGTTGCCTGCCTTGTTGAGAGTCAGCGATCAGCTTCCCGCAGCATCCCGACCAGCACCTCCCGGAGCGTCCGGTCCTCCTCGCAGTCGATCAGCAGCTCGGCGAACGTCCGCGTCTTCGGGTTCCCCCAGAACTCGCCGATCCGGTCGGCTCGCTCGAAGTCGGGCAGCGTCAGGACGTGGAGCAGTTCGGCGCGGGGAGCCGGACCCAGGGCGTCGAGACGCTCTCGGATACGGCGCTCGAGCTGATCGGGTCCCATGACGGCAGGCTAGTCCGTAGAACTGTCGGCCCGCGTGTCGGACACGCCCGGTCTGAACTGACTGCTCGACCTTCTGACGCCTACTACCGCCAGCTCAGAAGATCGATCAATGCGTCAAGGATCGTCCGACCTTGTCCTTTCGGCTGTTCCTCGTTGTCGTACCGCCGCGTCACGAGGTTCAGCACGGTGAGGATGAAGGCCACCACCAGTGGAATGAGCAAGACGGCTCTCATCGCTTGCTGTCCTTGTTCCTCAGCACCGCGTCACCTCGGTCTCCCTCTCGCTCTTACCGCCGTTATCGGCGAGTGGTACACGGCAGTTGATCCTTCGAGCCTGTTGACGCCGTCATACATTCGACTGGCGTGGCTCACGAGTGCGGCAGTTAGAACTTCCCCCTGATTACGAGGGAGCGCCGTGCAGTACGAGTACCTCTATCCGCTCGGTCCCGACCGTTGCCGCGACGATCGCTGCGTGGCCTGCTCCTACCTCCACCTGAAACGCCGAGCGCTGAACGGCGAACGAGACCGGCTGAGCCGGGGGGAGTTGATGTTCGTCGGCGTCGGCGTCCCGGCGCTGGACACCTCCGGTGGCTGGCGTTAGCCGGACACATCTCGGCGCACCTACCCGCCGACTCGGCGTTGTTGTTCGCGCTCATGGACATCGACGTGCCCGACCGCGAGCGGCTCCGGTTCCTCGGCGGATAGCCGGTGGCGGCAGTTTGGCCGCAACCGAGCCCGTGCCGCCTGCTCGCATGAAGGGTTCTTGCAGGTAGATTGCCCTCGGGAGGGTGGCCGAGCGGACGAAGGCGGCGGTCTTGAAAACCGCTTATGGGGCAACCCGTACGTGGGTTCGAATCCCACCCCTCCCGCCAAGCAGCCGCCGCATCCACACCACTCTGCCTCGGTCGTCCCGACCGATGAAGCGCGCGGGCCCATCCCGTAGCGCGTTGAGTGCATGACCAGCCGTTCCCGAGCTCGGCGCACGCCGTCAGTCGCCTGCCGATGAGCTGAACGACGGACCTCACATCGAGGCCGGCGCGAGGTTGCTCGAAACCGCCGCGCGTTCGGCCCGCCGAGCCAGGGACCGGCTATCCCAAGCTGAGGTGGCTGGGGGGAACGCGGCCGAGCTGGTTGCGGGAGCCGATGTCTAGCTTCAGGAAAGACCTTGCGTAGGTGGTACCGATGGTTCGAGGACTGATGAACAGCTGCGCGCCGATATCGGGGTTGGAGAGACCGTCTCGGGCGAGCCGGGCGATCCGTGCGTCCTGGGGCGTGGGAGGACGTCGCGCGTCTCGTCCGTGCGCCTGCGGGCGGTTCCCCCGGTGGCCTGCAGCTCAAAACCCACCCAATGCGAACGTATGCAGGCCATGGTATGCTGCCAAATCGGGAACGGACGGGAGGGCAAGAGTGGCCGGCGATCGTCGCGATACCGCGAGCCGGTCCGCGGACGATGCCGGCGCATCGCTCCGGCGGGGCCCGGTCACCATGCGCGACATCGCACGAGTGACCGGGCTGTCCCAGAGCACCGTCTCGCGCGTTCTGAACCGCACGCCGACGGTGGTCCCCATCGCCGAGGCCACGCGCGCGCGCGTCCTCGCGGTGGCCCAGGAGCTCGGCTACAGGCCGAACCCGCTGGCCAGGGGGCTCCGCGGCGCGAGCACGATGCTGCTTGGGGTCATCGTCCG
>JBAVEY010000158.1:0-34108 GCA_049587975.1 Actinomycetota bacterium | reverse complement strand
GCCACAGCGACGAGGTCGAGACCGATCGAGCCGAGGACGAGACCGATCAGGCCGGCGAGCTTCACGTCGCCCATCCCCATCCCCTTCGGCGCGATGAGGGCGACGATCATCAATCCGGATCCATAGGCGAGGAACCCGATCGCTGCGTCCACCGCGTCCAGTCCCCCACCGACCAGATCCCCGACCACGATGAAGGCCGCCGCCATCACGATCGCGGGATACACGAGACGGTTCGGGATCCTGCGGTGACGGATGTCGATCACGGAGAGGGCGACCAAGAGCCCAGCGAACGGAGCCAGGAGCACCGCTCGCCACGGGTCCTCGTACACGAGCGCCACCGCCACGAAGAGCGCTCCGCTGGCCAGCTCGGTGAGCGGGTACACGGCCGAGATGCGCGTGCCGCAGGAGCGGCACCGACCCCTGAGCAGCAGCCAGGAGATCACCGGGATGTTGTCCACGTTGCGGATCGGCACGCCGCAGCTGGGGCATCGCGACCGTGGACGCACGAGAGACTCACCCGAGGGCACACGGTGGATCGCCACCGTCAAGAAGCTCCCGTACGCGAGCCCGAGAACCAGGGCGACCGCGATCGCGATCCAGGTCATGGCGGCGAACCTTATCCCTCGGATGCGCCGATGGCTATGCGATCTCGCGGATGTACGCGACGTCCTCGGTGAACCCGGTCACGAGAGCCCCCGGCATCACGATCGGTTTGTAGTTCATCGACCAGTTGTTCCCGATCGAGACGTTGCCGCCCACCACCTGGCCGTAGAAGGCGTTCTGGTTACTCATCGTCGCCGTGCACGGCGTGTAGAGGCCAACGTTGAGCGTCGAGTTGAAGTTCGTGTTGTTCCCCACCGTGATGTTGCCGTAGCTCCCCGACCCGATCGGAGGAGGACAGAAGCTGAGGTTGCTGTCCGCGGGCCAGGGGCGGATGAGGAACATCTTGTGGTTGCCTCCCGTCGCGTTCCACGTCGACTGCTGGGAGAAGGCGAGGCTCCCGTCCGTGATGATCGCCAGATCCTTGCCCACGCTGATGGTCTGGTTGTTGCTCGGCGAGTACGTACAGGTGCTCAGGATGCGAACGACAACCCCGCTGTAGCCGCTGGGGACGCCATCGCCGCCTCGGAAGTCGTTGGCCCCGGTGCCCTCGACGTAGGTGCGGGCGGCCGTGCAGTCGGTGAACTGCTTCAGGTAGTAGCAGTCGAGGGTGTCGCTCGACCCACAGTTGGTTCGCCACGTCGAGTCGGCGTTCGGAGCGACCGAATCGTCGTAGGTGAGATGCGGGAACGATGGGGTCGTGGGCGGTCCCTGACACTGGGCGACCGTCCCACCGTGGATCCTCGAGGTCCCGGAGACCGTCGTGCAATAGGTGCCGACCCCGTTCACGTTGCCGTTCGCCACGGTGAGCGAGGACGTCGAGGAGATCGCGGCCTGGTCGATCAGTGCCTGCGGATGGTTCACGGTCACCGAATCCCTCGCCCAGGCGGTCCCGTAGATGTGAACCTGGGTCGAGACGTTGAGCGAGCCCTGGGGCACGAACAGGTTCCCCTCGATGACCTGGTTCCCCGAGGTGATCGTCGCGTTCCCGGTCGTCACGTAGATGTCCCCGTCGTTGATGTTGTTGCCGCCGATCGTGAAGCTGTTCACGAGGTTCAGCGAGGTGTTCGTCACGATCGCGCCCGCGAAGCCCCCGAACGAGGGGGCGACCGACAGGAGCGTCTCCATCTTCCGTGAGGTCGTCCCGTTCGTCGTGCCCTCCGAGACGACGTTGACGGCCCGGGGGAACGAGGTATTGGTGATCGCGCCGGTGAAGGGGATACCGCTCGCGTCCAACCAGGTCGGGGTGATCGTGAACGTTGCGGTTCCCGGCGCGACCCCGACGCTGATCGGTTGCGGCACCGCGAGCGGGTTGGACGCGCAGACGCCGGCCGTGATCGTCCCACACCGGGCTGCCAGCGATGCCGGACTACAACTCCCGTTCGGCTGCGGGGCGCATGGTGGCGTCTGCTCGAGGTAGTTGAAGAAGTAGTTCAGACCCGCCTCGGCGGCATCCACCGACTGCAGGCGCTTGCGGTCGTAGCCGCTCGCGGTGCTGTTGTGCACGGCCTGCGAGAACACGACCGTGGCCAGGAGCATCACCACGAACACGACCATGACGGCCACCACCATGGCCACCCCTCGATCGTCATCTCGGATGCGGGTCAGCATTCGTGCCTCCTAGCCGGTCGGTGTGGATTGGCAGACGTTTGCCGGGTACCCGTACGAGGTGTTGCGGCCCGTGAGGGATGCCTGGACCTTCGCGGTCTGCGTCGGATGATGCGCGAGGTCGGCATTGGCCGCGTAGACGACGTTGAGCGTTCGGCCGCCCTTGAGCGGATCGGGATCGAGGACGTAGGCCCCCGTTGCAGGGCTGAGATCGCGGTTCACGATCCCCGTCGCGACGATCCGCCACCCGCTCGCCTCACCGGGTTGGAGCGGGGGCCACCATCGCGTCATCAACTGCTGGTCCTCGATCTTCCACAGGACGCACCGGTACGGGGTTGGGCCCCGCGTGTCGGCGTTCGTCTGCGTGTAGACGCGGAGGGTGTAGCCGGGGAGGCATCCGGTGCACGAAGCGATCCTGCCCGGGGTCCCCACGGGGGCGTTCTCGAGCGCCGGGTCGTACAGGACGTTGCCGGAGCGCAGCTCCCGATCGAGCTGCTGGATGGCGAGGCGCGCATTGTCGAGCGTCTGGCTGAGCGAGTCCTGGCGCACCACGCCACGCTGCACCGAGGCGAGCACGGAGGTGAACACCAGCAGCACGACGCCAAGGATCGACATCGCCACGACCAACTCGACGAGGGTCATGCCATCGTCGGGGCGGCTGACAGGCCGGCAGAAGCCGAGGGCTCGACGGAACATCCGATCAGGAGGTCGGGGCGGCCGCATACGATCCTCTCGCTTCCAGCGTGTTCAGGTTCACGGTGATCGTCAGGTCGACGACGTTGGCACCGTCGACCGACACGACGTAGGTGACGGTGGCGCCCGGTGGAGTGATCTGCGCGGTGACGTCGGTCTGCGACGTGGCCGCCGCCTGCGGCGACCGGGTGACGACGGCCGGGCTGGTCGTGCCCGTCATCTGGACCCGCACGAGGTGACCGCTGATCGTCCAGGAGAAGTCGAAGGGCGCGCAGGTCACCGCGGCCGCCGAGATCGCCGACACCGACGCATAGCCACTGCCGTTCCAGCAATAGACGGCTCCCCCGGCCCCGATCGGGGCCGTCGGAGCCGGCACGGTTCCTCCGGAGGCGCTGCTGCTGCTGTTCGTCCCGACGGCGGCCGTCGCGCTGTCTGAATAGCCGACGATCGAGAAGTAGTACCCGTTCCATGCGCTCGCGCCCGTCCAGGGCGCGGTGGCCGGAACGTTCGCGGGGAGCGCGCCGACGTTGACGGTGCCGATGTCGCGGGTCGTGGTCTGTTCGAGACATCCATCCGAGCCGGTCGCGGGCGAGCAGAGACCGGTGGCGCTGTATTGCACCCGGTCGGAGAACGTCTTGTTCGGGCTACTGGCCGCGAGGATCCGTGCCAGCGTGGCGCTGCCGAGCGGCGTCGCCGCTCCGTCGAGCGTCACGACGGCCGAGAGCGTCCCGCCCTGTTGGATGCGCGATCCCGAACACGGTTTGCCGTCCGTCTGACCGGTGTCCGTCGGCGGAGGACAGATGTTGGCGGCCCCGGCCACGGTGGTGCTGTCGCTCCGGGCCGTCTCGCCGCTCGGGGCCGCCAGCACGACGGTGTTCGACGAGCCGGTCGAGACCGACCCTCCCGCGCACACCACGGTTGTGCCGCAGGTGACCTCGGACCACGTACTCGCGCCCGTCCCGGGGTCCGTGTCGGCCGCAGAGGACGCCGCGATGTCGCCGGCAGCGGTCTCGACGCCGAGGGAGTCGGCGAGACGGACCCCCGACTGTTTGAAGCTCCCTTCGGCCTGGGAGAGCTGCTCCTGCTGAACGCTCGACTGGACCCCGGACGTATAGAGATCGCCGTTCTCGAAGGTCGTCCCTGCCACGGTTCCCGACAGATTGATGTTGCCCTGCGCGACGCTGGAGACACCGAGGAAGAACGGCTGACACGGCGCCGCGAAGGGGTGCGTCGAGGTGCTCCCGCAACCGGTCGGCGACCAGAAGAGGCTCTGGACCTGCACGATCTTGTTCGGCGCCGCGCGCCCGCCTGTCCACGTCACGATCACGGTGACCCGATACGGCGTCGAGGCTGTGCAGCCCGCGGTCGTGGCCGTCGGACAGTTGTTCGTGTCGTACGTCCGCCACGTGAACGGGATGTTGTTCTGCGTGATCTGGCCCGTGTGACGGACCAGCGGGTAGATGCAATCTGGCGAACCGCTCGAACAGGCTGAGGCCCCCGCGACCACCCGCTCACCGGAGCCCGGCTTCCCGGTCTGCGCAGCACACGACAGGAACCGGTAGACGCCGGCGCCGTCACCCGAACACGAAGTCACGAGGTTGGGGTCGCCCGCGAGGTCCGAGCTGAGGTGCCCGGCGGTGATCCGGTCCCACGCCAGACCCCGCGTCTGCTCCATGATCTGATCGGCGATCCCGGTCGCCGTCTGCTTCTGGCGGGCCAACGACTCGTACCGGAATCCGATGGTCGCCGCATACGAGAGCGTCAGCAGGGCCCCGAAGATGACCGTGATGGCGATCACGGTCTCGAGCAGGCTGAACCCGCGCTCATCCCTGCGCACCCGGCGAAGGACGCCTCGCGCATCCGAGCGGTAAGGCCTGAGCGGATTCTGCATAGCCATCAGTCGACCTTCTTGGGTTGTCGGCCAATCGGGCGAGGTGCTTGAGGAGACGAACGGTTGACGGGGGATGCCTACCAGCCCTGTGTGCAGCTGGCCGTCAGGTTGACATCGGACCAGTCACCCTGGCCTCTCACGAACACAGGGCTGTTAGGAAGCTGACCGAGGCAGAAGTAGGTACCGCTTGCCGACCGCACGACCAGGAGGAGTTCGGTGACGGGGTCTCCGACACCTGGGGCTTGGATCGTGATCTGGTTGTCAGCCGGCGGAGTTCCGGCCGGTTGCCAGTCCAAGGTGGGCTCGATCATCTGGGCAACGGTCGTGTCGAAACCAGCGTAGTCACCGGCTTCTGCCCAGTGGGTCATGGCCGCAGCCAGACCCGTGCGGAGGCTCGACTGTGCAGCCCGGTCCTGAGCGCGTCCACGGGCGCCAAGGAAGGTGGGAAGTGCGACAGCGATGAGGATTCCGATGATCAGCACAACCACCATGAGCTCGACGAGCGTGAAGCCCTCCTCATCGTCGCGGCGTGCGCGAGGAGCACCGCGAAGGCTGACCAACTCAATCACGTCCATCTTGCCGTCCAGCTCTCCAGGCGAACATGATTGCCTCGTCTCGGTAGTGAAGGGGCGACCCCGAGGGCCGCCCCTTCATCCACGCCTCGCCCTTTCGGCTATCTGCCTACCACTTGGGCTGGTTGCACGCACCGGTCGCAGCAGCCTCGCTCGCACCGCGTCCGTACGTAGTTCCAGTGGTCGAGACGTCCTTCACACAGAACCACGTCCCGGATGCGCTCTGTGCGACGAGCTCGACCTGTGTTGCAGTCGACGCCGGGTCGATTCCAACTTGCCCGACTGTCGGGGTTGCACCGTTGACCCATCCGACCGACGGCTCGATCGCAGTCCCGGCGGCGGCGTCGAAGCCGAGGTACGAGTCGCTGTCGGTGAAGAACGTCTTCGCCGCAGCCAACCCGTTCCGCAGGTTGGACTGTGCAGCCCGGTCATTCGCCCGCTGGCGGGCGCCGAGGAAGGTCGGCAGAGCGATGGCGATCAGGATGCCGATGATCAGAACGACCACCATCAGCTCGATGAGGGTGAAGCCCTCGTCGTCCTTCCGGCGCTGCCAGAAACGCTCGAGCATGGAGTCACCTCTCTTCCCATGTGCATGCGCGTCCCGCTGACGCGCATCTGAGTAGTGTCTCGGCTTGCGAGAGAGTGGCCTTGACAACCGAAGACCAAGCTTTCAGAGGAATGACTCGAACGGACTAGTCCTTCACCGTAGCGTGAGGAGACACGGCGGGATCCGAACGACGAGACCGACCGAGCCGAGGCGGCGGATCGCTACTTCAGCAGGTTGATGACGTTGAACATCGGCATGTACAGCGCGATGACCGCCGCACCCACAGCGCCTCCGATGATGGCGATCAACAACGGCTCGATCAGCGACGTCAAGGCGTCCACGGTTGCCGTCACCTCGTTGTTGTAGAAGCTCGCGACCTTGTCGAGCATCGTGTCGACGGCGCCCGTCTCCTCGCCGACCGCCATCATCTGGACGACCATCGGCGGGAACACCTTGTGTCGTCCGAGCGGTTTGGCGATCGATTCGCCCTCCCGGACGCTCGTCTTCACCTCTTCGACCGCGTCCCCGATCACCCGGTTGTTCACGGTCTGGTTCACGTTGTCGAGCGCCTGGAGGATCGGCACGCCCGACCGCAGGAGCATCCCGAGCGTCGAGGCGAACCGGGCCAAGGCGACCTTGTGGAACAGCGGACCGAAGACCGGCACCTTGATCTTGGCGGCGTCGACGCGAGCCCGTCCCGCGTCGGTCTTCTTGTACCGGCGGAACAGGAAGGACGTCACCCCCGCCCCGAGCAGGACGATGTACCAGTAGTTGCGGAAGGCGTTGGATACCCCAAGCAGCATCCTGGTGGGGAGCGGCAGTGTGCCTCCGAGGTTGGCGTAGATCGTCTCGAACTGCGGGACCACGAAGAGCAGCATCGCCAAGAGGATCAGGGTCACGAGGGCCACGACGACGACCGGGTAGGTCATCGCGGACTTGATCTGACGGCGCAGCTCGACCTCTTTCTCGATCTGGTCTGCGAGCGACAGGAGCACATCGTCGAGCACACCGCCGGTTTCGCCGGCTTTGACCATCGAGATGAACAGGTTGTTGAACGCCTTGGGGTGCTGGGCCATCGCCGCCGAGAGCGACGAGCCGTTCTCGACGTCGGCTCGCACCGCGAACAGGACCTTGGCGAGCTCCTTGTTGTCGGTCTGATCGGTGAGGATCGAGAGGGCGCGAAGGATCGGCAGGCCCGAGTTCACCATCGTGGCGAACTGGCGGCAGAAGACGGCGATCTGCTTGAGCTTGACACGTCCGGGCCGCAGGTTGATCTCCATCTTGAGGCCGGTGGAGGCCTGCTTCACCTCGACGGGCGTCAAGCCCATCTGGCGGAGCCTGGTCATCACCAGCGTCTCGTTGTCGCCAACGAGCTGGCCCCTGACGAGGGCCCCCGTCTTGTCGCGTACCTTGTAGTCGAACGTCGCCGGCATCTGTCTCTCCTACTCCATCAGTAGTTGCCGAGCGCGACCCCGGCGGCCGCGGCCGCGCCGAAACCGCCCTCGTAGATTGCGGCGCTCCCGCCGATGAGACGTTTCAGCTCCTCGGCGTCGTGGCAGCGTTCGTACGCGAGCTGCTGGCTCACCTTCCCGTCCTTGACGAGGGTGGCGAGGGATTGGTCCATCGTCTGCATCCCGAACCGGCCGCCGGCCTGCATGATCGAGTAGATCTGGTGCACCTTCCCCTCACGGATCAGGTTCCGGACGGCGGGCGTGCAGACGAGGACCTCGACTGCCACAACCCGGGAACGCCCGTCCACGGTCTGCAGCAGCTGCTGGGTGACCACTCCCTGAAGGGTGGTCGCCAGCTGCACCCGCACCTGCTGCTGCTGGTGCGGCGGGAACACGTCGATGATGCGGTCGATCGTCTGCGGCGCATCCTGCGTGTGCAGGGTGGCGAAGACCAGATGCCCGGTCTCGGCCGCCGTGATGGCGGTCGAGATCGTCTCGAGGTCACGCATCTCGCCGACCAGGACGACGTCGGGGTCTTGACGCAGGACGTGCTTCAGCGCCTGCGCGAACGAGTGCGTATCCGCCCCGACCTCCCTCTGGTTCACCATGCAGTGGTTGTGCTTGTGGAGGAACTCGATCGGGTCCTCGACGGTCATGATGTGCGCCCGCCGCTCCCGGTTCACGATGTCGACCATCCCTGCCAGCGTGGTGGACTTGCCCGAACCCGTCGGACCAGTGACCACGACGAACCCCCGTGGATAACGGGCCAGGTCGGCGACGACGCTCGGCAGCCCCAGGGCGTCGAGGCTCCGGATCTCGTACGGGATCAGACGGAACGCGGCCCCGAGGGAGTCGCGCTGGTAGTAGACGTTCACGCGGAACCGCGCACGGCCCGGCAGCGAGTAGGACATGTCGAGCTCGAGCTCCTGCTCGAGCCGTTCGCGCATCTTCTGCGGCAGGATCGCGTAGATCATCCCCTGGACGCCGCGTGGGTCCAGCACCGGGTACTCGTCCATCCGGACGAGGTCCCCGTACTGGCGGATCGTCGGCGGGGTGCCCACCGTGATGTGCAGGTCCGAGGCCCCGCGCTCGAGCATCGCTTCGAGCAGCTCGGGGATCGGGATCTGCACCTCCCGCTGTTGTCCTTCCGAACCCATCACTTCACCACCCTCGCGATCTCTTCGATCGTCGTCAGACCGGACGCGGCCTTCTCGAGACCGTCGTCGCGGAGCGTCTGCATCCCCTGTTGGATGGCCACCTGTTTCACGGTCTCCGAGGAGGCTCGCTCGACGGTGAGCCGCTCGATCTCTTCGGACATCGGCATGACCTCGTACAGGCCGATGCGCCCCCGGTAGCCCGTGTTCGAGCACGAGTGGCAGCCGGCGGCGCGATAGAGCTTGCCCAGGTCCGGGATGCGCGACTCGGCGAACCCGGCCTCGAGCAGCTCGACCGGCTCGGGCGTGTAGGCCACCTTGCACTTCTCGCACAGCTGGCGCGCGAGCCGCTGGGCGACCACGCAGTCGATCGCGGAGGCGACGAGGAACGTCTCGACCTGCATCTCGTTCAGCCGCGTGATGGCGGACGGAGCGTCGTTCGTATGCAGCGTCGAGAGCACGAGGTGGCCGGTGAGCGCCGACTCCACGGCGATCATCGCCGTCTCGCGGTCACGGATCTCACCGATCAGGATGATGTCGGGGTCGGCTCGCAGGATCGAGCGCAGCGCAGACGCGAACGTGAGGCCGGCCTTCGGGTTCACCTGGATCTGGTTCACGCCGGCGAGCCGGTACTCGACGGGATCCTCGACGGTCACGATATGTCGGTCGACGCTGTTCAAGATGTTGAGCGTCGCGTACAGCGTGGTCGACTTGCCCGAGCCCGTCGGCCCGGTGACCAGGATGGCGCCGTAGGGCTTGCGGAACGACCGCTCGTAGCTGTCGTACGCTTCGGGAAGGAAGCCGAGCTCCGACAACTGCAGCAACGCGTTGGTCTTGTCCAGGATCCGGATCACGATCTTCTCGCCGTGCACGGTCGGCAGCGTCGCGAGACGGAGGTCCAGGCTGCGGTTGTTCACGCGGAGCGAGAGCCGGCCGTCCTGGGGGATGCGCTTCTCGGCGATGTTCAGGTCGCCCATGACCTTCAGGCGGCTGATCAGGCCCCCCTGGAGGCTCTTCGGCGAGTGCATCACCTCGTGAAGGACGCCGTCGACGCGGAAGCGGACGCGGACGTCCCGCTCCGTGGGCTCGATGTGCACGTCGGAGGCCCGATCGGTCGCGGCCTGGGTCATGATCGCCTGCACGAGCTTGACGATCGGGGCGTCCTCCACGGCCGCCTCAACCTCGGTCAGGTGGGTCTCGGTGTCGACCGCCTCGGCGGCCTCGGAGGCGAGGGCCTCGACCTGGTCCCCCATGCTCGAGAACTTCTGGATCGCCTGCTCGACGTCGTTCGACGTCGCCACCACCGGCTGGACGTCCCTGCCCGTGATGGTCCGGATGTCGTCGAGGGCGTACACGTTCGCCGGGTCCGACATCGCGACGAGGAGCTTGCCGTCCTCCTCCCCGATCGGGAGTGCGCGGTACCGGCGGCACAGCCCCTCCGGCAACAAGGTGGTCGCGGACGCGTCGATCCGGAACTCGGTCAGGTCGACGAACTCGAGCCCGACCTGCTCGGCGAGGGCTCGGACCAGGTCGCGCTCCCGGATGTAGCCGAGATCGATCAGGACGCGACCCAACGACTTGGGCGTGTTCCGGTGCTCCTCCAGGGCGCGCTGTAGGTGCTCCTCGGAGATGAGCCCCTGCTCAAGCAGGATCTGCCCGAGCTGTTTCGGCTTGCGCTGCGTCGTCACCATGCCCGAGCTACGCCCTTCGGTCCCTGGGTCGCCTATCCATCGGCAGGGTCTTCGTCGTGCTGTAGCAGCTGGCCGAACTCGCGGGCCAGGGAGAAGCGGTCCACGTCGTCCCCCTCGTACGGATCCCCGCCGTCGTGCCCGGCAGGCTCCTCGACCGGCTCGCCCCCCGGTTCGTCCCCCGTGTCGGGTCCGCGCCCGTCCTCAGGCACATCCCCCAGCTCGTACGCCGGTCGATCGGAGGACTCCCGGTCGCCGTGCCCGGCCGGGGCGTCCGGTCGAGGCGGCTCGGCGTGGGGCGGCGGATCGAACGCCCCACCGTCCCCGGCGCCCGCGTTCGGAGGCGGGAGCGATGTCATCTCGTCCGCCGATCCCTTCGACCACGGCTGGGCGGCGACGGGGGGAGGCGCGTCGATCACCACCTGATCGGTTGCGGGGTAGTGCAGGTGCGATCTGCGCTTGGACACCGGGGCGGTCGGCTGCACCTCGACCCCCCGCAGGCCCTCGTGCCGCGATCGGGCCTCATCGGCGGCGAGCAGCACCTGGTCCATATGGTCGATCACCAGACCCGGCCGCGCGCCGGGCCCGAGCGCGGAGAACCCCGCGTACAGACCCCGCCGGACGTAGCACCAGGTCTCCGTGCCGAACTGCGCGAACCCACGCTCGAGATCGCCGAGCGCGGCGAATCGCAGCCAGGCGAGCCTCGTTCGCGTCTCCGCGTCTGCCGGATGCGCCCCGAGCACCGATCCGTCTCGGGACAGGATCAAGCAGCCGCGAACATCCCCCACGCCGACCGCGAGCGACGACGCGAGGGCATCGAAGTCTTCCAAGGTGAGTGCGACCTCCTCGGGAACCATCGGGACGCACGGCGGCGCGCTTGAGCCGTCGGCCAACCGGTGGAGGGGCGGTGGCCGTTCGGGGTTAGGACCCGCCCGAAGGTCCTGCCTCGGCGAGCTCTCCGAGGGCGGCGGCCGACATCACCGGGAGCGGCGCGGACCTCCCCGTCCACAGCTCGAACGAGATCGCCGCCTGCTGGAGCAACAGGCCCAGGCCGCCGAAGACGGCGCCGCCGGTTCCCCGGAGGGCCGACTGGAACGGGGTCGCGCTCGGGCGATAGAGCAGGTCCACGCCGACGACGCCGGGCGCCGGCCTGGGGAGCGGAAGGGGTTCGCCGTGGACACCGAGCGGTGTCGCGTTCACGACCAGGTCCGCCTCCAGGGAGGGGACCTCGTCGAAGGTCACGACCCGGACCTCGGTGCCGGACCCCTCGAGCGCCACGCGCAGGTCCTCGGCCCGCGAGGGCTCACGAACCGCCACCGCCAGCGTCCCGAGGCCGCCGCGGGAGAGCGCGAGCGCGCAGGCGCGCGCCCCGCCCCCGGCCCCGAACACGAGCGCCGTTCGGCCGGCGGGATCGAACCCCGCGTCCTCGCGCAGGAACCGTTCGAAGCCGAGCGCGTCGGAGTTGTGGCCGGACAGGCCCTCCGGGCCGACGACGATCGTGTTGACGGCCCGCAGGATGCGCGCGTCCTCGGACAGGTCGTCGATCATCTCCGCCGTGCGGGTCTTGTGCGGCATCGTGACGTTCGCCCCGGCGAACCCCAGCGCCACCAGGCCCTCGAGGGCCGCCGTCAGCTGGGGGGCGCCGACGGGCAGTGGCACGTACACCCAGTCCATGCCGAGCGCGACGAAGGCCGAGTTGTGGATCACCGGCGAGAGGCTGTGTTCCACCGGCCAGCCGATCACCCCGACCTTACGGGTCGAGCCACGGACGCGCCCCGGGCGAACGGGGAGCTCACTCATCGCACCGGACACGGTTCGCCTCGTGTTCGGCGGCGGTCTCGCCGAACGCGTGGTGACCGTCGGCGCCGCACAGCACGTAGTACAGGTACGGCGTGTCGGCGGGGTTCAGGGCCGCCTCCAGCGAGGCTCGGCCGGGGCTCGCGATCGGGGTGGGCGGCAGGCCGGCGTTCAGACGGGTGTTGTAGGGGCTGTCGTATTCCAGGTCCGAGGAGCTCAGCTGGCCGTCGGGCGTCGGGTCGTCGTACAGCAGCGTCGCGTCGATCCCGAGCGTCATGCCCAGCTTCAGGCGGTTGTAGATCACGCCAGCGATGATCGGCCGCTCCCGATCCAGGGCGGCCTCACGCTCGATCATCGAGGCGATGATCACGACCTCGTACGGGGAGACCCCGAGCGCCTGGGCGTGGTCCCACGGCAGGGTCTCCGCTTCGGTCCCGAACTGATCCAGCAGGCGCCGGATGACCGCGTCGGGGTCCGCATCCGTGCGGATGAAATAGGTCTCGGGGAACAGGAACCCCTCGATGCTGTCGGCGCTCTCGGGCAGGTAGGGCGGCAGCGACCAGTCCTCCTCCCGGGTGGCCTTCAGGAACCGTTCGGCGGGGATCCCGAGCTCCTCCTGCACGCGATCGGCGATCTGGGTGAGCCGGTAGCCCTCAGGGATCGTGAGCCGGACGGTGGGGACCGGCTCGGGCGGCGTGGTCAGGACCTCGAACACCGCGTCGGGGGTCATGTTCGTCGTCAGCTCGAACGTGCCGGCGCGGAACCGATCCTCGAGACCGCTCCGGCGCAGCCGCCATTTCGAGACCAGGCCGCAGCGGAGGACCCCTTGCGCGTGGAGGTCGTCGACGATCTCGGAGCCGCTCGCGCCCTTGCGAACCTGGAACGTCACGGGATCCTTCGCCCCGGACGCCTCGGCGCACCAGCCGTAGTAACGGGTGCCCGCGAACGCCATCCCGGCCAGCAGGAGGAACAGGACGAGGAAGATCCGGAAGCCCCAGTTGGGGCGCCGTTCGGCGCGATCGCGAGGGCCGTCGACGGCGTCGTTCGAGGGGGGGTCCTGCATCCGGCCCGGCAGCATAGCCGCACGTCGTCGATACCCCGTTCGACCCGCAGGCAACCAGCGGATCCGCCCGCCCGTTAGCCAGGGGCGGCGTCGAGCCAGGCCTGCAGGATCACCGTCGCGGCCGACCGATCGACCCTGCCCCGACGGTCGCGGCCGCTCGCGCCCGCCTCTCGGAGCGCGCGGTCGGCCTCGACCGTGGACAGGCGTTCGTCCTGCAAGACCACCGGCACGTCGAGGAAGGCTCCCAGGGTCTCGGCGAAGCCCTCCGCGTGGTGGGCACGCTCCCCTGCATGCCCCGACATCTGGAGTGGGTGGCCGACCACCACCAGCGTCACGCCGTGCTCGCGCACGAGATCCGCGATCGCCTTGACGTCGGTCGGCGGACCCGTGCGCACCGTCCCGAGCGGCACCGCGAGCCGTCGCTGGTCGTCCGAGATCGCGACGCCGATCCTCGCGTCCCCGAGGTCGAGCGCGAGCACCCGGCCGGCCTCAGCCACCGGCTTGCAGGAGCTCCTTCAGGCGGGGCTCGACCGCGTCCAGGGCCTCCCCGAACGCGTCCCCCCTGGGGCCGCCGGCGAACGCGAGGTTCGGCTTGCCTCCTCCGCCGCCACCGACGATCGCCGCCGCGGGCTCAAGGAGCGCTTGCGCGGTGACGCCGCGTGCGACCAGGTTCTTCGTGCTCGCGGCCGCGAGCAGGGCCTTGCCCCCTTCGCCGGTCCCGAGCACCACGGCGGCACCCCCGGCGTTCTCGAGACGGTTGGCGACATCTTGGGCGAGTGCACGGAGCTCATCGGCGCCGGCATCTACGGGCGCGGTGACGAGCTGCGCGCCGTCCACCAGGCGTGCGCCGCCGGCGAGCTGCTCCCCACGCGCCTTCAAGTCCTGCTTGGCCTGCTTGGCGAGCTCGCCCTCGAGCTGCTTCACACGCTGCGCGTAGTGGCGGGCGCGCTCGAGGGCCCCCTTCGGGTCGGTACCGAGCTCCCGCGCGATCGCGTACAGGAGCTCGCGCTCCATGTTGATCTCACGCAGCGCGTCGGTGCCGACGAGCGCCTCGACGCGGCGCATGCCGGCCCCGATCGAGGCCTCGTGCAGGATCCTTACCAGCGCGATCTCCCCGGTGTGGTGGACGTGCGTGCCACCGCAGAGCTCGATCGAGTAATCGCCCACTTCGACGACGCGGACGAAGTCCCCGTACTTCTCACCGAACAGGGCGATGGCGCCCTGGTTCTTCGCCTCGTCCATCGTCGTCTCGTAGATCGTGACCTGCCCGTCCTCCGCTAACCGGCGGTTCGCGAGCTCCTCGGCCTGCTCGAGCACGTCGCGCGGGACGGCCGAGTGGTGTGGGAAGTCGAACCGGAGCCGCCCGGGGGCGACCAGCGACCCCGCCTGTCGGGCGTGCTCGCCGAGCACGTGCCGGAGCGTCCAGTGCACGATGTGCGTCGCGGTGTGGGCCCGGGCGGTGGCCTCGCGGCGCGCGGCGTCAACCTCCCCGTGGACCTCCTCGCCCTCGCGCACTTCCCCCGAGCGCACGACGCCCGCGTGCACGATCAGGTCGCCCGGCCCGAACTGCGCGTCCGTGACCTCGATCGTCCCGCCGGGCGCCCGGAGGTGCCCCCGGTCGCCGATCTGGCCGCCGGACTCGGCGTAGAAAGGGGTCCGGTCCAGGACGAACCGGACCTCCTCGCCCTCACTCGCCACCGGTTCCCGCCCGCGCGGGCCGAGGAGCGCGAGCAGGCGACCGTCGGCCTCGAGGGTCTGGTACCCGACGAACTCGGTCTTGCCGGCCTCGCCGGCCACGCTCGCGAGCTCTTCCTCGGCGCGCACCTTCTTGGCCGAGCGCTTGGCCCGCTCGCGCTGCTCCGCCATCAAGGCCTCGAACCGCTCGTCGTCGATCCCCAGGCCGGATTCGGCGGCGAGCTCGCGCGTGAGCTCCTTCGGGAAGCCGAACGTGTCGTGCAGCTTGAACACGACGTCGCCGGGTAGCTGTTTCGCTCCGGACGCCTTGCCTACCTCGGTCTCGAGCACGGTCATCCCCTGCCGAAGCGTGCCCGCGAAGCGAGCCTCTTCCGAGCTCGCCACCTGCTCGACGTACGAGCGATTCTCGACGAGCTCGGGGTGGGCATGCCCGAACCGCTCGACCGTGCGGCCGACGAGCGCGGGCATGACCTCCTTCTCGATACCAAGACGCCGGGCGTGCGAGACGACGCGGCGGAGCATCCGCCGCAGGACGTAGCCGCGGCCCTCGTTCGACGGCTGGACGCCGTCGGCGATCAGGAACGTCGTCGCGCGGCCGTGCTCGGCGATCACCTTCAACGAGACGTCGGTCCGCTCGTCCTGACCGTGGGTCCGACCGGATAGCGACTCGGCCACCTCCAGCAAGGGGCCGAGCAGATCGGTCTCGAACACGCTCTCCACGCCCTGCAGGACGGTGGCCACGCGCTCAAGGCCCGAACCCGTGTCGATGTTCTTCGCCGGGAGCTCGCCCACCACGCTGACACCGTCGTCGGTCTCGTCCTGGATGAACACGAGGTTCCAGATCTCCATGAACCGTTCCTCATCGACGTCGGGTCCGCCGTCGGGACCGAACCGCGACCCGCGATCGACGAAGATCTCCGAACACGGACCGCATGGTCCCGGCGCATGCGTGGACCAGAAGTTCGCGAACTCGCCGTTCTCGTCGAACTTGCCGCGTCTGACGATGCGCGAAGAGGGCAGTCCGACCGCGCGCCACGCGGCCTCGGCCGCCGCATCCTCCTCGAAGACGGTCACCCAGAGGCGGTCGGGGTCGATGCCGTACCGCTCGGTGACCAGCTCGTGCGCCCACGCCACGGCCTCCGCCTTGAAGTAGTCGCCGAACGAGAAGTTCCCGAGCATCTCGAAGAACGTGAGGTGGCGGGCGGTGTGTCCCACGTTGTCGATGTCCAGCGCACGGAAGCACTTCTGGTCGGTGGTGGCCCGCGGGAACGGGGCGGGCGCGTGCCCGAGGAAGTACGGGATGAACTGGTTCATCCCGGCGTTCGTGAGCAGCAGGCCCGACTCGGGCGGCGGGATCAGGGAGGAGGAGGGGACGCGCTTGTGCCCGCGCTCCTCGAAGAAGCTGAGGAACCCCTCGCGGATCCGGTCGCCGTCCATGGCGGCACAGTCTAGCCGCGTGCCTGCGCCCGACCTCAGCTGGGAAGTCGGAACGTGTGGCGCATGCCGTCGGCGCGCAGCTCGGCGAGCGTGACGGGCGGCAGCCGCCGGTCGTTGATGACCACGACGTACCGGTCGACGACGGGCAGCTCGACCTCGAAGGGCGCCACCTGGCGGCACTGGCCGAGCGGTGCGGCCCGGGTGGCCGAGAGCCCGATCCAGTTCGCGCTGCCGGTCACGATCGTGGTGCGGCTGCCGTCGCTCCCGCGGAACCTCACCGTCTCGCCGCCAACGTAGGGGTCGCTGCGGTGGCACGGGAAGCCCGTGAGCTTGACGAACGTGCCTCGCAGAACGGTCCGCTCGGGCGCCGTCGAAGCGCCGGCGGTCGGTCGCATCATCGACTCCATGCCCGTGAGCGACGAGGGCGAGGAGCAGCCGGCGAGCGCAAGGAGGACAACCGCGAAGGCGAGAGGTGAACGCCTCATCCGTTCCGTGGATACGTACGCGGGGGCCGACCCGGCTCGCCGCGACGCTAGCCCTGCCCGGCGCGGAGCTCCTCTTCCTTCTGCTCCATGGCCGCTTTGCCCTCGGCCATGGACTCGGAGACGAGCTTCGCGAGGTCCATCATGCTCCCGCGCGCCTCACGAGCGAGGTTCGCCGGCGCCACCTTTGCCGTCTGTCTGCGGACGAACCGCGTGGCCATGATGGCGCTCGCCGCCCCGGCACCCAGTCCGAGCGCGAGCCAGAACAGCCTCCTCACGCGCCACCCTTCTTGCCCCCGAACCGGCTCGCGGCCTTGCGGATGCCGACGCCGATCGAGATGAGCTTGACGAGCGGTCCCGAGACCGCCTCCTCCACCAGACCCGAGATCCGTCGGACCCGCCCGACGATCTCACCGGTCGCCTCGAGCATGACGTCGACGCGATCGAGCTCGCGGTTGGTGCGCTCGACCGAGCCCTTTACCTCGCGCAACAGCGGAACCGTCTCCTCGCGCATCGAGTCGATGAGGATCTTCGTGCTCTCGAGCACGCGGAAGGTGTTGATGAGCACGATGCACAGGAACAGGACGAGCAGTCCCCAGAACGCCGAAAGCAGGATGAGGGCGACGTCTCCTCCGTCGAGCGCTGCGGTCAGCCCCACGCTATCGCCCTCCCTCCTCGTCGGCCCGCCCGTCTCGGGCTCCGGGTCCGCGCATCATACCGGGGGTGCCTCGCCCGGCGTCCCGCCGGTCGGCGGCTGCCCCGTGGATCCCTCCCCGGTCTCCTCACCCTCGCCGGATGGTTCGTAGTAGCGCGTACCTGAGAAGCGGGCCGGCAGGTATTCCTGCTCGACCCGGTGCCCGGGGTAGTCGTGGGGGTACTTGTAGCCCTTGCCGAAGCCGAGCTTCTTCAGCCCCGGATGACCGGGCTCCTTCAGGTGGAGCGGGACGGGATCGGCGGAAACGGCGTCGTTCCGGGCGCGGCCGAGCGCCGCGATCACGCTGTTGGACTTCGGGGCACGCGCGAGGTAGATCGCCGCCTCCGCCAGGTTGAGCTGCGCCTCGGGGAGCCCGACGTACTCGACGGCATGCGCTGCCGCCACCGCGACGAGCAGCGCGCGGGGGTCGGCGAGACCGATGTCCTCGCTCGCGTGCACGACCATCCGTCGAGCGATGTACCGGGCGTCCTCACCGGCCTCGAGCATCCGCGCCAACCAGAACAGCGCGGCGTCCGGATCCGAACCTCGGATGCTCTTGATGAACGCCGAGATCACGTCGTAGTGGGCGTCGCCCTGGCGGTCGTACACGATCGCCTTCTTCTGGACGGCATCGGCGGCACGTTCGAGCGTGACCGAGCCCTCGCCGGCCGAGCGCGCCGCGAGCACGGCGGCCTCCAGGCCGGTCAGGGAGACGCGAGCGTCGCCGCCGGCCACGTCGACGAGGTGGTCGAACGCCTCGTCCGAGACCTCGACCCCCTGCTTGCCGAGGCCGCGGTCTTCGTCCGCCAAGGCGCGCTCGAGCAGCGAGCGGAGCTCCGCCGGCGAGAGCGGTTGGAGCTGGAGGAGGATGCACCGCGAGAGCAGCGGCGTGACCAGCGAGAAGTACGGGTTCTCGGTGGTCGCGCCGATGAGGGTCACGGTGCCCTCCTCGACGGCCGGGAGAAGGACGTCCTGCTGAGCCTTCGACCATCGGTGGACCTCGTCCACGAACAGCACGGTCCGGAAGAGGCCGCCCTTGGCCTGGTCGATCACCCTGCGAGCATCGGCCACCCCCGAGGAGACCGCCGACAGCTGCACGAGCTGCGCGCCGACCGCGTCGGCGAGCAGATAGGCCAGGGTCGTCTTCCCCGTGCCCGCGGGTCCCCAGAGCACGATGGACGGGAGGTGGCCTCCCTCAAGGAGCTGCGACAGGGCCTTCCCCGCCCCGACGAGGTGCGACTGCCCGACGAACTCCTCGAAGGCACGGGGCCGCATCCGAGCGGCGAGGGGGACATCGACCACCGGCAGCTCAGTCCTTGTAGCGGATGATGCGCCTGGGCCGGATCTTCAGGATCTCCCGCACCTGGCCCGGCGTGTACGCGTAGCCGTGGCCGTCGTAGCGGTGCGAGAGCTCATCGATGTGCCCCTCGGCGTGCTCACCGGTCTCGAACGCCACGACCGTCCCGGTGATCGAGATCCAGTCGTAGGCGTCGCCGCCCTGCATGACGGTGATCGCGACCTTGGGGTTCGCGGCGCAGTTCCGGTGCTTGACGCGTCCCTCGGCGGTGTTGATGAGGACGTGACCGTCCGCTGCGTCGACCCAGGTGATCGTGGCGTGCGGCGACCCGTCCGGGTTCACGGTGACGAACGTCGCGAAGTTCGTGCCGGTCAGCATCGCCAGGTCGGACCCCGTGAGCTCAACCATCCGGTCGCGCCTCCTCCCTCGGGACCGTCACCGCGATCCCGAGCTCGCGCAGCTGCACGTCGGTCGCGCGCGCCGGCGCGCCGGTCAGCGTGTCGGCGCCCGACTGGGCCTTGGGGAAGGCCGTCACGTCGCGGATCGTGTCCTTGCCCGCCATCAGCATCACCAACCGATCGATCCCCATCGCGATGCCGCCGTGAGGCGGCACCCCATACCGGAAGGCCCGCAGGAGGTGGCCGAACTGCTCCTCGGTCTGCTCGGGCGTGAGCCCGAGCACCTCGAACACCTTCCGTTGCACGTCGGGGCGGTGGATCCGGATGCTCCCGCCCCCCACCTCGTACCCGTTCAGGACGAGGTCGTACCCACGGGACCTGGCCGTTAGGGGGTTCAGGTCCTCCGACGCGGGCGAGGTGAACGGATGGTGGGCCGAGACCCACTTGCCCTCCTTCTCGCTCCAGTCGAATAGCGGTGGCTCGACCAGCCAGCAGAACCTCCACTCCCCCTCCGGGACCAGCCCGAGCCGATCGGCCAGGTGCCGGCGGAGTCCGTCGAGTGCGACGTTCGTGCGATCGGGCTTGTCGGACACGATCAGGATCAGGTCGCCCGCCCCCGCCCCGGTCGCGCGACGCACGCCGTCGATCTCCTCGGCCGACAGGTGCTTGTCCACCGGCGAGCGGATCCCGTCGCCCTCGACCGCGATCCAGACCAGCCCGGCCGCGCCCCGGGATTTCGCGACCTGCACCAGGTCGTCGAGCTCCCTGCGCGAGAGCTCGGCACCGCCGGGAGCGGCGAACCCCTTGACCAGCCCGCCGTCGTCCAGGACCGATGCGAACGCGCGGAACCCGGTCCCCCGGAACACACCGGCGACGTCGGCGAGCTCCATCCCGTACCGCAGATCCGGCTTGTCCGAGCCGTACCGCGCCATCATCTCCTCGAACGTCATCCGGGGGAACGGCGTGGGCATGTCGACGCCATGGATCTCGCGGACGATGCGCGCGTACAGCGGTTCGATGACGGCGAAGACGTCCTCCTCCTCCACGAACGACATCTCGACGTCGAGCTGCGTGAACTCGAAGGAGCGGTCGGCACGCGGCTGTTCGTCGCGGAGGCAGCGGACGATCTGGTAGTACCGATCCTGCCCGGCCACCATCAGCAGTTGCTTCAGCTGCTGGGGCGACTGCGGGAGCGCGTAAAACGTCCCCGGCCACAGGCGCGACGGCACCAGGAAGTCCCGGGCACCCTCCGGCGTGCTCCGGCCCAGGAGCGGCGTCTCGACCTCGAGGAACCCGCGCGCCTCCATCTCCTCGCGGATGATCCGGTTGATCTCGTGCCGCATCGAGAGGACCTTGGTCATCTCCGGACGACGGAGGTCGAGGTAGCGGTACCGCAGCCGGAGCTCCTCGGAGGCCTCGATCCGGTCCTCGATCACGAACGGCGGCGTCTCGGCCTCGGCGAGCACCTCGAGCTCCGACACGGCCACCTCGATGTGCCCCGTCGGGAGGTCGGGGTTCACGGTGCCCTGCGGGCGGTCGCGGACCTCGCCCGAGACGCGGACCACCGTTTCCGAACCCAGGTGCTGGGCCGCGGCGTGGGCCCGGGGCGCGTCCTCGGGGTGGAAGACGAGCTGCACGAGCCCCTCGCGGTCGCGCAGGTCCACGAACGTCACGCCGCCATGATCGCGTCGGCGCCAGACCCACCCGCACAGGGCCACGCGTTCGCCGGTGTGCTCGGACCGCAGCTCGCCGCACGCGTGCGTCCGCATCGCCGTCCGCAGGTCGCTCCTCGCCTCACCCATCCGCTGATCGCTCCGCCTCCACGTCCGTTCGGGAAAGCCAGTTCACCACATCGTCGATCGGGACCCTCTCTTGCTCGCCGTCGGAGAGACGTCGCAGGGTTACGGTGCCGGCAGCGACCTCCCGTTCGCCCACGATGGCCGCGTACGCGGCGCCCGTGCGATCGGCCATCTTGAGCTGAGCCTTCAGGGGCCGCTCCTCGAACGCCGTCGCCGCCGGGATGCCCGCGCTCCGAAGATCGCCGACGAGCCGCGCTCCGACCGCCCACGCGTCCGGACCGATCGAGACGACGAAGCACGCGACCCCGAGCTCGCCGGGGAGCCTCGCGCCTTCCTCGCGGAGCGCCATGAGGATCCGATCCAGCCCCAGCGCGAACCCGATCCCGGGCGTCGGCGCTCCGCCCAGCACCTCGGCGAGCCCGTCGTAGCGCCCGCCGCCGCCGAGCGCGGCCTGTGCCTGCCCTAACGACCCCGACACGAACTCGAACGTCGTCCGCGTGTAGTAGTCCAACCCGCGCACGAGCCGCGGGTCGTGAACGAACGCGATCTCGGCGACGTCCAGTCCGTTCCGAACGGCCGCGAAGTGCTCGGCGCACGGTTGGCACAGGTGCTCGGAGATCACCGGCGCCGCGAGCACCAGCGGCGTCCGCCCGTCGACCTTGCAGTCGAACACACGGAGCGGGTTGGTCCGCAGTCGCGTCCGACAATCCTCGTCCAACTCCGCCTCGTGCGGTTCGAGGTACGAGATCAGCTTCTCGCGGTACGCCGGTCGGCATTCGGCATCGCCGATCGAATTGAGTCGGACCTCGACCCGGCCGAGGCCGCGTCCACGGAGGTACCGGTCCCCCACCTCGACCACCTCGACGTCGGCGGTCGGGGCGGCGACGCCGATCGTCTCGATCCCGAACTGCCTGAACTCGCGCAGCCGACCCGCCTGGGGGCGGCCGTGCCGGAACTGCGGCGACACGTGGTACGCCTTGAACGGCGTGGGGAGATCGTGCGCGTTCGCGAGGTACGCGCGGACGATGCCCGCGGTCTGCTCCGGGCGCAGCGTGAGCGATCGTCCACCCTTGTCCTCGAACGTGTACATCTCCTTGGTGACCACGTCCGACGTCTCGCCGGAGGTCCGCGCGAACAGCTCCGTATGCTCGAACGTGGGCGTCTCGACGTAGCGGAACCCGTACAGGCGCGCGGTCCGATGCGCGGCCTCGTACAGCCCGAGCATCGCATCGGACGTCGGCGGCAGGAGGTCATCGGTCCCCCTCGGCGGCCTGAGCTCCACTCAGCGTCCCTGCGGAGGGTCCGGGGGGCTCGAGGAGCGAGCGCGAAGGCGTGAGCGGTGGCCCCCCGGTGACAGGAACGGGTTGCGCTGGCGTTCGCGCGCGACCGTGGTCCGCGGACCGTGCCCCGGCAGGACGTCGGTCGGGTCGGGCAGCTCGAGGAACCGGAGGAGCGACCGCTCCATATCCTCAGGCGACGAGTTGGGGAAGTCGCTGCGGCCGATCGCCCCGGCGAACACGAGATCGCCCGAGAGCAGCACGGCGTCCGTGCGGAAGCAGACGCTCCCGGGGGTGTGGCCGGGCGTGTGCACGACCTCGATCCGGAACCCGGCGAACGTGAGCACGTCCGCGTCCACGACCGGCCGAACGTCCTTGACGGGGACCGGTGGCGTCTGGAACCCGGCGCCCCATCCCCGTGGGTCGGTGAGCGCCGCGACGTCGGACTCGTGGATGTAGAAGGGCAGGTCGTCACCGCAGAACGCCGCCGCCGAGCCGATGTGGTCGAAGTGGCCGTGAGTGGCGAGCGCAGCCACGGGGCGCTTGCCCTCGGTCTCGAGCATCGCGCGTACGCGTTCGGGCGAGAACCCGGGATCGACGACGACGGCCTCGTCGGTCCCGTCGGCGCCCAGCAGCCAGCAGTTGGTCTCGAAGGAGTTGTCCGAGAACACGTCCAGGAACATGGACGGAGAGTCTATCCACCGATGCGCGGGCGGCTTCGCGGGCCGTGTCTGCCGTCCCGTCCCTCAGAACTGCGTCTGGCCCCTCAGCGTTCGTCGGCCGCGGCTGCTCGGAGGTGGGGCCGGGTGCTCCACGAGGGCGACGACGCGATCTGCCATGAAGCGTCCGCTCCGGACCGGCTCACCGTTCCGGGTGACCTCGGAGATCTCGATCACCCCGCGGGACGTCGCGACCTCGACCCGGCGGCCCGCCCTCGTGGCCTCGATCTCGTAGGTGAGCACGCCCGACCCCGAGTCCACGACGATCTCAACCCGGTCGCCCTTCACGCGACCGAGCCTACTCCTCGGTCGCGACACCCATCTCGGTCGAACGTGCCTACCGGACCTCGGCCGGTCCGCCGATCGGCGACGCCGAGCGGGCCGGAACCGCCTGGCCCTGCACCGCGTGGCGGAACGTGGTCACGGCCCACAGGACCGCGATGTCCACGACGAGCGCGACGAACCATCCCTGGGTCCCCGTGATCAGCACGGCGACCAGCAGCGCCAGGGCGAGGACCCCGAGCGCGGTCGCCAGCGTGATGAACGGGCTCTTGCGGGCGCTCGTGGTGCTCTGGGCCGAGCCGCTCATCGCGCACATGACCATCCCGGCGCCGAACACCACCAGACCCGCGGAGCGGTAACTGCCCGTGAGCGGCCACCCCCAGTCCCGCGTGGCCGCCATGCCGAAGGCGACGACGAACCCCAACAGGAGCGTCTCGACCCCGTCCCTCCAGGTGAGTCTCATCCGTGATCCCTCCTTCGCCCGTTCGACTTCCCAGCCCACGAAGCCACGGTCGATCCTTGTGTAGCGGTCCTGGCCCCACCTGCCGGAGGCCGTGGGACCCCTCCGCGGTGGGCCGTCCGTCGGGAGCCCGGTCACGGGGCGGAGGGATCGATCCACAGGGTCACGGGACCGTCATTCACGAGCTCGACCTGCATGTGCTCCCGGAAGGCGCCGCGGCGGACGGTCGCCCCGCGCGCCTCGAGGGCCTTCGCGAACGCCTCGACGCGGTCCTCCGCGATCTCCGGGGGCGCGGCGCCGTCCCACGAGGGCCGACGTCCCTTGCGGACGTCGCCGTAGAGCGTGAACTGCGGGACGACCAGGATCTCCCCGCCCGCCTCGGACAGGGAGCGATTCATCTTGCCGTCCTCGTCCTCGAACACCCGCAGGTGGAACACCTTCTCCGCCAGCCGGTCGTACTCGCCGAAGCGATCGTCCCGGCCGACGCCGACCAACAGGAGGAGCCCCGGACCGATCTCAGACACGCGCTCGCCCCGCACCGAGACCGAGGCTCGGGAGACGCGCTGGAGCAGGATCCTCAACGCGGAACGACGCGGAACGCGTCGTAGACGTTCTCGACCTTCTTGACCGCTCCAAGGATCTCGGCCAGGTGGGTGATGTCCGCGAGCTCGAAGGTGAACCGGAGCATCGTGGTCCGGTCGCGCCCGACGGCCGAGGTGGCCGAGAGGATGTTGACGTGGTGGTCCGACAGCACCGTGGCCACGTCCGAGAGCAGGCGCGTGCGGTCGAGCGCCTCGACCTGCACCGCCACGACGAACGACGTCGGCTTGCCCGCCCGCCAGGAGACGTCGATCAGACGTTCGGGCTGGGCCACGAGCGACTTCGCGTTCGGGCAGTCGGTCCGGTGGACGGACACACCCTGCCCGCGCGTGACGAACCCCAGGATCTCGTCGCCCGGCACCGGCGTGCAGCAGCGTGCCAGACGGACCCAGACGTCCTCGGACCCCGGTACCACCACCCCGGAGGTGACGTCCGTCGAGCTCGGCTGCCCGAGGTGGACGGGGCGCGCGAGCGGGACTTCCGTGACGTCCTCCTCGGTCGACCCCTGCACGCTCCGGGCCAGGCGGGCCACGATCGACTGGGGCGACACCTGCCCCTCCCCGACCGCGACGTACAGGGACTCGAGGCTCGGGAACTTCATCTCGTCCGCGAGCTGCTCGAGCGCGTCCTCCGTGGCGAGCCGCTTGAACGGCACGTTCTGCTTGCGCATGAGCCGCTGGAGCTGCTCGCGGCCGTCCTCGAGGGCGTCCTCGCGTCGTTCGCGGCTGAACCACTGACGGATCTTGTTCCGTGCGCGGGGCGTCTTGACCCATCGCAGCCAGTCCTGCGACGGGCCCTCGCCCTGGGCCTTCGAGGTCAGGATGTCGACGGTGTCGCCCGTCCGGAGCTCGTAGTCGAGCGGCACGAGCTTCCCATTGACCTTGGCCCCGATCGTCCGGTGCCCCACTTCGGTGTGGATCGCGTAGGCGAAATCGACCGGCGTCGCACCCGCGGGCAGGTTCATCACGTCGCCCTTGGGGGTGAAGCAGAAGACCTGGCCACCGTACAGGTCGATCTTCAGGCCCTCCATGAACTCACGGGGGTCGGCCATGTCCTTCAGCCACTCGAGCATCTGCCCGAGCCACGCGAGGTCGGCGGCCTCCTTGGCCTTCTTGCCGTCCCGGCCCTCCTTGTAGCGCCAGTGGGCGGCGATCCCGAACTCGGCGGTGCGGTGCATCTCCCTGGTCCGGATCTGGACCTCGATGGGCCGGCCCTGCGGGCCGACCACCGTCGTGTGCAGCGATTGGTACATGTTCGACTTGGGCATCGCCACGTAGTCCTTGAAGCGCCCGGGAACCGGCTTCCAGAGCGAGTGGATCGCGCCGAGGGCCGCGTACACGTCGCGGACCGAGTCGACGAGGACCCGGATGCCCGCGAGATCGTAGATCTCGTTGAACTCCTTGCCGCCGATGACCATCTTCTCGTAGATCGAGTACAGGTGTTTCGGACGGCCGTCGACCTCCGCCTTCAGGCCGCCCTCGCGGATCCGGGTGCGCGCCGCCTCGAGGACCCCTTCGACGTACTGCTGCCGCTCACCCCGTCGCTTCTCGACCAGGCTCGCGATCTCGTGGTACGGGCCGGGATGCAGCGTCTTGAACGAGAGGTCCTCGAGCTCCCACTTGACCTGTTGCACGCCGAGCCGATGCGCGAGCGGCGCGTAGATCTCGAGCGTCGCGGTCGCGATGCGCCGCTGCTTGTCCGGTGGGAGGGCCGACAGCGTCCGCATGTTGTGGAGCCGGTCCGCGAGCTTGATCAACAGGACCCGGATGTCGCCGGCCATCGCGACGATCATCTTCCGGACGTTCTCGGCCTGTTCCTGCTCCCGACTGCGGAACGAGATCGCGTCGAGCTTGGTGAGGCCGTCCACGATGCGAGAGACCTCGGGACCGAACCCCGCCTCCAGGTCGGCCACGGTGACGTCGGTGTCCTCGACCGTGTCATGGAGCAGCGCGGCCTCGAGCGTCGTCGTGTCGAGCCCGAGATCGGCCAGGATCTGCGCGACCGCCAACGGATGCTGGATGAAGTCCTCGCCGGACAGGCGCTTCTGCCCCTCGTGGTGTTCGGCCGCGTACCGGTAGGCGCGCTCGATCTCCTTCAGGTCGGCCTTGGCGTTGTAGCCCTTGACGGTTCGGATGAGGGCATCGATACCGTCGCGGGTGTCGGGCTCGCCCGATCGCAGGCGCGACAGGATCCGGCCCCGCCGTTCGGTCCTGACCTCCTCGCCCGTGTCCACTCCGACCCTCTCGTCCGCCCACCGCGACCAGGCATCTCAGTCTACGCCGGGCCTGCACACGGCCCGCGGCACCGTGGTTCCGGGCGGGCGCAGGGGCGGGTCCGACGACGGGGTCGATCCGGTCGAGCTCGGACCTAGTAGCGGAGCAACGTGTAGAGGTCGTGGCCCTCGAGCTTGTCCCGACCGTGCAGGAACTCGAGCTCGATGAGGCAGGCGATCCCCACGACCTTGCCGCCGATCCGTTCGACGAGCTCGGCCGTCGCCCTCGCGGTGCCGCCGGTCGCGAGGACGTCGTCGACGACCAGGACGCGCTCGCCCGGTGCGACGGCGTCACGATGGATCTCGAGGGTCGCGTTCCCGTACTCGAGCGCGTACTCGGCCGATTCGGTCTCCCACGGCAGCTTGTCCACCTTGCGGACGGGGACGAACCCCGCACCGAAGTGGTACGCGACCGGAGACGCGAGGATGAAGCCCCGTGCCTCGATCCCGACGACCTTGTCGACGTTGCCTCGACCGAAGTGGACGACGATGAGGTCGATCACGGTCGAGAACGCGAGCTCGTCCGCGAGCAGCGGCGTGATGTCCTTGAACAGGACCCCCTCCTGCGGGAAGTCGGGCACGTCCCGGACGAGCGCCTTCAGCTGATCGAGATCCACGGGTTCACCTCCGCCGACGTTTGGCGGGCGGGCGCCGCTTGCTCTTCGGACGCGGGCGCGACGAGGACTGCCCGCCTCGACTGGGCTGCCGCGAGCCGCCGGCGGCCGCTACCGCGGCGGGCGCGGCCTCGGTCTCCTCCTCGGCGGCCTCCTGCTTGGCGGCGGGGACGGCGCGCAGCCGTCGCTCACCCTGTCGGCTCTCGAGCCGGGCCCGGAGCTGCTGGTAGCGGGGCTCGCGCTCCTTGAGGATGACCAGGATCGGCGTGGCGATGAAGATCGAGGAGTAGGCACCGGTGATGACGCCGATCATCATCGCGAACGCGAAGTCCTTCAGCGTGTCGCCGCCGAAGATCAGGAGCGACACGATCGGCAGGAGGACCACCAACGACGTGTTGACCGAGCGCATCAGCACCTGGTTCATCGAGTAGTTGGCCACGCCTTCGTACGTGTCCTTGCCGAGCAGCGCGGTCGACTCGGTGTTCTCCTTGACCTTGTCGAAGATCACGACCGTGTCGTACAGGGAGAACCCCAAGATCGTCAGGATCGCGATCACCGTCGGCGGCGAGACCTCGCGGCCGGTGAGCGCGTACACGCCGGCCGTGATGAGGACGTCGTGGACCATCGCGGCCATCGCGCCGACGGCCATCTTCCATTCGAACCGAAACGTGATGTACAGCGTGATCGCGAACAGCACGACCACCAGCCCGATCAGCGCCTGTCGCGAGATCTGCTCCCCCCAGGTGGGGCCGACCACCTGGGCGCTGATGTCATCGGGGCTGATGCCCGCCTGCTCCGCGAGCGCATCGGAGAGCTGGGTGCGTTGCTCCGCGGAAAGATCGGTGAGGGCGGAGGTGCGGATCGACACCTGATCGCCGCCGACGATCTGGACCTCCGCGCTCTCGCGTGCGTAGGGATCCTGGGCGAGGAGGTCGCGGACCTGTTCGACGGTCACGTCCTTCGAGAGCCGATACTCGATCAACGTCCCCCCCGTGAAGTCGATCGAGTAGTTGAGCCCCAGGAACACCAGCGCGAGGATCGAGATCAGGATCGCGGAGCCGGACAGCACGAACCAGCGGCGCCGCCGTTGGACGATGTGGAACTCGGGGTGCCGGTAACCCCGGAACGTGTCGAACGCGCGGCGGAAGCTCACTCCGAGCCCCCGGCGATCGCCGGCACCGGTGTGGGCGCGGCGCCCGCCTCGCGATCGGCCGCGAGCCCGGCCTTCACGCCCATGATCCGCCAGTTCACGATGCGGTCGCTGCGCGTGAGCAGGGACACCGCCGGTCGCTTGAAGAAGTACACGACGAACAGATCCAGGAGCGTGGCGACGCCGAGCGTGAGGGCGAAACCGCGCACCGAGGAGATCGCCGTGACGTACAGGACCGCGGCCGCGATGGCCGTGACGAGGTCCGCGGCCACGATGGTCCGGAACGACCGCTGGAACGCCGGCGCGACCGCGGCACGGGGTGAACGACCGGCGTGGACCTCATCCTTCAGTCGTTCGAAGAACACGATGTAGGAGTCGGCCGTGACACCCAAGGAGATCACGAGACCCGCCACGCCGGCCAGCGTGAGGTTGTACCCGATGGTCCGCCCGGCGAGCGCGATCAGCCCGAGCGCGAGGACGGCCCAGATCATCATGCCGACCCACGCGACGATCGCGAGGACGCGGTAGTAGAAGAGGAGGTAGGCCGCGAGCAGCACGAGACCGGCGATCGCGGCGAACAGCCCCTGCTGAAGGGACTCGTCACCCAGCGTCGGACTCACGGTGAGGACCTGCTGCGTGGTCAGCTCGACCGGCAGCGCGCCCGCGTTCAGCTGCGTGGCGAGGTCCTTGGCGCGGGCTTCGGTGAAGCTGCCGGTGATCACGCCGGTGCCGTTGGTGATCGGGCTCTGGACCGTCGGCGCGGAGATGACCTGGTCGTCGACGACGATCGCGAGCTGGCGCCCCTGCAGGCGCGTCGTCACATCCGCGAACTTCCCCGACCCGTCCCCGGTCAGGTCGAACCGGATCTCCCAGCCCTGTCCGACGCTCGTGGACGACCCGGCGTTGTACACGGCCGTCGCCTTGTCGATGGCCTCCCCGGTGATCTCGACGGGGCCGAGCTGGTACCGGGTGGCGTCGTCACGGTCCTGGAAGACGACGTTCTTATCCTTGAGGGCCTCGAAGGAGCACTCCTGGGTCGCGCGCTCCGCCGCCGTACCACACGTGAGCGGGGTCGAGGCGTAGTTGGGATCCGACGGCGTGAGCACGCCGAGCACCTCCCGCTGCTCCAGGCGCGCCGTCTCGCCGATCACCTGCAGCAATCGCTCTTGTCCGGTCTCCTGGAGACGTGCCTCGGCCGAGTCGCGGTCGAGGTAGCACCCCAGGTTCTCCCCGGCCGAGCTGATGACGCAGAACTGTGTGTCGTGGCGACGGACGCTCATGTCGTCCAGGAGGCTGACGGCATCCTGCTGGTTGGGGGAGCATGCCGGACCGGCATCGCTCGAGAACGTCTGGCCGTCGCTCCCTTGAACGCAGTAGGTCTGCGACACGCTCGTCCCGATGCCGGCCAGGGCCGCGTTCGCCTGGTCACGGCTCGGGAAACATGGATCGGTGGAGAGCCCCGTTCCGGTGAGACAGAACCGCTGCTGCTGCTTCTCGACCTTGATCGCGTCGATCGCCGCCTTGGCATCTTTCTCGGTTCCGAAGCAGGGCGCCGTGTCTCCCCAGACGTCACCCGTCAGGCACACCGAGTCCACGACGGGTTGCACGCTCGCCCCATCGAGCTGAGCCTGGGTGGCCGCTTGGTCGGTGTGACATCCATACGCGTTGCCCGTGGAATCCGTGACGCAGAACTGGGTCTTGGGGTGTTCGTCGATCGTGCCGCGCGCGAGCCCCGGGATCTGGACCTCGATCGTGTCCCCGGACACGAACAGCAGCGGCTCGGCCGTCCCGAAGGCGTCGATGCGGTTCCGGATGTTCTCGAGCGCCTGGTTCATCACGGTCTCCGGCGTGCCGTCCGGCGCGGACAAGATCACCGAGACGCCTCCCTCGAGATCGAGGCCGAGGATCGGGCGCGTGCCGGTGACGAACAGCGCGATCGAGCCGAGCGTGAGGATGCCGACGAAGATCAGCGACACCCAGAACGTCCGTTGCCTCTTCTTCATCGAGGTCCTTCCGCGTCGCTCACGCGAGCTCTGCGCCGTTGATCAGGAGTTTGAACCTGCAGTTCAGCACCTCGGCCGCGAGGCGGCACAGCTGCATGCGACCGAGGAAGATCTCGAAGTACTCCATGACCTGGCTGATCTGCGTATCGATCGTCAGCTCGAGGCTCACGGTCTTCGCCGCCGAGTCTACCCGTAGGAAGGACTGTTCGGCGGCGAAGTTCACGCGGTCGTGGATGTCGAACTCGATCTGCCCGGACTTGCGGACCCGGCTCCGGTGCACGTCCGACTTGTCGGCCAGGATGACCGCGGCCGACACGGGCGACACCGCGTAGCCGTTGTCCTCCTCGTGGTTCGCGATCGCCGCCACGATCTGCGCCAGGTCGCCGCTCGGCACCCGGCCCCGGAGCGCCTGGTAGACGAGCACGCCGCCCGTCTGGCCGTGCGCGTAGCGGCTAATCATGTTCCCAACGTCGTGGAGGTAACCGGCGACGCAGGCCAGGTTCGCGGTGTGCGTGTCGAACCCGGCTCGGGTGAGGACGTTGAACGCGATCCGGGCTGTGAGGTTCGCGTGTCGGAACCCGTGCTCGGTGTAGCCGAGGCCCTCCATGACCCGGTCGGCGGCCGAGATGAACGAGGAGAGCTCCTCATCCTGCTGGACGAGCTCGAGGGTGATCGCTTCGGGCTGGCTGGCCGGTTCGGCCGGCTCCGAGGGACCCTCGGCCGGTGCCGGTTCGACGCTCACGGCTCTCGGTCGATCCCCTCGTCGGCGGTTTCGTCCCCGTCACCGTCCTCGAACGTGTCCTCGACGAAGCGCTGCGAGATCCCCTGGCGGAGCATCCTGATCCGCGTCCCCGGGGCGATCTCGACCATGACGGTGCTCTCGTCCTCGTCGATCTCGACGATCGTGCCGAAGATGCCGCCGCTGGTCATCACGTCGTCACCCACCTCGAGCGAGGCGGCCAGCGCCTGCTGCGCCCGCTGGCGGTTGCGCTGGGGGCGGATGAGCAGGAAGTAGAAGCCGACGATCATGAGCACCGGCAGCGCGAGGCCGATGAGCGAGCTTCCGCCTTGAGAGCTGTTCTGGGCGAGGAATCCGAGCACCATGGGTCGAGCAGCCTCCTACGGGGTGACGAGGCAGCATACAGGCTACCGCTCGGTTCGCCGCCCGAGGGGTCGGGGTTCGGGCACCGGCGGTGTCGCTGCGCCCGGCTAGGCGATCGGGAGGACCCCTTCGGGCGAGGCCCCGAGGTGGCGGTATGCACGGTCGGTGGCCACCCGGCCCCGCGGGGTGCGCTGGAGCAGCCCGAGCTGGAGCAGGTAGGGCTCCACCACGTCCTCGATCGTATCCGTCTCCTCCCCCACGGCCGCGGAGAGCGTGGACAAGCCGACCGGCCCCCCGCCGAACTTGTCGACCACGGTCGACAGGATCGCCAGGTCCAGCTTGTCCAGGCCCTGCTCGTCGACCTCGAACAGCTCGAGGCCGGCTCGCGCGACGTCCGAGCTCACCACCCCGTCGTGGCGCACCTCGGCGAAGTCGCGGACCCGCCGCAGGAGACGGTTGGCCACCCGTGGCGTGCCCCTCGAGCGCTGGGCGATCTCGTGGGTGCCCTCCTCGTCGATCCGGACGCCGAGGATCCGGGAAGAACGGTGCACGATCGCCCCCAAGTCCCCGACCGAGTAGTAGTCCAGGCGCGGGGAGAACCCGAACCGCTCACGGAGCGGCAGCGTGATCCGGCCCGGTCGCGTGGTGGCGCCGACCAGCGTGAACCGCGGGAGGTCCAGGCGGATGCTGCGGGCGCTCGGACCCTTGCCGAGCACGACGTCGAGCTTGAAGTCCTCGAGCGCCGGATACAGCACCTCCTCGACCGCCCGCGGCATCCGGTGGATCTCGTCCACGAACAGGACGTCGCCCTCCTCGAGGTTGGTCAGGATCGCCGCCAAGTCGCCAGGCCGGTCGAGCGCCGGCCCCGACGTCGGCTGGAACCCGACCCCGAGCTCGTTGGAGACGATGCCCGCGAGGGTGGTCTTGCCCAGCCCCGGCGGCCCAGAGAACAGCAGGTGGTCGACGGTCTCGCCGCGCGCCCGCGCGCCGTCGATCAGGAGCGCGAGCTGCTCCTTGATGCGGTCCTGGCCGACGAACTCGTCGATCCGGCGCGGCCGCAGCGCGGCGTCGAACTCCTGCTCCTCCTCCGGAACCTCCGGGTCGACGATGCGCTCGTCCTGGGTCACGTCGGCCATCACCCTACCCCCGGCCGATGTGTTGGAGCGCCTCGCGGAGGAGGTCCTCCACGGCCGCGTCACCGTTCGGCACGAGACCGGTCATCGCGTCGCTCGCCTCCTGCTGCGTCAGCCCGAGCGCCAGGAGCGCTTCGCGGACGTCGGCGAGCGGGCCGTCCACGATCACGACCTCCCCGCCCAGCCTGTCCTTCAGATCCAAGACCACGCGCTGGGCGACCTTCCTGCCGACGCCGGGGACGACGGTGAGCGCGCTGATGTCGCCGGACGAGACGGCCCGTCGGAAGGCGTCCGGCGAGAGCACCGAGAGGAAGCTGAGCGCCACCTTCGGGCCGATGCCGTTCACGGTGACGAGCAGGTCGAACAGCTCTCGCTCGTCCGCGTTCGCGAACCCGAACAGCGTCATCGCGTCGTCGCGAACGACCATCCGCGTATAGATGCGGGTGGGCCGGCCGACAGGCGGCAGCTTCGCGAGCGTCGAGGCGGCCACCAGCACGTCGTAACCGACGCCGCCCACCGAGATGACCACGCGACCCCCCGAGCGTTCGGCGACGTCGCCCTCGAGGAACGAGATCACCGCGCGGCGACCTTCCGGAGCCGCGCTTGCGTGAGATGACAGAGCGCGATCGCCGCCGCGTCGACCGCGTCGGGCTGGTCGGGGAGGTCCCGGAGGCCGTGGAACCGTTCGAGCGCCGTCCGGACCTGGGCCTTGTTCGCGTTCCCCTGCCCCGTGACCGCCATCTTCACCTCGAGCGAGCCGTACTCCTCGACCTCGAGACCCGCCTGCGCGGCCGCGAGCAGGATCACACCCGTCGCCCTCGCCACGATCATCGCGCTCACCTGGTTCTTGTTCCACGCGATCCGCTCGGTCGCGACCGATGAGGGGCGGTGCGACGCGATCGCCTCCACGACCGCGTCGTGGAGCAGGCGCAAGCGGGTCGCGTCGGGGAGGTCGGCGGCCGTCCGCACCGTCTCGGCGAACAGCAGCACTGGCTTGCGGTCGTGCCTGGCGACGGCGGCGAGACCGAGTGCGGAGACGCCCGGGTCCACGCCGAGCACGCACGAATCGAACACCTGTTCAGTCTGTGTGATGCGCAGTCCCCGGTCAAACACCCGCAGGGGATGGGCGAGACGAATCACCGCCCAGAAGGTCGCGCCTACAGAGCGAGGGCGTCGAGCAGGTCGAGCTCGCCCGGCGAATGACCTCGATCGGTGGAAGCGCGCGAGCTCGCTGCGGTGCCGGGTTCCGTGGTTGACGACGTGCGCGACGATCAGCCACCTCGGCACCCACGCCCCGTCCGGGAGGGTGAGCGGCTCGGCGACCGAGGCATCGTCGAGCGAGCCCACGTAGGCCAGCAGCCGGGCATCCTCGGCGGCGCCGAACGCACCGAGGCTCGCCAGGTCCTCGAGGGCACCTCCTCTCACACATCGTCTCGCCGACGTCGTCACCCGTGCTGAACTCGCGCCAGCTCCAGTCCACGTCCATCAGATGCCGCACGGTCTGGAAGGCCGTCCCGTGGTCGAAGGGGCAGGCCTTGCCGAGCTCGTCGTCCGAGAGCTCGGCCGCCATCTCGAATGAGACGCCGGTTCGCCCGGCGTGGAACCGGGCGAACGCAAGCAGCGAGTTCCG